>CAJPSI010000016.1 GCA_905373275.1 Candidatus Saccharibacteria bacterium UBA1103 | reverse complement strand
AAGTCAAAAACTTACCTGGAGTAACTTTAGCGTCTTCCTTGAGAATTATCGCCGGGTCAGGTGAAGCACCCTCACTTGACCACGTCGTTCTGGCATTATGACCCCACTGGTCAAAAGCAAAAACATCACTTTTGCTCTTATTGTTATTCTGGCTATTATACCAACCCTGGGCAGAAGCTCGTTTGCGACCGGCCTCGTCAATGTAGTCGACCGCCGCCCGCATATCAATCTTCGGCTCGCAGCTAATATTATAAAATATGTTGTCAAAAGGTAGCTCATATTCAATTAGGTTATTTTTCCAAGTTGGACCGATCAATGTCTTATACTTGTGACCGGGTAGCATGACCATATCAATATCTAGGACTCCATTCTCTCCCATACATTGAGGCCCCTCCCTTACTCCTTCCCCACGCCGACCACACTGATAGTCCTTCCCTTTATACTCGGCTACAACTTCATTCGTATTTTCATCAATGACTCGAACGTTTATGGTACTCATGCCGTTATTGTGCCACCATTTGTTATTATGCTTCTTTGTTTCGTGCCATTCGGGATACCAGGTGTCCAGATCGTATAATATGAAGTGATACGGGGTGTTTGGCCCAATTCTGGTTGGCTGAGTAAAACTACAAGGTAGAGCCATATGCATTTCCTTTGTCTCAAAAGGACCGAGGAGATCATCCATATCGTTATTATAATGATTGCTAGCCTGCGAAGCTGCACCCTTAGCATAAGCAATGATACCATCAGTTCTTTCTAGTCGTAGCCTAAACTGAAACATCAACTTACTTGCCATATGAGCTATTATCATACTCTTCCAGTATCCGGTCTCCTTATCATACTGAAAGCCACTAACCGTGAACTCACCACCTGGACCATAAATGAGGGTGCCATTAAAATATGCCCCTCCTCTCCATTTTGTATCCTCCACGAACACCCTAACACTACCGGGGTTATCCTTAAAGTAAACTGGAACATGCAACTCCTCGTACGTGTGAGTTGAATCTCTGGTCATACTATATCTATCACCCGGACTGCTGGGGCCAATATGCGATAACGCCACAGCAGACGATCCATGAACCGTAGACAAGACCATTATGATAGCTATAGCTAGAAGTGCTTTGCCCAGCCAAGTCAGCCAACTCTTATGATTAATAGCATTCATTTTCGCCATGACAACCACCCTAACCTATCGGCTCCTTATCTTTCCCTCCCGATCGCTGAATATATAGCTCATTATACTTATCAGCCTCGCTCTGCTCGTGTCGCTTAGTGTAGATTTCTTCCAATATACTGGCTGTGTCTGCGCTATGGAGTATGTCCTCGGCCTTCTTAGCATAGACGAGCGACTTATCAAGCTTCATCTCCTTTTTATCGCTAAAGACAGATAGAAGCGTCGCCAGTTCTAAATACATCTTCGCCTGCTTCTGCTTATCCTTGGCCTGTTTGATCTGACCCTCATACCACCAGATAGCCGGCTTCTCTTTGCCCTCATAGATCAGTTTACCGGCATCAGACTCCGACTTGATATTATACTTGCTATACGCCAAGTAGTTCCCCAGCTGGTCGTCCAGATCAGTAAAGGCACAGATGCCGATGGCGACCAGCGCCAAGACTAAGACTACCCCCATGACGACTTGCCCGACCTTGAGCAAGCGCCCGCCGGACGGCTTCTTAACAGGCTCAGTCACCGGTGAGTCGCCCGACTGCACCGCACCGACTAATGACACCTCTTTGTTTATGTTGTCCCCACTTTTAACCATAACTATAATTGATTATAGCATAGTCGGGCTGATTGCAAAGCCCCAGCAGCCCAGCTGATGCGTTAGCTAAGCTAGCTAGTTATGACAAAGCGTGGATTACGTATCTTTTTTGCTTAGGTAGCTTAGCGTTATGCATCCTGCTGGGTGCTGGACAGGCCACAGCATTATCTCATAAATAAGGTTACCCATTTGCTAGTCGTTAGCCCATGAGCCATGACTACCCTCATACCTACTCGACGCTAAGCGACAGAGAGCAGCTGTCGTAGTGTGCTAAACTAATGTCAATGAAGCAAGCTAAGAACACAAAACGCTCTCTAACCAACACTATCAAACGTACCGATCTCGAGACTCACGTCTATATAGACGTGAGCAATATTCGTAGCGCCTGCGAGCGGAGCTGCGGGTTCAAGATTGATTTTGTTAGATTGTATAACTATCTAAAAAACAAATATCCTAAGCTAGCCGAAGTCAGATACTACGAAGGAATATCACGAGGCGACAGTAAAAAAGACAAGTATTTTGATCACTTAAGGAGTACCGGGTATAAGATATGTACTCTGGTTCGCAAAGAATATATTGACCAGGCTCGTCATAAAGAAGTTGTCTGCAAAAAATGTGGCTACAAGAATATAATCCAAGTCTTGCCCAGAAAGATAAAGCTTAAGTCAAATGTAGATGTCTATCTCACCTCAGATATGCTTGAATGCGTCGCCACCAACAGAAATAAGAGACTTCATATAGTACTGTTATCCTGCGACGGAGATTATTCCGAAGCGATATGTACGCTACTTCGCATAGGTCGAAGAGCTCAAGTAACAGTACTTGCTACACCCAAGACAAGAAGAAATAATTACTTATCGACTAGATTGTTCGATCTTTCTCACCAGCTAGATCACCGCAGCTACTTGTTAGATTCTATTGCTAATATCGAGGATAAAATCAAAAGCCGCCCCCTCTAAAATCGAGCATAGCACCGTCTACACGGTGCTATCTCATGAGAATGGCGCCGAAGCAACCATCCCCTACGGCGGAGAGGTGAACACTCTCCTATACGTAGTATACTATCATCCGAGCCGGGTCATGTCAATGTAGGCACCGCTATTTATCTAATAGAGGCTGGCAAGCCGGGCAATAGTGAGTGCCTCGTCCCGCTAGCTTGATCTTCCTGATCTCGTGTCCGCAGCGGGCGCAAGGCTGACCCTCCCGGTGATACACTCGGGCGAACTTATCCAGATAGTCACCTCTGCTACCATCCGCTTTGACGTAGTTGCGAGCCGTCGAGCCACCCGCCCGGAGCGACTGATTCATGATCTCGATGATGCTGTCAAGCAGGCGGTGCAGATCATCATCTGACAGCTGCTCGACTCTAGTCGTCGGGTTGATCCGGGCTAGCCACAAGCTCTCGTCGGCTTAGATATTACCGACACCGGCCAGCACCGTCTGGTCCAGGATAGCCGTCTTAATCCGTGATTTCTGATGCCGACGCAACCGTGGTAAAAACTCCCGCCACGGGTCGCCCGACAGAGGCTCCGGTCCGAGCTTAACTATGCTGGCCAGCTGCATCACTTCACCGGTCGGATATAGCTTGATCCAGCCGAACTTACGCTGATCATTAAAGAATAGCTTACCGCCACCGGATAGCTCAAAGATCGTCCTGGTCGACTTATCAGGCAGCTCACCGATCATTGAGTCATTCGGATGACCTGCCGCCCACGCCTGATCGCCCCTGTAAACCAGCTGACCGGTCATCTTCAGATGGATCAGCAAGGTGTAGCCACCAGTCAGGTCGATCATCAGCATCTTAGCCCGACGCCTGACACCGGCAATGGTCGCTCCGGTCACCAGCCGGCTGATGTCTGCCGGGGCGATCTGAAGTGACTTATCGCACAAGCTAGTCACCTTAGTGATCTGCCGGTGAAGTATTAGCCCCGCCAAGCCACGACGTACCGTCTCGACCTCGGGTAGCTCCGGCACTACTGCTCGCCCCTGATGAGCTCTTTGATGACGTTATTTAGCTCGACGGCCTTTTGCTTCTCCTTGAGGCGCTTCTTGCCTGCCCGAGTTTTATCAAAAGCCAGCTGGCGAGTCAGGGCGATCTCGACATACTTTGACAATGTCTCACCGGTATCGATCAGGTGCTTCTTGACGGTCTTGCGCAGTTCCTCCGGCAGGTAGATCGTGGTCTTCGTTCCAGTCATATGTTGTTAAGTTTATCATCATTGACGTCATAGCGTCAACCACCAGGGGTAAAATATAAAGCTTCAGCGTTACAACGAACGCTGAACTTCGTCAATGGCGGCCTTGCTACCGGGCAATTGACCCAAGATCAAATTGGTGACAGCCGCACCGTTACCGTTAAAGCTGCCCTCGATATCACCGCAAGAAGTAGTCCACAGCTCAGACTTGCCATAGCTCCCGTTATCCAGGATGAAGTCAATCAGCTGACCGGAGGCGCAGAGACCGCTGCTCTTCCGGGCACTCTTTTCGTTAGCCTTGATAAAGCCGTTATCGCCTAAGGCAGCCAGGAAGTTGGCAAACGCTTCCTTGGTATTACCTAGCTCCATCGTCTTGAGGACGTCCTCTCGCCCATAGCCTTTATATATCACCAGCTTGCGTTGGTTCGGAGTGATGCTGGCGCTGATCTCATAATGGCGCTCTTTGGCCAGCACCGGCCCTCGCACCTCCATGCGCACCACCGTCGAGTCGGTCGGCTCCAAGATGCTATGGGTCACCTGCTGCTCCGGCTTCTTCGGCTCGTTTTTACCGCCAAAGATGGTCTGCGCCAGAAAGACTATCCCTCCGATCATCACCATAGCGATCAATATGACTAAAGCGATGGCACCAAAAGGTATCTTAGTTCGTCTCATTACGCTTATCATTGTAACGACAAACCGCTACGAGCGCAAACTTAAGCACATACCACCCGACCCAAGACCTGCTCTTAACCTTTTTCGAATAACACCTTCACTCTCGCCAGAAGCTTTTCCAATAAGTCATCCGGAATGTCTTCCACGTAGCGGTAATTTCTGGCGTTGTAGTCGATCGTCACCAGCTGGTCCAGTAAAACCTTGCCCGTTGATGCGGTGCCGTCCAGCGGCACGTAAAAGGGATAGTTTCGTCCGGTGTTACTAATCGGAGCAAAAATAGCGATATTGGAATACTTGGTGACTATGCTATGACTCAGACAGATATAAGGACGATATCCTCTTTGCTCATGCCCGGCCTTCGGGTCAAGGTTGATCTTAATGATAGATCCTTGCCGAACCATTACCACCGCTCGTTCCCGGTACTCTTAAACACCACCGGGGTGATATTGACCGGCTTCCCCTTGTAGCCTCTGAAAAGCTCCTCCACCGTCAGCTCCGGAGCTTTACCGGCTTTCTCCAGAATGATTTTATCCCCTGTAGTTTTATAGTCCAAAATATCGTTCGGCTGCAGCTGCAACCGTTTCATCAGCTGCTTGGGCAATCGAATGGCCGAGCTATTGCCCCATTTACTAATCACTACTTGCATCATGGCGTCTCCTATTTATGATAAGCATTATAGCACATAAGTATCATTATGTATATACATAAAGCCCCAGCAGTCCAGCAGGATGCATGGCACTACGCTACCTAAGCGGAAAAAGTGTATAATCATGCTTCACTGTAATTAGCTAGTCTAACTAACGCATCTGCTGGGTGCTGGGCGGGCTATAGCTGACTCCAGTCGTGACCAATCTTCGTCTCGACTAATAAGCGGACACCCAGCTCGGGGTAGATCTGCTCCATGATCCGCTTCATCTCCCCGGCAATGCGCTCCGCCTCGGCTTCATCACACTCGACCATGATGCTGTCGTGTACCTGCATGATCTGGCTGGCGCCGGCAATCTCCTCGACCTTAAGCATCGCCATTTTCATTAGGTCGGCCTCCGTCCCTTGCACCGGCAGGTTGATAGCCGCTCGCTTAGTGGCTTCCCGTACCATCGTATTAGACGATCGCAGCCCCGGTACCGGGCGACGTCGACCGAGCAAGGTCTGTACATAGCCGTCTTCCTTCGCCTGCTCAATCACCTTCGCCTGATAATCCCGGATCGACTGACGAGCCCGGAAGTACTTGTCGATGAACTCTCTCGCCTCGCTCAGGTTCATGTCCGTCGCCTCGGCTAGCCCATGCGGACTCATGCCGTAGAGAATACCGAAGTTAATCACCTTAGCATGACGACGCTGCTCGGGCGTAACTTCAGCCGGAGTAATCCCATAAGCTTCAGCCGCCGTCATGGTGTGAACGTCATTAGTCGGGTCGTCAAAGACCCGGATCAATGCCTGATCACCCGCCAGAGCAGCCGCTAGGCGTAGTTCAAACTGGGCGTAGTCGGCATTGACCAAGACCCGACCGACCGGAGCGATAAAAGCTCGCTTGATCTCTCGCCCCTGCTCGGTTCGAGCGGGGATATTCTGCATATTGGGATTGCTCGACGACAAGCGCCCGGTCGCCGTGATACTCTGGCTAAAGGTCGTATGAATCCGCCCGTCGGGAGCAATCAGCTTGGGCAAGGTATCGGCATAGCCGGTCTTGAGCTTAGCCAGCTCCCGGTACTTGATGATCAGATCGATGACCGGGTGCGCCGACCGCAGTTTAGCCAGCTCCTTAGCCCCGGTCGGGTAGCTCCCTCGCTTATTTTTGCGAGCTGTCGGCTTCAAGGCCAGCTTGGTAAATAGCGCCTCGGACAATTGAGCCGGGCTGGCTACATTAAATTCATAGCCTACCTCCCGCCAGATAGCTTGCTCTAATAGCGCTAAGCTGTCGCCCAGCTTTTGATGCAGTCGAGCCAGCTGAGCTTGATCAGCCAGGACGCCCCGCTCCTCCATCCTGGCCAAGACCAGCTGCAAGGGGAAATCCACCCGACTCGCCAACTGTGCCAACTGAGGCAGCTGATTTAGCTGCCGACGAGTCTGCTGCCAAAGCTGATAGACGACGGCCAACTGCCTTGACTCCGACTGATCCGACAGCTCAGCCAAGATATCCGCTAGGGTGCGTGGCTTGCTGAGCGACCCCACCAGGAAGCCGGCGTGACCGACGTCATAGCTAGCCACGAACTTAACGGGGAGATTACGCTGGAGAAACCGGCTAGCCAGCTCCTTCAGGTCATAAGCTACCACCGGCACCGCCGTGAGCAACTCTGCCGCCAGCTTGTAACTAGTCTTGTAATACTGACCCGGCTGATCGCTGAGCAGTAAACCGTCCTCAGCCGGCACCGCCATGACCGTACCGGTCAGTCTGTCCGGCAAAGAAGTCGCATGGAACTCTACTGCCAGCTCGATAGCAGTCTCTGCGCCGGCCGTCTCATCTCTCTCAGACACTTGCATATCAGCAGGTAGTCGCCTCAGCAGTGAGGTGAATTGCAGGTCCAGTAGAAGCCGACGCAGCCTCTGCCGATCCAACTTCTCCACGTCTGCCGCCTGTAAGTCGAGAGGGATTGGTGCATCACACTGAATCTGCACCAGCTCTCTCGACATATAGGCACTGGCCTTACCATCAGCCAGTTTGCGCTGAGCCGCTCCGGTAATTTCATCCAGGTGAGCGTAGACACCATCCAGGTCATGATACTTCTGCAGTAGCGCCACAGCCGTCTTTTCGCCTACCCCGGGTACACCGGGGATGTTGTCGCTACTATCCCCCTTAAGGCTCTTTAGATCTAAGAACTGATCTACCCGGATGCCATACTTAGCCTGAAAAGCCTTAAAGTCGAAGCGATCAATACTACTTAGCCCCTTCTTAAGAGCATAGACTTCGGTGTCATCATCGATCAGCTGAAGCATGTCCAGGTCTGACGAAGCGATCACCGTATGAATACCGGCTCGGTTAGCCTGCTTAGACAAAGTGCCGATGATATCATCTGCTTCATAGTCGTCCACCTCATAGAAAGGCCAACCCAGCGCCCCTAGCAGCTGACGCAAGATCGGAATCTGCTGATAAAAATCCGGTGGCGCCGGGTGACGATTGGCTTTATACTCCGGGTAGATAGCCCGACGACGCCGGATGTTGGTCTTAGCTTTATCCCAAGCTACTGCTACATAATCCGGTCTGAGCTGACGAACCAGCTCCAGCGCCAGCGAAGCAAAGCCGTAGACCCCGCCCGTCGGTCGCCCATCGGCAGTCGAAAGATGAGGCATGGCATAGTACCCCCGGTAGAAAAGCGATTTGCCATCGATCAAGACAAAGATCTTGGGCTTGGCTTGTTTCGCCGGCTCATCCTTCATTAGTTCAGATAATCGTGGAGTTTCTCCGTCTCCTTATTCTTGCGTAGCCGCATCAGCGCCTTGGCTTCTATCTGACGAATCCGCTCTCTAGTCACCGCAAACTCCACACCGACTTCCTCTAGAGTGTGCTGTCGCCCGCCATCCAGCCCAAAGCGAAGCTTGATGATCTTCTGTTCCCGATCGGATAGTTGCCCTACCACCTCCATGACTTGCTCTTTCAGTAAGCGATCATTAGTAGCATCTTCCGGGCTAACCGCCGTATCATCCTCAACGAAGTTGCCCAGCTCGCTGGCATCGTCCTCATCACTACCACCGATAGTGGCATCGAGACTCTGGATATCTTGCTTGATCTTAAAGACGTACTTGATCTTCTCCGGCGTCTCGCCCAGCGCCTCTGCCAGCTCCTCGACGGACGGCTCTCGGTTAAGCTCCTGGGTTAGCTTGCGCTGTGTCCGCAGCAGCTTATTGATCGTCTCTACCATATGGACCGGGATCCGGATAGTCCGAGCTTGGTCGGCAATCGCCCGAGTAATCGCCTGGCGAATCCACCAAGTCGCATAGGTCGAGAACTTAAAGCCTCGGTCCGGGTCAAACTTCTCTACCGCTCTGAGCAACCCTGTATTGCCCTCCTGGATCAGATCGAGAAAGTCCAGACCTCGCCCCGAATAACGCTTGGCGATCGAGACCACCAGGCGCATGTTAGCCTCTGCCATCTTATCCTTCGGTCGTTTCAGCCTCTTAATCTTAAAACGCAGGCCGGTCGCTTCTTTCTGCAAGCCGGCTCGCTTCGCCGGGTCAGACTCGCTCTTTCGCTCCGCCTCGATTTCCTTGAGTCTCTGCTCTGCCTCGGCCAATGGCTCAGCGTTCTTAACGATATCATAGGCAATCTCCGCTTCTTCTTCCGGCGTCAATAGTGGGATGCGCCCAATCTCTCGCAGATAGACCCGAACGCTATCATCAGAAATGCTGTCCAGGTCAGAGGGCTCGATGACAGTATCGTCATCAATATCACTAGTAATATCGCCGTCGGTCGGCTCTCCCGCTTCGTCAAGATTGATGTCATTTAATAATTCTTCGTCGACCGGTCTATCAGCCACTACTTCACTCCTCTCTCAATGGTTATCTTTGTTTTAGTGTTTTCGAGTTTATGCACATCTATCCTGTAGGTTCACTGACCTTAAACTTAGCCTAGATGATACCACAGATGCTAACCGGTGACAAATGCAGAGTCGTATCCTTCGGCCGGTACACTACCTCTCTCTTACGGTCGTTAGAAAAATGATAAATAAAATATTGGAAAAATGTAAAGTAAAATACTGGAAATTTGTAAAGTAGCATGCTTAAATAAGCATTATGAAGCAATACATCCCCCGCATCATTGACCAAGAGCTGACCCACTCACTCGACGTCGCCGGCGCAGTCTTGATCAAAGGTCCGAAAGCCTGTGGTAAGTCTGAGACGGCCAAGCAACAAGCGAAGAGCATCCTGCAAGTCGATAGCGACCCGCAGGTAACCCCTTTGATGGGAATTGACCCGACCGCTTTGCTGGATGGCGCCACTCCCCGGCTGATTGATGAATGGCAAGCCCAGCCCCGACTCTGGAACTATATCCGCCATGCGGTAGATGATCGAAGCAGTAAAGGTCAATTCATCTTGACCGGCTCCGCTAATCCGGTAGAAGAGGTCAGCATGCACTCGGGAGCAGGACGATTCATCGAGCTACATATGCATACTATGTCTTGGCAAGAGCTAGGCTACTCCGACGGCTATGTCTCGCTGGCTGGTTTATTTGACGGTAAGCCCATCAAAGCGAAAGAGTACAAGACCGACATCCACACGATCATTCAACGACTGGTCATTGGCGGTTGGCCAGGGCTAGTTGGGCTAGATGAGGCTGACGCCCGCCAGATCAACACCTCTTATGTCAGACTACTGACCGAAGTCGACTTGAGTCGAGTGTCTGATGTCAAGCGTGACCCGGTACGAGTTCAATACCTGCTACAGTCGCTAGCTCGTAATCTATCCACTATCACCGAAGTGTCAACTTTCATCCGGGATATCCAAAATGTTGCCGGTGATGATATTTCCCGCCCGACCGTCGTTGATTATCTTGATGCCCTTGACCGGCTAATGATCATCGAGGATCAGCCGGCTTGGAACACTCACATCCGCTCGTCTGCCAAGCTTCGCAAGTCACCCAGGCGCCACTTCGCCGATGTATCACTAGCCATTGCTTGTCTAGGGCTAGATTCGTCTGCCCTGTTCAGCGACTTGAATTATACTGGCTTCGTCTTCGAGTCGCAGGTCATCCACGATCTCAGAGTCTACGCTAGCCGGCTGGGAGCGGATGTATGCTACTATCGTGACTCATCAGGACTGGAGGTTGATGCCGTCGTCGAGAAGCCGAATGGGGATTGTGCTATTTTCGAGGTCAAGCTGGGCGATGGTTTCGTCGATGAGGGCGCCAGAGCGCTGACTGCTCTGACCAAGAATGTCGTCGAGGGTAAGGGACGGCGTATTCTCTCTCGCAGTGTCATCGTCGGTTCAGGCTATGCCTATACCCGACCGGATGGGATAAATGTGATCCCGCTGAGTGCACTGGGAGTATAAGTCGGGCGGATTCATCGCCGTTAGATATTGTAGTAAACCGAGGAGATAACGGTGATGAGTCTGCCCCCATACACCTGCATTGACCCAGGCTAAGTTTTCCACTAGAATAGCCTTGTCAAATAAGGTGGTCTTAGGATCGCTAGAAACAGGAGTTATATGCCACTTATCAAATCAGCCATCAAGCAGATGAAGCAGGATCAGCGCCGTTATGCCCAAAACCTGCGCACCAAGCGGGCTATGCGCACCGCTATCAAGGCTTTCCAGAGTAGCCCCAGCTTTAGTGCTATGTGTCAGGCTCAGAGCGCTATTGATACCGCTGCGAAGAAGAATGTCATCTCTAAACAAGCTGCCGCTAGACGGATCAAGCACTTGGCTAAGCTCGCCAAAGAGTCCGGCGTCAAGATCCCGGCTAAAGCCCCGGCGAAGACTAAAGCTACCGGTAAAGAAGCCGGTAAGCCAACCAGTAAAGCCAAGTCCGCCAAAACCACTACTAGTAAGGCGTCGACCAAAGTCAAAGCTAGCTAGCTGTCCATCCACATCTCACTCAATGCAGTGCGGATGTAGAGCCAAGCTTCATCCGGTGCGGATTGTTTCATTTTACCATCCAGCCGGGCGAGCTTCTCAACAATCTCGCCTAGTCGCCGGGATAGCTGACGATCGCCTAGGCGCTCAGCCAGTTGGCGAGTCTGATTCAGTTGATAGGGGCTGAGTTTGACCTTAGCTCCGGTCAAGACGCCGGCTAGGGCTAGGGCTTGTGAGGCCAGTAGCCCCAGGAAGCGATTACTGTCCTCCCCCGCCATGATCAGCCGGTCAAGCAGCTGTGCCACCTTAGCTTGGTCGCCGGCTAGCCCTGCCTCTAAGATGGCAAAGGCATTAGTCTGGGGGCTGGGCTGAACATACTGCTCGACCAGCTGAACCGTTAGTTCGCCACTTAGTAGCGCCAGCTTGTCTAGCTCCAGTTCGAGACGGGCTTGCTGATTCTCCTCACCCGCCGTTAGCTCAAGCAGTTTATCGGTAACGCCTCGCTCGACGCTTAGCCGGTGACGCTTGAGTTCTGCCTCCAGCCACGGTCGGAGTTGATAGCTGCTCCTAGCCAGGTCAAACTTCTCTATCGTGGCGCCGAGGCGCCTCAGCTCTTTCATGGTGCGAGTGATAGTGAGGTTGTGCACTTTGCTCAGAGCTTTAATATCAGTCAAGATGACGGTGGTCTGCTCGGGAATATGAGCCAGGTTCGTCTCCAGCATGGTCCAGTTGCCCGCCTGGGCGGTAACGGCTGAGACGACGACCAGCCGATAAGGGTCGAAGAGGCTGAGTGCAGTCAGCTGAGAGGTCAGGTCAGCCGGTGCTACTTCGGTGCCGTCAATGGTGGTGATAGCGTCGGGGCTGTGCTCCCGAGCGAATGCTTGGCGCAGTTCTTTGGCTCGCCGGCTGATCAGGTAGTCGTTGTCACCGTGGAGGAAATAGATCATACCTATATGATAGCATCAGAGCAGGATTTGTAATTTCCCCTCTACGTATAACTCTTCTCCGTACGAGCAATACAGGTGGTCTCCTCTTCCCCGGATTACTCGTCACTACAGCCCTCACTCTTCGTCTCGTCATCATTTCCTTCAGACCCGCCTGGCTGGCTCGTGTG
>CAJPSI010000015.1 GCA_905373275.1 Candidatus Saccharibacteria bacterium UBA1103 | reverse complement strand
TGAGGCTGAACCTGCGACTTTGCGCCAGCAAAGAAGCCTTCGAATCCTGTCAGACGCCCCATGTAAATGACACAATGGGCATTATTTTAAGAAAAGGCTTGTCGACGCCTGAGGCTGAACCTGCGACTTTGCGCCAGCAAAGAAGCCTTCGAATCCTGTCAGACGCCCCATGTAAATGACACAATGGGCATTATTTTAAGAAAAGGCTTGTCGACGCCTGAGGCTGAACCTGCGACTTTGCGCCAGCAAAGAAGCCTTCGAATCCTGTCAGACACCCCACGTGGTGTAAGTGCGGGCTCTATTTATTTAGGCTTTTCAGCTTGGACTCTATGTCTTTTAGCGATGTTTCAGCTAGACGTCCGCCAGCCAACCATTCAACATTAGTCACATCAGGCAAGTCCAGCTTCGTTTCTTTCATAAACTTAGCTAGGTCTGATTCATCTTTGAACTCAAACTCAATCACGATCAATCCGTCATGCCTACCTGAGAAGATATCTAGATCTGCCTGACGGCCAAGCATATCGACAGTATAACGGCTCTTCTGAACGTTAGTCGAGATGCCGCTACTGAGGGCCGCAAACTCTTCGCTCGACAGCGGGATGGTCGTTTCCATCATTGTCGTTGTATCACCCTCCTTAATCGGTCGCTTGCGAGTAATGACGTAGCAGTCACCTTTGTGGCGTAGGCGTAGATCCTTGTGCTCATCTCCGTTGGGTACGTAATAGTCATTCATTACCACTTCAGAGCCAGTGACAATATAAGGCTTGATATCATCAAGTTGATCAAAACCACCACCTTTCACCAGGTATCGCTTCTCTATCTCTAGATTCTTCATTTACACCTCTCCATCATTACCGTTAATAATAACTTAAGTATAATAAAAATTGCGCTAGATAGCAAAACCATATCTAGCGCATGATAACAGCCAAGGACTCACACTACTAGTTTAGTGCTCCCTAGCCCGAGGGAAGAGCCATTCAACTTTTTTCGCAAATGTATAGCTATCTCGTGAATGAACTTCTCTTAATACGTTGATCGATAGCTTGACGGCATCATTACAAATAATTACGCCGTCTGGGTTTACAAAGAGATTCCTCAGCCCGTTACCCTTATGTTCATCAGCGAATCCGCACCTAGTAACAATAACTCGGCTACCGTTACGAACAAAATATGTTTGCCATGTATTCCCGTCTTCTTCAACAAATCCAATGCTTCTAAGAGCATCGCATATTTCACAAATCGGTACTACGAGACTCTTATCTTTAGAAGCAAGATCAACGAACTTAGCACATCCTCCCACGCTCTGCGCAAATTCTATTAGTTTTTCCATACTCTCCACATCATCATTTAGCCCTCGAATTACGGTTGAATTCAGATGAATCCTTATATCCGGAAGCTGTACTCTTATAGATACGATAGTATCAAGTATTTGACTGAGCGGAAAAGACGACCCCGTGATCTTCTGATAGACATATGGGTTCATTGAGTGAACAGAAATATTAACCTGATTATTGTGTTTTAGGACTTTCTTCGGACTAGACACAAGCGACCCGTTTGTAACAGTGGTTATATCAATACCTTCGTTAACAATTCTTTCGCAGGTTTCATTGTATATAGGCGAAATCAATGGTTCACCGCCAGTCATTGTTACTGTTCTCCACCCCCACAAATCTCTACCGATCTTTGTAATATAACAATAGTCTTTTGGAGATAGTAAAAGAGGTGTGCGCTCTTCGACGCACCCTTCGTTGTGGCAGAAAAAACAATGGTAATGACAGAATGGCGTTAACACTAGTCTAAACTCATGCGTATCTCTCATCGTGCCCTCTCCCTTAAAGAACGCAAGCCATCCGACCTGTTACCGGATGTAGCTTGATGCTACTCACTGTAACACCCCCCCGCATTTGTCAAGCACGAACTTAAATTAACACCTTAACTGCAAAGGATAAGCTAAATAAAGACACGTTTCAATTTTAGCCCCGTGGTTTAATGGATTTTTGGAAAGTCAATTAACCGGAAAGGACGTTAGAAACGCGTCTAACAACAAGTATATCCTACATTCCAATCCAAAAGTTGACACTCATGGTTAAAATAGAAAGTTTGGTCGTAGCCACGGATGTTATATTACGTATAGGCACTCTCGCAGCACCAAGCAGCTCGCATGTAGTAGACATTGCAAGGTAGTTTTACTGACACAAAGATTAGTGCATATTTGTTATAATATAACTATAGTATTTATATGGTAGTAACGACGATTCAAAAAGTTATCAAGATTGGCTCCAGCCGTGGCGTGACGTTACCGGCCAAACAGTTGAAGGCGCTGGGAATACGTGATGGTGATGAAATTGAAATCACTATACGAAAGCACCCGGTAGCAGCTGACGACGATCAAGTGCTTAAGGCTGCAAATAAATTGATCAAGCGATATAAGACAGAGTTTTCTAATCTGGCAAAGCGTTAATGGTTTACCTGACTCTAGAGCAGATCATACGGTTTCACGCATTAGTGCTCGTCAAGGACGGCGGTGCAGACGGCATACGCAATCTCGGACAGTTGGAAGCCGCAGTATCGACACAATATCAAACAGTATTCGGCAAAGAGCTCTACACAACAGTATGCGATAAAGCGGCAGCATTGGTGCGAGGTATTATCTGTGACCATCCATTTATTGATGGTAATAAGCGCACAGCAATGCTGGCTGGACTGACGCTGCTAGAGATAAATGAGTATAATTTTATAGCACGACAAGGTGAGCTGGAAGACTTTGCTGTCCACATTGCAGTAAGTCACCTTAATGCTAGCGTGATTGCTGACTGGCTAGAGCAACATTCACAGGTGCGTCTATAAAACTATCAAGCCGAATGTTTACAGGCCCAACTGCCTTAGCCATCTTTCGCCAGGCTCGCCTGGATGTCGGCTAGGCTAAGGCGGATACCTGAGCCAGGCACCAGCTCGCCGGTCAGGATCTTCTCGGCGACGATATTCTCGACCGTACGCTGTACCACTCGGCGCATCGGTCGGGCACCTAGACGGGGATCATAACCGGCCTCCACCAGTGCCAACTTCGCCTGATCATCAACCGCCACGGCGACCTTCTGGTTAGCTAGGTTCTTATTGATACCGACTAAGATCAAGTCAATCACCTGCAGCAGCTCCGACTTGGTCAGCGGTCTAAAGACAGCGATCTCGTCAAAACGGTTAAGAAACTCCGGCTTGAATTGCCCCGAGCTAATCAGCTCATTTTGAATCTGCTCGCTAAATTGCTCCAGCTGATAGCCGGCCTCAATATACTGCCTGATCTTGTCCGCCCCGGCATTACTGGTAGCGATCAGGATAGTGTCTCGGAAGCTGATCGGGCGGTTGTTGATATCCCTTAGCACTCCCTCGTCCAGCACCTGTAGCAAAGTCGTCAGCACATTAGGGTGGGCTTTCTCAATCTCATCCAGCAGCACCACGCTGAAGGGATCCTTTTGCACCTGAGCCGATAGCGACATTGGGTCGGTCGCCCCATCAGCAATCAAGCGAGCCACATCTTCCGCCCGGACATATTCGTTCAGATCAATCCGGACTAAATGATCCTCGCCTGAGAAATAAACTGCCGCCAGCGACTTAGCCAGCTCAGTTTTACCGACACCGGTCGGACCGAGAAAGAGGAAGGTGCCGATCGGACGGTTCTCATTGCGCACCCCCGCCCTAGCCCGACGCAGGGCTGATGCCACCGCTGAGACCGCCTTAGTCTGATTGATCATCCGCTGATGAATTAGTTCCTCCAGGTGAAGCAGCTTATCTTTCTCGGCTTGAGCATCACCGCTCTGTAGATTACCTCCGACCTTGATGCCCAGGGTTTGCTCGATAGTCTGCGCTACCACGCTAGGGTTAACCACCCCACCCGAAGCCCGCTGAGCGGCACTCTCCAGTAGCTGAACCGAGGCTCTAGGCTGAGCCACATCATGGATGTAGCGATTAGACAGGCGATACGCCTCAGTCAGCGCCTGATAGGTGAAGAGTGTCGTACTACCATACTCCAGTGGGATTATCCGATCTTCCAGTACTCTGATGGTATCGTTGTCGTCGGTCGGAGTGATCTCGATCCGGTTAAGAGCGCTGGTCAGTGCCGGCTTGGCCTGAGCGATCTGGAGGAACCGCTGCTCTTCCATCGCCATGATCAGCTTGAGTCCGCCGCCCTCGATTGCCGGCTGAAGTAGATTGGACAGATCGACCGAGCCGGTACCGTCGGACATAAATAACTCGGCATTATCTAGGAAAAGAATGATGTTCTTGGCTCGGTACGCTTCGGAGAGCAAGCGACCGATCAATTGCTCAATCTCACCTCTGGCATTAGCTGCCGAGATTATCGCCGAGGCATCCAGCATAAAGACCTGGTTAAACTTGACATCGGATGACGCACCTGACTTGGAGTCCATTAAGATGTCGGCTAACGCCTCCACCACGGTAGACTTACCCACCCCTAGCGGTCCGATCAGTGCCACATTACGCCGAGCGTTGCTGGACAAGTATTTAATCATGTCGTCGACCAGCAGTCGGTTGCGCATCAGATTACCGGCCATTGACCGTCGTCCCTCGGAATACTTGAGGCTCAGATTGGTGCCAAAATGCTCCAAGGTAGGGATATAGCCGAATGACCAGTCACGGGCAATCCCGCCGGTCAACTTCAGGTCGCTACTGCGCCTCGCCTGCATCTCCCAATGCTCCAGCCACTCCACGCCTCGGTAGACATCACTGGCGTCTATCCGCAGATTGTTAAGGATGTCGGTACAGTCAGGATTGAGGCGGATGATGGCCGCCACTACCACTACCGAAGGAATCGTACTAGTTCGCTCAGGCAGGTGAGACCAGATGTTGATTGATTCTCGCCAGACACTCTCCGTCAAGCCGGCATCGGCCGGTGTCAACTGGACTACCTGCTGAATCGGGATGCCTAGACGATTAGCCAGAAACTTCGCTCCGCCGCTACTGGCTAGTGCCTCGATGATGGTGCGAGGGTTAGGATCTTGGGGCAACAAGCCCAGTACTTCCAGCGATAAAATGTCACCGATGTTGCGAGGCTGCTTGGTCGCCGGCATATCCCTCAGCCGAGAGCGTAGCCACAGATATGGCACCAGCGACCAGCCCGCCAGCATCAATACCAACCAGCCGATTGCCATGCCCGCCAGTAGTAGAACTATGCCCAGCAACGACAGCAGGATAGCCCCGACCAGGGTAATAACTCGAGTCAGCTTACCATAGCGCTGGCAATATCTCGCCTCAATCGCCCGATTAGCCCGATAATTCAGCCGATAGTCTAGATTATTTTCCACGGCGCCCCCACGCTAACCATCAAGATCAGACCCAGTACCGGTGCTAATGGCAAAAGCGGCCAGCCGGCTAGGCGGAGTACACTAATGATGGCGTAAATAATCAGAGCCAGCGTCCCGACGAAGACCATGACCAGTCGCATCACGCTACCGACCAGACGACTAATTAGCTTGTCGGCAATGACACTGGCCAGGCTGGCGGTTTTGCCCGCCTGCTCGCCTACTGAGATCTGACGAAAGGGAGCAAAGAGCGTCCTGAGCAGCATGCCGATGCTAAACTTGTCTGCCAGCTTGATGAATGACCGCTTGGTTAAGCTGATTTGCTCCAACCAGCCCTCCGAGTACCACCAAGATAGCAAGCTAATGATAACCATAACTGTATTATACTACAGCTATCCAGTACCAAGAGAGGCAACGGCACTAAGGTAGACGTAATCACCTGGTCGCAGATTAGCGACGACCCATGCCGTAGCCCCAGTCGATGCCTTGATTCATCTCTTTAAATTGACTATGGTAAGGTCGATTCCTTAACTCTTCCAGATCATCCAACGTCAGGGACGTAGTCCTCTTGGGACTTTCTCGCTTAGCATCCGGTTGAGGTGTCTGACGTGGGCCTTGTTCCTCTGATTCCTCAAGCCCTTGTATTAACTGCCTCGCCTCTTGTAGCATCTGCTCTGACTTTTCCAGTTGCCGTCGCACTTGTTCTGCCTCCAGTGTCGCTTGTTCAAGCTCCAAATCTAGTGGAAATGTCTGACATGAGGTTCGCTCCTCAAACTCTTGTAGCAGCCACCTTGTCTCCGGTAGCATCCGTTCCAGCTCTTCCAGTTTCTGTCGCCCATATTCTATCTCCAGCATCATTTGTTCAAGCTCCGGGTCTATAGCGGAAATCTCGAGAGAGTAGCCATGACCATCACTTAGATTACCGTCAGAGCTATCATCTGCTTTATCAGCCCGGTCGTCACCAGTCCGGTCGTCATTGGGCTGATCTGTTTCTTCCGGATGCGCCAGCATCGACCAGTCATTGACATCTAGATTATAAAGAAAGCTATCATCAGGTAGCTGGTAGTCATGACTGGGACGGTTCATATTATTCATAAGCCTTGCCCGATAATCCTTTCTAGCATGATGCTTGACTTAATAACTAGTTTATACATTAGCATAATAACAGCGTAGTGTCAACCTATCGCCCCTCATTAACGGCGTTGGCAAACCGGCTTCATGTTAATTTAAGCTTCAGATTATCTCGTTCACTAAATCTCTCACTCTTCGTCTCGTCATCATTTCCTTCAGACCCGCCTGGCTGGCTCGTGCACTGCTGAGCTTCAAGCGTGCACAGTCTTCAGGAAATGACTGACGCAGACGAAGGACGAAAGACACCCTTTGATGCACTAATGGTTGTTGTGTGCCAGAGTAGCCCACCTAAGCTTCCGATGGCTGTTGATATAACGGTAAGCCGGTAATTGCCAGTGGTACTTACTACGTCGCCAGGTCTGAGGAAGCTAGGTGAGCTACTCTGGTTAAGGCATTGATACATACGTAATTTCCCTAGTCTCATTACTTCGTCTAACTTCGATTAAAGTAAGTATTCCCGGGTACGAGTAGTACAGTGTGGTTGACGAAGGCTGTTGATATATCAGTAAGCTTACTAGTGCCCGTGGTAGTTTATGCGGTGCCAAGCCTGAGGAGACCACCTGTACTACTTGTACGTCAAAGAGTTATGTACGGAGGGAAATTATGGACTATGCTTTGAGTCGCAGGTTAAACTTATTGCGCATAGCCACTCTTACCCCTACTCCTAACTGCTGGTATAATTATACCGAGCTTAAATAATCAGGAGTAAAAACTATGTCAGGACACAGTAAATGGGAGACAACCAAAAGGCAGAAAGCAGTAGTCGACGCCAAACGGGGCGCTGTCTTCACCAAACTGGGCAACATGATCGCCATCGCCGCCCGCAAAGGAACGGACCCCGACATGAACCCTGCCCTGGCCCTCGCCATTGACAAAGCCAAGCACGCTAACATGCCCGCCTCTAACATCCAGCGAGCCATCGACCGAGTCAGCGACAAGAACGCCTCAGCCCTGGAGGAGATAGTCTACGAGGCTTATGGTCCCGGCGGTATCGGGATTATCATTGAGACGGCGACCGATAATCGCAACCGCACCTTACCCGAGGTGCGCACCACTCTGACTAAGAACGGCGGCACCATCGCCGACCCGGGCTCGGTGGCTTTTCAGTTTGACCATAAAGGCGTTATCCGTGTCGAGGCAACCGGTGATGAAGCACTGATGACTATCCTGGATGCCGGAGCAGAAGATGCCACTGACGACGGTAAGGAAATTACCGCTATTACCGACATGCGAGACCTTCATCAAGTACGCCAAGCCATCGTCGACGCCGGGTTAACGGTAGCTGATGCCGGACTGGAATATGTCGGTAAGACTCAAGTCGAAGTCAGTGATCCAGACAAAGCCGCCCGAGCGATGCGCCTGCTAAACGCCCTTGATGACCTGGATGACGTGACCGGCGTCCACACTAACGCTGACATCACGGCGGAAGTCTGATATAATTCAGACTGTAGCTAAGTTTTGCGCCGAAAGACATGGGTAGTTAGTCGGGGTGTGGCGCAGTTGGTAGCGCGCCGCGTTTGGGACGCGGAGGTCGTCCGTTCGAGTCGGATCACCCCGACCAATAATTATTTTAAGGATCAAGGTGGATAAGCTAAAAAATAAAGCCAGAATAGCCAAGCTAAAAATGACCGGGTTGTCCGGTTGGTTGCGGCGCCACCTTATCCTGAGCATTATCCTCGGTATCATTCTGATCTTCTGCCTAGGCTCGGTCGTCTTCGCTCTGACTTTCTACCGGGACAAGGCAGCCCCCGGTGTCACCATCGCTAACGTCAAGGTTGGTGGGCGCACCAAAGAGCAGATCACCGCTATCATCCATAACTTGACTAAGAATATCCGCCTCAGCCTCAAGTATGACGGTAAGTCTGCTACCGCTAGCGCCAAAGACCTGGGGGTCGATATCAAGACCGAACAGCTCGCCGAGAGAGCCGCCCGGACCGGACGAGACAATCCACTAGGCATCTTATTTAACAATCAGCATTTCGACCTGGTCGGCTCGTACGATAAAACGAAGGTTAAGCACTTCGTCGACGCCAACTTCCCTGAGTTAACCACTGATCCTAAGGATGCCCAGCTAGTCTACGATAAGGATCAGAACCGCTACCGGGTTCAGCCCGGCACTGTCGGCAAGTCAGTCCGGCTGCTTGACCTATACCGTCAAGTCGAGAAGCTCCTCAAAGCGCCCCAGATCACCAGTTATCAGATTACTACCGTCAATGACCATCCTACTATCAGCGACAAATCAGCCGAGGAGACCGCTAATAAGATCAATCAGTCGCTCAGTCAATCAATCCAGATCTTTAACGGTGACCGAACTCTCTGGACGATCGATCCCTGGACAATTGCCGACTGGACATCGTTCCAGCCTAATCATACGACATCAAGCTATGACATCGCCTTTGATAAAGATAAGATTACCAAGTTCATCACCGAGACGGTTGCCGGTGAGCTGAGTGACAAACCGGTCAATCAGCTAGCTATCACCGATGGCAACAAGCAGGTGCTACAGGTAATCCGCCCGGGGCGCAACGGTCAGACCGCCAGCAATGTCGACGATATCGCTAACCAAGTCATCGCCGGCCTCAAAGATGGCTCCGGCAAACGAATCGAGATGACCACCAAGGATTCACCCTTCCAGACCGACGCCTACATAGCGGCAGACGGTCACTGGATTGAATACAATCGATCGACCTATGAAGTGCGCCTGTGGGCCGGCAATGGCGTAGTTTGGTCGACTAATCAGACCTCTCAGGGTAAGCCCTCTACTCCGACCATCACCGGCTTGTTCAGAGTTTGGTACAAAGTATATCAGCAATGTATGCCCAATCCGCCGGCCAAAGAGCCTCTCTGTAACATTCATTACATCACTTTCTGGCAATCGTCCGGCTACGCTTTCCACGAAGCCTGGTGGATGAACTACGCCAACGGCAACGTCCGCCAAGGCATCTCACACGGCTGTGTCAACATGTTTATCGGTGACGCCAAACGAGTCTACGACTGGGCATCAATCGGCACGCCTGTCTGGGTGCATAACTAGACATCGGCTTACTGCGGTCTGGTCAAGGCGATCTGACGGGCTCGCTCTGACAGTCGCTCCAGATGAGCCAGCTCCTTCTCGGCATGACTATTAGCCGGCTCAAGCTTCGCCTCACCGTAGCGCCGGTAGCTCGCTCTAGCCAGCAGCCAATCAGCCAAATGAGGGCTCTTGGCCAGTACCGGACCATGCAGATATGTACCCACCGCCGATTGCTTGATCGCCCCCTCAAGCTTACCGGCACCATCGTTGCCCCAACCTTTGATTACTCGCCCTAGCGGAGCCTGCTCCTTGCCAAGATCGGTTCGACCGCTGTGATTTTCATAGCCGACCAGCACACCCAGCTCATCGCCGGCGTCGACTACTGCATTACCAATCAATCGCTTCCGCCCTGCTACCGTGACGACATCAAAGATGCCCAGCCCCGTCAGCCGATCGCCATCGCCGGTCTGAAAATAATGACCCATCAGCTGATACAGCCCGCAGATAACCAGCATCGGCACGCCGGCCTCTACCATACCCGGTAGCTCAGACTTTAATTTCACCAGGTCGCTCAGGATTGCCCTCTGTCCCGAATCCTGTCCGCCGCCGCCCAAGATTAGGTCAGCCTTCACCAGATTAGCCATATCCGGTGCCGAATTATAGTTAATCAGCTTCGCTTGATAACCATACAGCTCAGCTCGCCGACAGATGATCTGAGCATTGCCATAGTCACCGTAGAGATTCATCTGCTCGGGGTATAGCTGGACGATATTAAGCTGACGTCGTTTCATCGTTTCTCCTCCCGACTCTGCCTAGCTAGGAGTAGCTGTCTGATCTTTAACATCGCCGTATAAGTAGCGAAGATCTGTCCATTGCCCTCCAGCTGATCAAGAAAAGATCGAGTCGCCACGACAATATCCGGCTCAACCGACCTGAGCGCCACTTGATCATACTCTAGCCGAAGTGCCATATCGTACGCCCGGATGCCTGTCACGCTCACTTCGTCTTGCCTCAGTGAGTCAATCTTTACGTCCCATAGCCAAGAAACATCTCTGCCGTCAGCGTACCGGTCGTTAATAGCGATCAGGGTCGGCTGTACCTCAGCTGAGTCGAGACTCAGCTGAAAGCCGCTCGGATTTTTAACTAGGATTAATCGGACGGTCCCCTTAGCTAGGCTAAGCTCTTCACCTCGCCCAAAAGCCGGTTTGATCTCGGCTAGCGTCTCGACTGCTCGCCGTGGATCAAATCGGTCCTGCTCGACTGCTCGCACCAAGCTCAAGGCGGCTCCACAGTTAAGGGCATTGTAGATACCGAAGAGTCGCAATTCGGTCGTATACCGTTTGCCATCAATCAGATACTGCGCCCGATGACCGGTTAGTTTGTCCAGAGTCAGTACGTCCCTAGTAGCGGCTTTAGAGTGTTTAGCTCGCTGACCGGCGTGCAGTTCTTCGTCCGTACGGTACAACCGGCTCGCCTCACCACTAGCGCCAAACCACGCCGGTCGAGCCGTCAGCCGATCGCTCTGACCCAGCTGACTCAGCCGTGGGTCATCAGCATTTAGCACCACTACATCGGTCGTCTGTTCGGCTACATACGAGAGCAGCCGAGCCGTCTGGTCAATCTCACCGAAGCGGTCAAGCTGGTCTCTCAGTACATTGAGCAGTAGACTGTAGCGCGGTTTGACCTGTGCCACGAAATGGGTCGCATGAGCTTCGTCCAGCTCCAGCACTGCGACATCAGCCTCCAGTCGCCCACGGCGCATGACCGGCAAAGCCGCCGAGATGACCCCTCGAGCAAAGTTACTCCCGCTGGGGTTCGTAAATACCCGGTAGCCGTCTGCCCGCAGAAGGTCGGCAACGATCTTGGTGGTGGTGGTCTTGCCGTTAGTCCCACTGACCAGCACTACACCCTCCGGCAGCTTAGCGAGTAATCGCCCGAGAAAGTGGGGTGACAGCTTCTCGACCGCTAGCCCCGGCAAAGCCGAGCCATGACCGCCGCCCAGACGCCGAGATAAAAAGACCAAACATTTGCCAATCAGGCTCACTAACCACATCATATCTAACTCGCCTCATTCTATCACATTATCACCGTAGAAATTGTGCTTAGTCAAGTGCTTTAGCACTAAGATAACTGCTACCATTACCAGATAATATACACCCGCTATCTTCAGATCCGGCCGATACTCCAGCCCTGCTCCGGGGAGAGTAGAACCCCAGCTAGCCACTGCCTTCACCCAATCCAGCAGAGCGTTAGCCGGTAGGACAATAACGTTAGCTCCGGCCAGCGGCAAAAGAAAAGTACTTAACCCGGCAACGAAAGTAGCTAGCATAGCCAAAGGCAACATCGGCAATACCAGTAGGTTAGTCACCAGACCAACGAGCGAAACCTTACCCATCGCCACAGCTATAATCGGCCAAGTAACTAGCTGGGCGCTGACCGTCTCCAGCAGGATCTGCACCAAGCTCCACTTGACCTTGATCAGGTCATGGAGTAATGGCGCCAAGATGATCACCCCGGCGAATGAACCGAAAGATAGATACCAGCTGACATCACCCCACAGCTGGCTAGGGTCAAGCATGATCGTCACAGTTGCCACGATAGCCAACAAAGTCACCGGGTGGGACTTGCGACCGACATACCAGAGGAGCAAGCTATATATCGACACCAGTACCGCTCGATCCATACTGGCTGATGAGCCGGTCAGCTGGGTGAATAGCAGCACCAGAGTGACCGATAGAACGATCGCTACTAAGCGAGACCTCTTCGCTAGCAGACGCCGAGCGAAACGAACCAACACCGTCAGATTGTAGCCGCTAGCTACCAGTACGTGAGTCAGTGACGCCAGCATAAAGGCGTTTTTGATTCGCTCGTTTAGGTTGGCTTTCTGACCGGTCAAGATGCCCATACCCAGATCTGCATTCTCTCGGCTCATGACCTTCTTAAGACCATCGGCAAAGTGCTCCCGTATCCGCCCCATCGGATCAGCTCCAGCTGGACGAGCCACCTCAACCAGCCTCGCCCTAGGTAAGGTCGCCGCATAAGACCCAAAGCCACTGTCTAACGTAC
>CAJPSI010000014.1 GCA_905373275.1 Candidatus Saccharibacteria bacterium UBA1103 | reverse complement strand
AGAATGGCGAATAGTAAGCAGGCTAATAAAAAGTTCATCGTCACGCCGTCGTGGCTAAGCGCAACGGTGTGGACGTCGAAGAGTTCGGCATCGGCTTCCCACCTAGGGCAAAGGAGTTCGGTAAGGTCAAAGGTACGCTGGTGACACTTAACTGGCTACCCTTAGGTGGCTTCTGTAAGATGAAGGGCGAGAATGACGATGCCACGGGTAAAGGCACCTATGGGGCGGCTTCGCTCCGGGCGAAAGCCAAGATCTTACTGGCCGGCGTGACGATGAACTTTTTATTAGCCTGCTTACTATTCGCCATTCTGGCACTATTTGGCATACCTCGCATCATGCCGGGGCAATTTGCTATTGCTTCCGATGATCACGGTGAGCGAGGGGCGGTCGGTATCTACTCGGTGGTCAAGAACTCACCGGCTGAGCGGGCCGGGCTCAAAAAAGGCGATCGACTGGTGTCAGTAGCGGGGAAGTCGGTCGGATTGTCATCGGAAGTGCCGCTATTAACTAAGCAAAACGCCGGTCGTCAGGCCGACATAGTCGTGATCAGGGATGGTAAGAAGCGGACGGTCAAGGCTAAGATTGGCGACCAAGATAACTCCGGCCGGGGTCGGCTGGGCATTCAGACGGCTCAGCTTCATGCCGGCACGGTGCGAGCGACTTGGAGCGCGCCGATAGTAGGGGCAGTTACGGCGGGGCAATTCTTCCGGATGACTCTAAGCGGTCTGGTTGGTTTGATCGGCAATCTATTCCGGGGGCTATGGGGACTGGTCGTTAATTCTCCGGCAGCGCAGGCTGAGCTGGCTAGTGTTTCAGATGGCGTGTCCGGGCCGGTCGGCATCTTGGGGCAGATTTTTCCCAGTGCTATGGTGGCGGGTCCGACAACACTACTATATATATCCGGCGTTATCTCGGTCTCGCTGGCGGTGATGAACTTGCTGCCGATCCCGGGGCTGGACGGCGGCAGACTGTATTTGACACTATGGTATCGGGCTCGTCACCAAAAACTGACCAAAGAGCGAGAGGAGAAGATTGTCGGTCGGGGAATGGCATTCTTGTTTGGGCTAATCATCTTGATCACGGTAGTAGATCTAGTCAAAGTCTTTCATAAGTAAGAGCTCACCCTCGGTGTGCTAAAATAATGCCATGAAACGATCGGAGCTTTTTACTAAAACAACCAAGACCGTGCCTGCCGACGAGGCGTCGCTTAATGCTAAGCTATTGATCAGAGCGGGCTATGTTCATAAGGAAATGGCGGGAGTGTATGCCTATCTACCGCTAGGTCTTCGTGTTATGGAAAAGATCAAGCAGATCGTCCGAGAGGAGATGAATGCGGTCGGTGGGCAAGAGCTGCTGATGACCAATCTACAGCCCAGGGCCGTCTGGCAGACAACGGGTCGCTGGGATGATCAGCTGGTCGATATCTGGTTTAAGACTAAATTGCAGGCGGGTGACGAGGAGGTGGGGCTGGCTTGGTCGCACGAAGAGCCGATCATGAACATGCTGAGAGAGCACGTTCACAGCTACAAGGACTTGCCGGTGGCGGTCTACCAGTTTCAGACCAAATTGCGTAATGAGTTGAGAGCTAAATCCGGTATCATGCGAGGTCGGGAGTTTCTGATGAAGGATCTCTATAGTATTCATGCCACCAAGGAAGATCTGGCTCAATTTTACGACCGGGTGATTGAGGCCTACAAACGGATCTACGACCGGTTGGGGATCGGTCAGTTAACCTATGTGACCTTCGCCAGCGGTGGAGCGTTCACTAAGTTTAGCCACGAGTTCCAGACTATATGTGAGGCGGGGGAAGATTGGCTCTACCTGGATCGGGAGCGCAATATAGCCGTTAACGAGGAAGTGTTGGATGATGCTGTAGCTGATATGGGGCTGGATAAGACAAAGCTGGAGAAGCTCCGTAGCGCTGAGGTTGGTAATATATTTAACTTCGGTACGGAAAAGGCGGATCAAATGGGAATCACCTTTACGGATAAAGACAATAAGAACAAGCCATTTTACTACGGTTCATATGGCATTGGCATCAGTCGGGTGATGGGCGTGATTGCTGAGCTGTTCTCTGACGAGCAAGGGCTGGTCTGGCCGGAGAATATTGCGCCGTTTTCTCTCTATTTGATTAGTATCGGTGATTCGACTGAGGTACGGGAGACGACCCGAAGTGTCTACGATCGTTTGACAGCTGGCGGCATAGAGGTGCTTTGGGATGATCGAGACGCCAGGCCGGGTGACAAATTTGCCGACGGAGATTTAATGGGTGTGCCGCACCGAGTAGTGGTGAGTCCGCAGACGGTAGCGGGCAACAAGCTGGAGTATAAAGGGCGCACCGAGCAGAAAGCGGTTGAGCTGAGTGTTGATCAGCTGATAAAGAAACTTATCCACAAGGGTATCTAGACTGCTGCCGGCGGTGTGGTACAATAGCTGGACTAACTTAAGTCTTCGGATTGTGGTTAGCCAGGACTTATTGAAGGAGGAAAGATGAAGAAGGTATTTCATATTACTAAACAGGGTAAGGCGGATCTGGAGAAAGAGCTGAAGGAGCTGATAGACGCTCGGGGTGAGGTGGCGGAGGCTATCGCCACAGCTAGAGAGCTGGGCGACCTGTCGGAGAACGCTGAATATACCGTAGCCAAGGAGAAGCAAAGCCAGTCAGAGGCTCGAATCGCCGAGATTGAGGAGATTTTAGATGGGGCGCAGATTATCGCCGCCGATGGTGACGGTACGGTTAGCATTGGCGATTTGGTTGTGGTATCATTAAACGGTAAGGAATCAACATTCAACGTAGTGGGGGCTGTCGAGGCTGATCCGACTCAGAACAAGATCAGCTTTGAGTCGCCGCTAGGTTCAGCCCTGATGGGTAAGAAGGTTGGTGACGAGGTAGTCTTTTCTTCACCCAGCGGTGAGAAAGTCTATACTATAGTAAAAGTAAATTAGCTTAATGAATAACTAAAGAGGGGTAGGCAAAAGTAGATGGCGACAGACAACCGCAGAAGCAACCTTGGGGAGCTGGAGCAGTCTGCCGCTAATAACCCTCGTAGTGGCACCGTGCCTCACTACGGTGGTAGGTATCAGGCCGGGAGTATGACCGGCAGTGGTGCTCCGGCTGAGACATCAGACGATGACTATCTGAGTAGCTATCCCCAGGTAACTTCGTTGCCATCTGACGGGCCCGGCGAGACCGGTGTGCCCAACGGGTCATCCGATTACTCCGGCTATTCTGACTATTCGCCGGGGTCGGATTACTTTGACAATCTTGGCAAAGACCGTACCGGTAACGACGGTCAAGATAAAGAGAAAGATCAACAAGGCAAAGGTTCTAACGCCCCCGGCGGCTCCGGTGGAGACCGGTCGAAACGAGACCTGGGCGGTCAGGAGCGTGACGCCTCGATCGACTCGAGCAAGTTTGATGGCAGCATGGATGGCTCTAAGGACAAATCAAAGTCGAACGGTCTCGGCGGCAAGAAGGGTGTCTCGGCCGGCTTTGCAGGCATGGGGACGAAAGCTGTGGCGGGGATAGCGATGTTGATCGTACTGGCTTTCCTGGTGATCAGCTTTTATCTGGCCGGTGGGTTGGGGCGGATGATCCAAGCGGCGGCTTTCTTACGGGAATATGGTCTAGAATGGATACTTGGTCAAGATAACGTCGCTATGGTGACGGCTGCCAGTCTGGTAAATAAGGGAGCTGACGCTACCGGTGTTGATCTTGGTGATGCCGGCGATAAGACTAAGACGGCCGGCGGGGCGGGGGCTGATAGTCGGGTGGCATCATCTACCAAGTCCAACTCAGGTAGCAAAACCGAGTCGGTGGGTGCTGTTGGGGCGACAGCTGCCGGTGCCTCAACAAGCGATGTGATGTCGGACAGAGTAAAGAAATCGAGAATGGGTGTGCTCAGTCTGAAGTATGCCAAGAAGATGAAAGAGAACTTTGAGAAGAACGGCCTGGTCTACGATGACGATGGTAATGGCATGACTATTGACCCGGCCAGAGCTTTCGGCATGAGCTCTGAGCTACTCAAGAAGTCGGGCGATTCAATGAAGGGCGAGGTAGCTGCCCGGCTGGGGGTCAGTCCGGATAAGGTGACTATACGAGACGGAAAAGTGCATTTGTCGAGGAGACTGTCTTATGCGGAGACGAGACGAGCGATCAGCGGGATGGACAACTTGGGTAAATGGCAGTTGACCGGCTGGCTTAATACCAGAGCGGCTATGAAGAGAGAGAGCTATACCAGGTGGCTTCACCCGGTGCAGGGCTCAAAGAGCGAGCTATATAAGAAGTTTCAAGACTGGACGAAGGATCAATTCAGCAATATTCCTGCGAATGGTAGTTATCTCAGCGAGATTGCCGGCGCAGGGGGTGGCGGTGATGCCGGTGGCATAGCTAAGGTGATCAATCAGCTTAAGCAAGAGCGCCAGGAAGTGGCTGACAAGAACCCGGAGTACACTCGGTCTCGGGTAAATAGCATCATAGACAAACTAAAGCAGTTTGAGACGTTCATTAATTCCGCTATGAAGATGAACGGCTTTAAGACGACCGGCCTCACCATCATCATCTTTATGGCCGGTTTCGTCTGTATGATCAGCAAGATATATAGCAGGCTCGGGGAGTTTAAATATTCCAACATTGTCGTGCCGGCCGAGAAGGAAGCGGGGTTATATCTGGGCTATGCCTCACAGATGATGTCATTATCCAAGGACATGAACATGAAGACACTGGAGCTCGCTACTAAGTCAATGCTAGAGGACGATATTCCCGAGATTAATAGCGACGGCGAGGCAACCGGCAAGATGGTGCATAGCAGTTATGCATCCAGCCCCGCTATAGCTAAGAACATGGGTATAGCCGGTAGTGATAGGCTAAATGATAACTCCGGTATGCAGGGGATTCTCAGAACGGTCGGCAAGCCGGGCTTTAATTTCCTGCCGGGTCGGATGAATGGTATGCTTAACAGTCTTTATACTCAGTATAAAAGTATGGTAGACGTAGTGTGTGGAATAATAGATATTTTGTTTAGTGGACCGCTAAAAAACATTACAGAAGCCATCATAGACTTCATCGTTGGTCTGGTGAAAAAGCAATTTGAGGCACTGATAGCCAATCTATTTGCCAGTAACGATGAGTTCTGGCAGGTACTTACAGTAATGGCGAACTGGCTAGTGGGGCAGCCCTTGACGACCGACATTGCTACGCCGGCTGAGCACGGTTCCAACGCCATGTTCGGCGCTCGATATCTAGCCAATGACCAGGCGATGATGACCGGTGGTCGCAAGCTGAGCGACAAGGAGGCGGTTGAACTAAATCTGGAGAACCGGCGCTATCTGGCCTGGAGACACAGTCAAAAGCCATTGCTGGCTCGGCTATTTGATCCGTACGACTATAGTTCGTCACTTAATCAGATAGCTTATGCAGCTAATCTAAATATGGGCAAGCAAGACATTTGGCTGGCGATGGGCAACGCCCTGAAGACTATAGTGTCGGCGCCAACCATCATGGCGACAGCTAGCAATCAGCTGCTAGGTAATAATGCCTATGCTGCCAGTGCCTACGATTATGGTGTACCGATGTACGGTCGTAGTCTGAGTGAGATGAACGAGATTATCAACGACGATTCGCAGGGCTTATTTAAGAATGCCGATAAAGCGATCGGACTCTTTCAGATACCACCACCACCGGGTGAAGAGAACCCATACATCAAGTATGCCAGGGAGTGCTTGTTGTCAGAGGTCAGTACGAGCGACTATTCGGTTAAGCCGATCGATAATTCTGATGGTACCAAGTTTAACTATGCCGATACTTCCGACGAAGAGGACGAGGGGAAGAGTTCTCACTGGCGAACCTGTCAGCAACAGGCTACCCAGCCGGATTATAAAGCGGTTCGGCTCTATGTGATGGGCTACTATGGCGTCGTCTCAATCGCCTGTTATCACGGGGACGACGGAGATAGCGAATCCGGTGCCGCCTGCAAAGAGATGCAGGTGGATGATGTGGGTAGTGGCAGCAAATCGTCAGATGGCTCGGGTAATGTTGAGGCAACTGAGATGCAGAAGAAGTTCGCTGATGAGACTCATGGTCATTACGGTGCATATTCGACGTCTAGCAACGGCTGTACGACTGTTACCGCATGGTTTATCAGTGAACACACCACATTAACATATGGTCACGGCAATGGTAATCAGGTGGTGAAGCAGTTGATAGCAGCCAACCCGGGGAAGAACTTAAAGTCTGAACCATACCCGACCAAGGCGCCGGCGATCTTTAGCTCGGTTGCCGGTCACATGCATGCTAGTGGCGACGCAGGACACACTGGGGTGGTAACCAGCGTTGATCCGACGACCGGAACGATTCATACGCTGGAGTCAGGGGCTAATAACTCTATGAACGGTCTTAGTTCGCCCTGGTCAAAGACTTTTGAGTGGAAGAAAGAGGACTATAGCAGCGGGGTTGAGTTCGTCTACGTCGGTGACTATCTGAAATAGTAGAGGTTTTCTATTGCCTGGAGTCTCTTCCTCTTCGAAAGGATAGTCGCAGCGTGTTAAAACTTGTTCCGTGATGTTAAGCTAAACAAATACGAGCTCGAGACGTCTGCGGAACCCGACAAAAAACTAGCTTATCTATCGTGTTGCTTCAGATAAATAGAACGCAAGCTATAGATCTTCTTGAGAAGGCATAAATACTCTTGGTGCGACATGCTTCTCGTTGTACTCAGTGGGAAATTCTTTGTCGTACGCCTTCATAATTGGCCTTAGTACAGCATAAGCCTCACTAACCGTGGGAAGCTCATCTGATTCGACAAGGGCGGTTACGTTATTGATCATCGGAAAGGCGATTACGAAGGGCTTGTCAACTTGTATAATCCTATGACCAGCAGTCTCGTTAGGTTGATGAAAATCTAAATCAATAGTGCCGTTTGAGGTAATAAAGATTGCCGTATTATGAGGAACCTGGCTATCAAACTTAATTGAATCTTTGTAAACACCCTCATTAAAATCGTAGACTACGTAAATTGAGCGGTTGCTTATGATTTGATGATCCGAGTAACAATATCCGGCATTAGCTAGGGCGGTCATAATAGGAGAACTCCCCGAGCCGTTCCTATTCCATTCGTACTCCATTACATCCTGCAGGTTGCCACTATTGCCGGTGAATTCATGGTACATATTTACTATGTCGTCGACCGACGAACGCTTGATGTCGGCGGTGTAGTCGCTATTGGTATATCTTTGCTGGCGATACTTGTCGTCGTCAAAGTGATAGACCTTCTCGACTTTATTGCCCTTGTCGTCGATGAGATAGCATTTGTAGTCAGTTGGCTTCAGAGTCTCGAAGCTCGGTAGAACATTCTTCGGGTCAGGCTGAGACGGTGGGTTTATACTCTGATTATTGCCGGCGCTACCGTCATTATTGACCGTGGGTGTGCCGGGTATCTCGCTACCACTATTAGCGCTGTCGTCGGTATTACCCAGCACACTATTCTCGCTGACGGTGGCGGCGGGCTGAGCCATGCTGCTACCATGTGACGCCAGGTAGTTCTTGCCGACGACCGCCCCGGCGGAGATGATCGCCAGGGTAGAGGTGATAATAGCCATGCGGCGGAGCAGCTTATCTCGGGAATTTGGCTCGGTTTCAGCCTGCTCGTAGTCGCCATAGCTATACTGCCGGGGGCCGGTGGCGTAGGCAGGATAGTCTTGGTATCGCCAGGCTGTATCGGTCAGCTGAGGCAGGCGCTCGGTATCTTGCAGATCCTGATCAATAATATTATTACTCTGATAACTATCGTATGTCCCCATATTAGACCTCCGGCGCTTTGCCTCCTTCACACTTAGCTTACTACTGTTACTGTACGATATAGTTGTTATAAATACAAGGCTAACTTAGGCTGGGAAAGGGCGATGTATCATGCTGTGAGCCCGCCCAGCTGATACTTAGACCAAGTTCATTTACTGAGAAGACGTAGTGACTTATTGATTAACCTTAAGCAAGGAAAGGGCGATGTGTCATACTGTGAGCTTGTCCAGCAGCCCAGCAGCCCAGCAGGATACATCGCCTTGTTGTCTACTCAAGATAGTACCCTGAGTACGATTACTTTCCTGCAAATAACCTAGTCTCAGTATCTGCTGGATGCTGGACATGCTGTGGGGCCTGTCCAGCCGATGTTGGTGAAACTAACTAATCACAATGAAGCATGATTACGCAGTTTTCTCTACTTAGGTGAGCATAACGTTAAGTGTTGTACTGCGGCCTGTTCAGCTGATACTTGGGTAAACTACTTACCGGGAGGACATAATTACTCATCTATTCAACCTTGGGTAAGGAAGGGGCGTTAATGTAGACTTGAGATTGACACAACGGCAAAATTATGCTAATGTGTAAATCAAGTTAAGTATAGTTGGTTATCAGCCATAGAAAGGATTATCAGATAAGATCTCATGAGTAACAAGAACCATCCTAATGATGACTACCGGTTCATTGACATTCTTGATTTAAGTGTCGATGATTGGTTTACGCCTTTCTCGGAGCTGGTGAAACGGCAAAGTAGCAATCAGGCGAAAGATCAAGAAGCCGCTGATAACCTTGAGCCCGAGCGGCCCAACCAAGGACGGCGACCGGAGGTGGAGCCTGTGCAAGAGACTACGGCTACTACCAGGCAGACTAAAGAGAGGGTTGTTGCCAAGGTTGCCTTGACTGGGCAGTCCGTAGAAGAGAGAGGGTCAGTTAAACCTAGCCAAACCGGACAAGATGAACCTAGGGCAGAAGTGGCAAAGCCGCAAGATACTGATCCTAAAGAATCTCCTGCCGAGAGGCTAGCCCATAACTCTGCTTGGCAGGATCAAGGCTCTAAAGCCAGTGAAGAAGTTCGGGCAAGGATATTTGAACAAGTATCAGGGCTATATGGTTTTAGTGTATACGGCGATTATTTGCGAAACGATAATAAGTCTGAACTGGACATTAATCGATATCGTCAAAAAGCGTTAGATAATGCTGATGCCGGGCGTGACTTGGTCGTTCAGTTGTACGCCAATCCCGGCTGGACGCCTGACGAACTGTTGCAGAGAGAACTGTTGCAACGGGATATTGAGGAAAGCCCGGATAACATTAAGCTGGTTGAGACGCTGGACGCTGTTCATGATTTATTTGACGCTGGTAACAGTGATGATGATATCGACGCAGCGCAAAGCAATGCCATAGTGTGGCTAGCAACCTATAACTTGGATGAATTGGGTGGTAATATACTCGTTAATAATGCAGCTGATTCTACCCGATATTTTAGTTGTGTGGAGCATGCCGATAGTGGCTGTGTCGGTGTGATCACTTTATACCATCTGAGGAAAAAGCTTCAGGATGATGAACCGATAAAGAAGATTCTTCGGATTGCGGATAGTAGTTCATTGGAAGCATGGTCAATAGCCAAAGATATGGGTGAAAGTGGCGATGTGGCTGACTATGAGCGGAAGCTAGGACTAATTGACCGGATGGTTGAGCAGGTTGATCGGTACTTTGATGGAGCTGAGGCTAAGGAGAACTTTACTATTAGAGATTTGGGTGTGAGTAGAGAAGGTAATATGCTGTATAGGTGGATTATCGCTCGTAGTGCCGAGCACCGGGTGGCAAAGCTTAGCGAGGATGAGCTCCGCCAAAATACCGAGAAGTATGCGGATAGCGAGAAAGTGTATTACTATACGGTGAATAAATGGGATGGAAGTATGCATGATATGGTGGATACCATAAAAAACAGAGATGCAGGAGGCCGAAAATGCCGAACCGGGCATAACTGAATCATCACCAATGAGTTGCTGTCGGAATCGTGGTACTTTGCTAGATAGCTAGGATCTGATTGAAGCCTAAAATCATATGTGTGGAGTCATCCTGTTTTAATACCTGCGTCATGGCGCAGGTATTAAGTATCTACATGCTATAATGTACTCTGTTATGGCAACTTTGGCAGATTTTCGTGATGAGAGATTAAAAAAGCTGGAGACTCTGCGCCGGCTCGGCGTTGATCCTTATCCGGCTCATACCGAGCGGACGATTGGTGCCGGCGAGGTGGAGCCTCGGTTTGACGAGCTGGCGGATACTACTCAGACGGTGGTGGGGCGGATCGTCGGACTGCGCAAGTTCGGCAAGCTGGCCTTCATCGTCATCAGCGACATGACCGGTCGCTTGCAGCTGTTCATCCAGGCGGGGCAGCTGGAGGAGCTAGCCCCCGAGCAGTCACAGCTCGGCATCAAGCAGCTTAACCTACTGGATACGGGCGATTTCGTCCAAGCAACGGGTAAGGTGATCAAGACGAAGACGGGCGAAGTGTCGCTAGCGACCACCCGGCTCCGCTTATTAGTCAAGTCTCTGCGTCCCATGCCCGAGCGGCAAGGCTTCACAAATAAGGAAGAGCGTCTGCGCCGACGCTACATCGACATGAATGTCAATCCTGGGGTGCGTCAGCGCTTCATCCGTCGGTCAAAGTTTTGGCAGGCGACCAGGGACTTCTTGAACGAACATGGCTTTATCGAGATTAACGGTCCGGTGCTTGAGCATACTACCGGCGGAGCGGATGCGACGGCTTTTCGTACTCATATGGATGCCCTGAATCAGGATCTGTACCTGAGAATAAGTCATGAGCTACCACTAAAACGACTGCTAGGGGCAGGGTATGAACGGGTCTACGACATCGGACCGCGCTTTCGTAATGAAGGGATTGACGACGAGCACTTACCGGAGCATATAGCGATGGAGTGGTACCATGCTTACTGGGATTGGCAGGACGGCATGCGTTTCATGGAGAATATGTATCGCTACGTGATCCGGCAGACTTTTGGTAAGATGCGGTTTCAGATTGGTGACTTCGATGTCGATCTGGATCAAGATTGGCCGGTCTGGGATTATGCCGAGGTGATCAAGAAGCACTACGACCTGGATGTTTATCATACCAACTTGGATGAAGTGAAGCTCAAGCTTAAGGAGAACCAGCTGGAGGTGGGCAAGGCGGACAATATCTCTCGCGGTATAGACAGGCTATGGAAGAAAGTCCGAAAGACAGTCGCCGGGCCGGTTTGGCTGGTCAATACGCCCAAGTTCATCTCGCCGCTCAGCAAGGCTAATCCTGACGGTCGGAGTGTGCAGCGCTTTCAGCCGATCATTGCCGGATCCGAGCTGGGCAACGGCTACTCCGAGCTGAATGACCCGCTAGATCAGCTAAGTCGATTCCAGGAGCAACAACAGATGCGTGATGCCGGTGATGACGAGGCAATGATGATGGATATTGATTTCGTCGAGATGCTGGAGTACGGCATGCCACCGGCTTGCGGTTGGGGCTACGCTGAGAGAGTTTTCTGGGTTTTTGAGGGAGTGACGGCCCGTGAGGGTGTACCTTTCCCGACCATGCGCCACGAGATTGACCGGGTTACTCGCAAGATTTATCCTGATGTTAAGCTATGAAATACGACGTATCTGAGTATACTACCAAGCGAGGTAGCAAGGGGCTGATCATCAGTGTGGCTGATGCTCCGGTCGTCTCGATGGATTTTGAATTCCGAGCGGGCTATCGCTACGGGGTCGACTTTGATCACAAGATACAAGTGGCACATGTGCTGGAGCATATGATGTGCCGAGTCAATGATAAATACCGTGATCCGATTAAGAAGGAGCTGGCCGTCACCAAGAACGGGGCGAGCAGCAATGCCGGCACCGGTTCCTACTATATAGGTTATGATGCCTACTGTGCCGACTTTGAGTGGCAGCGAATCATGGAGTTGATGCGCTATGAGATCTGCCAACCCTACTTTACTGAGCAGTCCTTCAAGGCGGAGATGAGTACCGTTCGGAGTGAGCTGACTAATTACTTGTCACAGCCCTGGCGGATGCTTAGTCCTAAAGTGGCACAGACACTGGGTGACAAGCAAAAGACTTATCCCGAGCATATAGAGTCACTGGATAACATCTCGCTTAAAGATATCAAGGAGCATTACCGCCTGACTCACCGGGCTGAGAATATGCACTTTATCGTAGCGGGCGACTTCACGGATAGTCTCGACCGGCTCTATGCTGAGCTGGAGAAGTTTGATCTGCCGACGGGTGGCGAGTGGCGAGAGCTACCTTGCGACGTGCTTCATGCCGCCAAGCCCACCGTGATCAAACGTAAAGACGTGCCCGCCATCTCTTTTACTTTCTGCATGGAGCAGAATCGAGAGTTAACCGACGAGGAGTGCGAGGCTATGTCGGCGCTTGAGCACATCCTGAGCGGGACGATGAGCTCTCGGATCTACGGGCAAGCTCGGGACAAGGGGTTACTGTACAGTTGCACGGTCGGCTGTAGCAGTAGTAAGTATAATACTGAGTGGTACCTGGACGGTCGGGCTAATGCTGAGCAGTTGCCGGCTTTCTTTGACCTGGCTGTCAGAGAGCTGGATAAGGTCAAGCGGGGCGACATTACCGAGCAGGAGTTAGCCGACGCCAAATCTTACGCCCTGGGACGCTACCGGATGGGTATCCAGACGACGGGGCAGCTGGCCAGATATTTATCCGGTCGCTGGTTGTATGATGGTCTGATCAAAGATTATAACGACGAGCCGGATAAAATTAACGGTGTGACTAGGGAGCAGATGGTAGAGCTGGTTCGACAGTTCTTTGATGCTAATATCTGGACGATTGGGCTATATGGGGCAACGGACAATAAAATGGCTAATCAGCTGCAAGCGAAGCTGAAGCAGCTCTTCTAGGTGAACAAATAAGTTATGCAGCATGAGGTCAGTGAATATCAGCTAAAGAGTGGCGGTAGGGGGCTGATCGTCAATGTGCCGGGTGCCCCGGTCATGGCGAGTCAGTTTCAGTTCCGAGCCGGGAATCGCTATGTGCTGGATTATCAGCACAAGTCGCAGACAGCGCATATCATGGAGCATATGGCTTTCGGGGCGAGCGATGGCTTCGCTACGGCGCATGAGTACGACGCTACATTTACTAAGAACGGGGCGATCTATAATGCCTACACTGATGATGTCTCGATGGTCTATGAGGCAACCTGTGCCGACTTCGAGTGGAGTCGGGTGCTGGGGCTACAGAAGTACGCTATTTGTCAGCCTCATTTTAATCAAGACGACTTTGCCTCGGAGGTTGGAGCAGTACGGAGTGAGCTGATTGGTTATTTGTCGCAGGCTGATCGGGTGCTATGGCCACGAGTGGCACAGGCAATGGGTGATGATACGAAGACTTTTCAAGAGGGGTTGGACTCTATCCCCAATATCACTGCCGAGGATATCCGGGAGCATTGGCGGCGAACTCATACGGCGGGCAACTTGCGTTTCGTGGTGGCGGGTAATTTCGTAGGTAGGATCGGTCAGCTGAGGGAAATCCTCAACTCCTTTGAGCTTGGTGCGGG
>CAJPSI010000013.1 GCA_905373275.1 Candidatus Saccharibacteria bacterium UBA1103 | reverse complement strand
ACTGTAACACCCCCCCCGCATTTGTCAAGCCCAGCACGATACCTAACGTTATGCCCGCATAGGTAAGGAAGTTGTGTAATCCATGCTTCATTGTGATTAGTTGGTTTCACCAGTATCTGCTGGACAGGCTCTACATTCCAGCCCATTATGCAGCATCAATCGGTTGCCTGAGAGATTAAGTTTGATAAAGGAAAAAGGCGCTATCTCGCAAGATAGCGCCTAGGGGGTGGGCTACGTCGAGGCTATCCCTCAACCTCGACGTAGTAGGGCTTCACACCCCCCAACCCCCGATCCTGGGGAGTAAGGTACCTCCCCAGGTGAAACTGCTTCATCAAGCCGTCCTCCTGCTCCACGAGCAGGAGGTTACCCTTAAAGATGACCATGCGGTCACCCTTAAGGGCTCTGACGACGCTCTGATGAGCGCCGTCAGATCTTTTCAGAGCAATCTTAATATCGTCTACCTTCATAGTAGACTCCTCTCGATAGCTGGCTGAACATGGCGACTCCATATCCATACCGGGTGATATGGTAACATATAATGACGAATTGTCAATCCCCAGCATGATACATCACTCATTCTTCACCTGAGACGGAATAGACGAGTCATTACGTCTTTTCGGTAAGTGGTTTACTCAGTATCAGCTGGGTAGGCTCGCAGCAATCCAGCTGATGCGTTAGTTAGACCAGCTAATCATGACAGAGTATGATTTTATTCACCTTTTTCCTAGGCAGTATAACGTTGTGCATCCTGCTGGGCTGCTGGGCAGACCACAGCACGATGCCTAACGTTATACTCGTTTAGGTAAGGAAGCTGCGTAATCATGCCTTATTACGATTAGTTAGCCTTACCAGCATCTGCTGGGCAGGCTCACAGCACGATACATCATGTTATTACTCACCTGGGGGCAAATAGACAGGTAGCGAAGTTGCCCAAAGGAAAAAGGCGCTATCTCGTAAGATAGCGCCTGGAAAAGCGGAGAAAGAAGTTAATCTACCACATCCTTCTTCTCGTACGCAGACCATATACACAATCGACTCTCTCCGCCTACCGTTGCCTCTAGTAGCTCCTTCTTTCGAAGGATCCACGTTTCAAACTTGCCCCCGGCGACAGGGAACCCTTCGCCGTCAAACCCCTTCAGGGGCTGGGCGACGATTCTCCTCGGGTAGAGCAAAGGCGCTATCTTTGCCCCGCACTCCAAAATCTCTGCCCGTAGGGCTGGAGATAAATCCAATGTCTGGAAGCACTGGATAGCACTACACTCAATGGTCATGATGTCAATCCCCTTTCGGGTCGCAGGCCATATGGGCATTCCCCATATGCAGCCTGTATTTCATACAATAGCACTTATACTTAAGTTAGTCAAGCATTAGCATATTCAACGTAGATAAGTCAACCCAGCAGGATTAAGCCAACTGCAACAGTATCTCTCGCAGCCCCATCCCTCTACCCGCTCACCTGCAGATAGTCAGTCAGCTGATCAATCTTGACTCTAGTCTGCTTAGTGGTGTCACGATCTCGCACCGTCACCGCCCCATCAGCCAGACTATCGAAATCAACCACCAGGCAGTAAGGTACACCGATCTCGTCCGCCTTGCGGTATCGCTTGCCGATATTACCGCTGTCGTCCCAGCTGACTCGCCCTGGCACGTGCTGCTGGACGATGTCGTAGACCTGCCTCGCCTTAGTCACCAGATCGGGCTTATTCTTAAGCAGAGGCGAGACCGTCACCAGTACCGGTGCCAGGTGCTTCGGCAGCTTGAGCAGCTTCCGCTTCTCCCCGCCGACCTCGTCCTCAGCGTAGTCCGCCACCAGGATCGCCATCACCAGGCGTTCCACTCCGCTCGACGGCTCGATAACATGTGGCACGAAAGGCTTGCTACCATTCTTCGGGCGATATTCCATCGACTTGCCGCTCGCCCGCTCTATATTCATCAGGTCAAAGTCAGTCCGGTAGGCCAGCCCCATCAGCTCCTCCCGACCAATCGGGTAATCAAACTCAATATCGACCGTCCGCTTGCTATAGTGTGCCCGATCTTGAGCCGGCACTTCCAAGTCGTGAATCATCGCCGCCGGCAAGCCCATCACTTGCTCTAAGAACCGGTGCTCCAGCTTGAGCCAGTCTTCAAATGACTCCTGCCAGCAAGCCGGGTCAATGAAATACTCTATCTCCATCTGCTCAAACTCTCGTGAGCGAAAGACGAAGTCGCGCGGACTGATCTCGTTGCGAAAAGATTTGCCTTGCTGAGCAATGCCGAAAGGCAGATCAGGGTAAAACGAGTCAACCACATTACGATAATTCGTGAAGATACCCTGAGCCGTCTCGGGGCGCAGGTATGCCACGGCGTCGTCGCTCTCGACCGCCCCAACGCTGGTGCGAAACATCATATTAAACCGCTTCACCTTGGATAGCTGGTTGCCGTCAGGCGATTTGACATGGTTATCCTTGATCAGCTTGTCGATCTCAGCATCAGACATGCCGTCAGTCGCCTCGATACCATTATCTTTCAGCAGATGATCCGCCCGGAAGCGACGGTGGGTCACCACGTCGTCCACCAGCGGGTCAGCAAAGGTCGCCACATGACCGCTCGCCTGCCAGGTCTTCGGATTCATGATGATAGCCGCATCGACACCGTAGATATCCGGGCGATAGTCGACGAAGAAGTGCCACCACTGCTGCATCACGTTGCGTTTGAGTGCCACACCCAGCGGACCCCAGTCCCAAGTGCCGGCCAACCCACCGTAGACCTCCGACCCTTGATAAATAAAGCCCCGTCTCTTACACAGCGAAATGATATCTTCCATGCGGTTCATTATAGCATACGGGATATGACGTAGACCCAAGAGCAGATAGCCTCGCCTCCTATCTAACCCTTAAATATCTGCCCCTGTTTACCCCTGCCACAAAGCGGAGGTAGCCTTTCTCCACCAGATCATCTAGCAATATTTTAGCCATAGTCTCCTTCAATCCGACTTTATCCGCCACCTCGCCCAAGCTATATTTGTGCGCCGAGAGCATCGTTTGCAAAATCTGATCTTGCCTTAGATTAATCTCTGAAGTGGACGATGCGTTCTCGGATGAGTCCTTTACCATGTCACCATCTCGGTAGTTCAAATTGCACAAAGTAACTAGAAACTGAGACCTATCCGAATAGAATACAGGTTCTTTTCCCGTCTCAAAGTTTGCCGATACCTCATAGCTGCTGCGAATCTTGCCCAGTCCACTGCCCGACCTCTCCATGTAGCCAAGCCGAGCAAAGATATCCGCAATCACCGGGTTTCGACGCATAGACGGGATAGCCTGAATATTTCTATCTTGGATCACGGTTCCGTCAGGCATACCCCCGGGAGAATAGATCTCCATGCGATCATCAAAGATGTCGACATGGACTTCACTCCCGTTTATTAGGTAATCTCGGTGAATTAAGGCATTTACCAGAGCCTCAAAGTAGCTCCGGTGGACATATTCCGGAAGCTCCAGTCTGGAGTTTGGCAGCTTCTTCCAGATCGTCTTAGTGTTATTCATGATAAAAGATTCTGCATCATTCAGGAGAGATATCAAGCTGCCTGAGTATTCTGCATGATCAAATGCGTCAACGATCCCACCGCTCTTCGTCTTACCATTCCAGCGAGTGCAAAACACCCTTGACCAGCGAATTGGCGACTCGTCCGCCAGTAATGCACCCGCATTTGTCAACTTGCCACTATCAGCCACCATTCCCATGGAAACATAGCCCTTTTCTTCAAAGCTACGTCCGGTCCAAATCTTGAACCGCTCTTTCAGCTTGGTAAAAGAATAGTCACCTATGTCATAAGTCGAGACAAGCGAATCAAAGCTGGTATTCTTGCCTCTCATCACCAGCCTCTTTAAGTCTGTAGAATCCGCCGGAACACTTTCATTACCAATACGAATATATGCTTCCGTAACTCCGTCGGCAGAATAGTAATATGGCGTCTCTTCACCTTTGCAAATGCGCAGGATGATCAACTTCTTCTCATCCTTTGAGGTATTGAACTCAAGGGTAAACTCCGGAATTGGTGACAAACGGTTCTTGATAATCTCACTAATCGTCTCGGCGTCTTTCTCTGCATCAGCAAGACCAATTACCGTCCCGTCATCTGCAACACCGAAGATCAAGATTCCGCCGGAGGTATTAGCAAATGCACTGACGCTTTTACACCAGCTCTTTGGTTTCTTTGTCTCCACTGCTTGCTTTTTATCGTATTCGGTAGCTTCGCCGATTAAGTCCTCAATTTTCACCTGATTTGTCATACTTTTGTCGTCCATTTCTTACCATTCTTTATAACATATAAGCGATGGTACATAAAGCCACAGCAGGATACATCGCCCATCCAAGCTCCACCACCTTACTCACACTGTCCGGCGTGGATGCGGGCGGCGGCTTGGTCGGACAGCTCGTCCATGTGGTAGCGAGCATCGGTGGCTCGGTTCAGCGTGTTAGCATTTGCTCCCAGGTAGAGCACCGCATACGAGCTGGCCGTCGACTCGGCGTTAGCCTGGTTACCGATCGAAGCGGGCTCGGTCGTGCCGCAGCGCCGAAAGATCAGGTAATGCCCCACTTCGTGGCGCATAGCATCGGCAAAGTAACGGTCGAAAGAAGCCCGAGCGCTCATCCGGTTATTGATATAGACATTGCCCGGAGCGCCGGTGCAAAAGGCCGCCATCCAGCTGGCGATATTTTGCTCGGTGATAGTGCAGTAACCCCGCATCTGCTCCAGCCCCCAGACTACTTTTAGCCCCGCCGCATTGACGATATTAGTCGCCGACTGAGTGTAGTTGCCATTGCCGTCTGCCACCGTCGGTGTCGCTCGCAGACGCTCTTCTATCTGGAGTAGCTCAGCGTTAGTTGCTGAGATCAGCTGGTTGATCTGATCGATCAAGCTATCCATCTGCCGGCGAGCCCGCCCGATGCTGGCCACGTCGGTACTCTCCAGATAGGCGCCGGCATTAGCGATGGTCTGATTAAGCTTAGTCCGAGTCTCAGCTCGCATCCATTGACTACCGGCTAACCGCTTCGCCGATAGAATAGTCGAGCGCAGTGCCACCCGAGCGTCGTTGAGCTGCTTGGCGTGGCGGGCTTGCTTGACTATCTCTGCCTCGGTCGTCAGCAGACCGGCCAGCTCTTTCAGCTCACCCGAGCCGGCCTGTAGCCTCACGCCCGCCTCGGTGATAGCGACCGTCTGATTAGTGCTGGCGCACTGGTGCTCGTCAACCGATTTATTTAGCAGTGTCTGAGCCCTCTTTATATCAGCCTGCAGGCGCTCGACCGCTTGTTTTTGCCCGGTCGGCACATCATCAACCGTCGCCTTGGCCTGGTCGGCACTGTCTCTGACTGCTCGCTCCAGCGCCTGCTTCTGCTGACGATAGCTGCCAAGAGCTTTATTGCAATCTACCACTGAGCCGATATGCCAGACGACGAAGCCCACCCCCAACGAGATGATCAGCGTCGCTGCGATCGACAATCCCCGCCGCCGACGCCCGTTACCTGCTACCGGCTGCCCCACCGCTTCGTTCACCGCTATTTCCTCACTTCCGCTTTGGCCAGCTCAAGCCTCAAGGCTGAGCCGGCTACCTTAACTGTCGTCGTATACTCAGCCGGCTGATCTTCTGTCAGCGAGGCAGTGGTCAGCGTCTCGGCCATGATACTATCACTCCAGGTATCGATCGCCGAGTTTAGTTTGGTGTCGTCGGTCGATAGTGTCAGTAAGATTCGGTCGTCCACGCTTAGCCCGGCGTCCTTGCGAGCTTTCTGTACTACCCGAATGACTTCACGAGACAGCCCCTCCGCCTCCAGCTCGGGCGTGAGGTGCTTATCCAGCTCCAGCCACGCCTCAGTCTCAGCCTCATTGACCACACCCGACACCTGATACTTCGCCAGATCTTCCACCCAGCTAACTCTTTTGACATTGAGCTCTTCCTGCATAATCTTTTCGTAGTAGCTGCCCAGCCTCTCGCCTGTATAGCTGGCATAGCTAAGCGGCTGACGGATCTTGATCTGACCGTAGTCGTCGGTTCGCTCCATCCGCAGAGCCAGCCCGCCGGCGATCAGCTCTCTGGTTCGACGCATATCGGCCAGGACTCGCTCGTCGACCGGGTTGTCAGTCGGCCAGTCCAGCAGATGAACCGACTCACCGCCGGTCAAGTGCTGATATAGCTCCTCAGCCAGGAAGGGTGTAAACGGTGCCAGCACCAGACTCAGACGCACCAGGACGTAATGCAGCGTCTGATACGCCTGAGCTTTATCGGCGTCATCCTCACTCTTCCAGAAGCGACGTCGGCTACGCCGAACGTACCAATTAGAAGCATCGTCGATGAAAGGAATCACCGCACTGAGAGCATCGGGGATATTGTACTGATTCATAAACTTAGCGACATGGTCGGTCAGCTGGTGCACCCGAGAGACTATCCAGCGGTCAAGCGGGTTGGATAATTTATCGATATCGACACTAATCTGAAGCGAGTTCTCAGTCCCGGTGCGAGACGAGGATTCGGGAGTATCGGAGTGAGCCGTATCGGTGATACGGTGAACGAGAAACGCATCTGAAGACACCGTATCGTACGGAAATGTGAACTCGTCTACCTCGGCATACATGGTGAAGAAATCATACATATTCCAGATCATAGCCAGCTTGCGGGCTACGTCCGAGACGTCCTTATCGAGCAAGGCGTAGTCCTCGCCATTTAGGAGCGGCGATGCCAGCAGCAAGAAGCGCAACGAATCTGCCGAGTACTGATCCATCAGCTCGTCAGGGCTGGTATAGTTGCCGAGCGACTTGCTCATCTTGCGCCCGTCATTACCGGCGATCACACCGGTGGTAATGACATTACGATAAGCATTCATCTGAGCCGTCGGCTTAGCCCGCTCAGCACCGAACGCCCCGATACTGGCTAGCGTCGTATTGACCGCATGGACATAGTAAAACCAGGCTCGTACCTGTGGGATATACTCGACGATGAAGTCCGCCGGGTAATTCTGCTCAAACTTCTCTTTATTGTCAAAGGGATAATGTAGCTGAGCAAAAGGCATCGAGCCGGACTCAAACCAGCAGTCCAGCACCTTGTCTATCCGCTTAAAATGCTCACCGTCGATGTCAAAGGTGATGGCATCAACCCACGGACGATGGTAGTCATTCAGCTCTACCCCACTTAGCTCGGCCAGCTCGGCATACGAGCCGACCACCCGCACCGCGCCCTTATCGCCTTTCCAGACCGGCATTGCCGACGCCCAGAAACGATCCCGGCTCAAGTTCCAGTCGGGTGCCTGGTCAATATTCTTAGCGAAGCGACCATGCTTGAGATGAGCCGGGAACCAGTTGATATTCTCGTTTTGCTCCAGCAAAAGCGGCTTCTCCTCCCCGATATTCATAAACCACGACGGCGTCGCCCGATACATGATCCGTTGCTTGCTCCGGGGGTTAAAGGGATACTCGTGCCGAATGTACTCGATCCGCCAGACGATCCCCCGCTCCGCCAGGTCTTTAGCGATGTATTTGTTGCTTGACCAGACTTCTCGTCCTTTATAGATGCTGTCAAAGTAATAGCCGTCATCGTCGATGACGTGAAATGGCGCTATGCCATTAGCTTTACCGAGCTCAAAGTCATCTTCGCCATAGGCCGGCGCAATGTGCACGATGCCCGTGCCCGACTCGGTAGTGACGAAATCTGCTGGGTAGATATGGTGAATCTTAGCATCCTCAGGGTAAGTCGAGCCGGTGTCCAGTGGCTGATACGCCCGACCGACCAGCTCGCTACCTGAGAACCGACGTAACACTTCGTAATCAAGCGGCTGATGCTTGTCGTCCTGTAGCACCCGTCCCAGTGCCTCCTCGGCGACGATTAGCTTCTCGCCACCCACCAGCACTTCGCAGTAGGTCATCTCCGGACTGACCGCCAGCATCAAGTTAGCCGGCAGTGTCCACGGCGTGGTCGTCCAAGCCAGAATGTTCACATCCTCTGCGCCTTCAATATCATCATCGACTACTTCACCGCTGAGCAGCCGAAACTTCACATAGACACTGGGGTCAGTCACTGTCTGGTAAGCGTCGTTGTCCATGGTCACCTCGGCCTTGCTGACAGGGGTGGCAAACTTGGTATCGTACATCAGCACCTTTTCGCCCTCGTAGATCTTGCCTGCTTCATAGAGCTGCTTAAACGCCCACCAGACGCTCTCCATAAAATCCTTGTCCATGGTACGATAAGCGCCCTTGAAATCTACCCAGCGACCGATGCGGTCGATCACACCTTGCCAAGCTTCGCTATTAGCGATCATCGAATCCCGGGCCGTCCGGATATACTTCTCCAGACTAATGGTCGGCAGAGGCTTGCCATCTTTGTCTAATGGCGCAGGCTGATGAGAGTCTGCCACGATCTGACGTCGGTCAGTGATACCCAGCTGTTTTTCGACGAAATTCTCCGCCGGCAGACCATGGCAATCCCAACCCCAACGACGCTCAACTCGTCGCCCCCGCATCGTCTGATAGCGAGGCACGACATCCTTGATGATCGAGCTAAGCAGGGTGCCGAAGTGAGGCACACCGGTGATAAAAGGCGGCCCGTCATAAAAGACATAGGCATTAGCCGGACTACGCATCTCAACTGACTTCTCAAAGGTCCGGTGGTCTTTCCACCACTGCACTAAATCAGGCTCGTACTCACTCGCCCGACGGCGTGTACCATGTTTGAATTTCATCTAATCCTCCTTTTCTCTGCTTGCTCTTTTGGTAAATCATTAGCGTTCTTGGCAGTTACTACCGATTTGCCCGTCTTGCGCTCAATCTGTCTGCGGGCAGTACCGGCAATCTCGCCACCCTGCTGGGCAATCTTCTGATTCTGCTCAAAGGTGTCTGGCTGTTCCTGCTTACTAATTTCCGTAGTCGTCGCCTCGGCTAGCATATTGAGCACCAGCTCCATATTAGTCATGTTATCACGTAGGTTTTGCTTCTTTAGACCTTTGACCTTCTTATAGTCTTTTACCGTTAACCCGCTCCATGCTTTGGTGATTTCATCAGTCAAGATGGCGTACTCTCGCCCCTTCTTGACGCCACGTTTATCCCATTCGTCGGTCAGGTCTTTACGAATCTCAATACTCTTCAGACGCTGGTTAACCCATTCTTTACTATAGCCTTTGCGCAAATACATCTCCATGGCACGGTCAATGCTCTTCTCCGGATCTTCAGCCTCTTCCAATCGCTCATAGCCAACCTCAGCCAGCCATAGCTTGAAAGGTTCAGCCTTGGGCGAAGGGATGCTCTGAACTAAGCGCAAGAGCTGCTCGGTGTCGGCGACGTCAGTTAAGCGCATCTTGCCATCTATGGCAAGCATTTTCAACTGGTGACAATTTGTCACCGTTTCATTTCCTTCAGCCCTTAAGCGTTGCTTAAGCTTGCTCCAATATTTACGAGCATCAGCACTATCCGTCAGAATCGCTACCACGTCAACTATTGAGAAGTACCACTTCTCAGCCTCCTCGTCCCAGTGTGTCCGCACTCGCTGCCGGTTAAATATCTTGACGGCTTCATCCTTAGTCATACTATCTATACCCCACTCTAAACCACGGCCTCCTGCAGGGAGGGTGATCTTATTGCTCACCATCCAGTATAGCACCTTAGCAAGCGGCTGAGATAAAGCAACAAGCCCTACAGCCAAAGCTGTAGGGCTTTATTAGGAGCCAGCTTACTTCCCAGTGCTTCCAGAAAACTCTGCTAGCGCTATGAATAAGAAACAACTATTTATTTAGCTCATCTCTCAGCTTCATCCATATCTTGCCGAGCTCATTGCGACCGTTGTGATCTTCGCCCCACCCCCAAAAATCATCTTTGGGCGAGTCCTCGACTATCTCCACGTCTAGCGTTTCCAACAATTTCTGCTTAACATATGGATTTTGCTCACACTTAGCACGAACAATCTCCTCCATGATGCCAATTTTTATATCGTCCCAGTTGCTTGGTGCTTTATCCGCATTGGCTTTGGCAATCTTATAAGCTTCATGTGAGGAACGTGCTTCAAAAATTTGCTCAGCCAATTCTGGAGCTGTCTCAAAAAAGTGTGCTGCCTGGTATGCATGTTCGCTAGTCATCCAACGGCGACCACGCCAATCAACTTGAAAACTTGCAAAATTACTAAGCACATAAAACTCTCGCGGGTAGAAACCTACGATCGACCCATCAACCACCAGTTCCGGATCTCTAAATTGACGAAAATTCTTCATTGCACCGCTCCTCTCATTTTAACCTTAAGCTGTTACGACATTATATCATACCGATAGCTAGATAGACCCATCTCACACTATTCGTCTATGGTCACACCACGCTCTCGCAAGAATGATGTTGCCTGCTCGTCTAGCTGACAATCAGTCAATGTCGAGCTAATCGTATCATTGGCTAGGACTGTCTGATCGTCATAAAGCATGCCGGTCAAGTCTGACTGTTTGGCATTAATGATGGTACTCGTATCACGCAGGTCTATCCCCTTAGCACTACATTTCTCCAGCACAATCGGCTGTCCGGACAGATGCTTTGCTCCGTCAAGGTTACAGTTAATAAAGACCATGAAGCCCATGTTAAATCCGGCAAAGTCCACATCGCTAAAGTCCTCGTCATGAAACACGACTTCGTTGCCATCCGTGACGGCCGGATAACGAGCCCGTTGATAGCCGGCATGATCATTATTCCTAATCGCTGTGGCCATCTCTGATGTATCCATGCTCTTGCCGGCACTCATGCTTCAGCCCCTTCCTCCCGATCCGGCTCGGGCATGGTCTTGCGGAGCTGCTTCCAGCCTCGGAAATTGCCGCTCCATTCGCTAGCATCTTCCAGCGGTGTTGCCACGTGTTCTAGCGGCGAGCGGTGCCCCATCTTGGCGATGTTTTGGCATAGGTCTCGGTCTTTATGCCAGTCCCGTTCGTCTTCCTGCTTCATGTAGCTCACTCTGGCACAGCGTCCTGCCGAGACCCAGGGCTGATCTTCGGGCGGTATCTCCTGCTTCTCCTCGTACTTGACGAGCGGTAAATGCCACTCGCCCGGCTCGACCTCATTAGGCACGCTAATCTCGTGCGCCTCCTGCATCAGCTCGGCGATCGCCCGCATCTCCGGCTGAGCCGCCGGTGAGGTGCGCAAGCGGAAGAAATTCTCCCACTCGGTAGACGATATGATCGCCACCTGCCATAGAAATGGCTCGAGCAGGCGACTGACCGTTTGCTTGTGAATGCCCATGATAGCCAGCTCCTCGGCATACTTGACGGCATGATCCCGGGCGTCCAGCCAAGTCTCTTCAGCCTGCTGACGGAGCTCCCGGTCAATCTGCTCATCAGCCGCCATCCCCTTTTGCAACTTACCCCAATACTGGGGAACGTAAGGGTGCTTCTTGACCATCTCGATTCGCTTCTTGATCGGGATCGCCCGACTTGAGGCGGAGTTGCGGCTGAATACCCGGTGGGTGTTCATTTCCGCCAGGATTATCCTGGGGAAGGTCACCTCCATCGTCGTTAGCCGTGCCCCCTCGGGCGACACGGAGTCAGCCAAGACTTTGCACTCGTAGGCTTTATCATAGACTTCTACCGACTTGACGCCATTATGCTCGGTCTCATCTTCACCAATATTCTCTATATCTTCCCTCAGTCGTGCTTCCAGCGCACTGACCACCTGGTCTGCCGGCATAGCCGCCGTATCTATGTCATCCCAAGGCAGTACATTACCTTCCGACCCCGGTCGGTCGTGATTAGCCCGGTTCATGTTAGTCATTTCGTCTCCTTTACTTACTCGGCTTCGTCCACACCTCGTCCGCCATACTTTCCACTCACTCGTCATTAGTCTGCCGAACCGGAGATACTACCCCAAGTCCGACGCCGGGCTAGCCTACTCCATCTGATAGTCCTCTAAGTACTGCTGACTAGCCTTGATCTCGTCAAGCATCGCTTCGTGACCGGGTGCTCCGGTAGTCAAACGTCGGTTAACGCACGACTCCAGGCTAATCGCCCGGTAGACGTCCTGAGCAAAGACCGGCGATATCCGCTGATAGTCCGCCAGTGGCAGATCATTGAGCGAGACGCCTTGGGCGATACACTCCAGCACCAAGCGCCCGACGATACCGTGGGCATCTCGGAAGGGCACTCCTTTCCCCACCAGGTAATCCGCTACATCAGTCGCATTGGTGTAGCCTCGCCCGGCGCTCTCCGCCATCCGCTCGGTGTCAAACTTCATCGTCTTAAGCATGCCGGTGAAGAGAAACAGACAACCCTTAGCGGTATCAATGGCATCAAAGACGCCCTCTTTATCCTCTTGCATGTCTTTGTTATAGGCCAGCGTCAACCCCTTCATGGTAGTCAGTAGAGACATCAAGCTACCGTAGACCCGCCCTGTCTTACCTCTGATCAGCTCGGCGATATCCGGGTTCTTCTTCTGAGGCATAATACTGCTACCGGTGCTAAAGCTGTCGTCTAAGAGAGCGAAGCGATACTCGTCGCTATTCCAGATGATCACTTCCTCGTTAAAGCGACTCAGATGCATCATGATGATGGCTAGTGCCGAGAGGAGCTCCAGCAGATAGTCCCGGTCAGATACACCATCAATGCTATTGGCAGTCGGCTCGCTAAAGCCGAGCTGCTCGGCTACATACTGCGAGTCCAGCGGATAGGTCGTTCCGGCCAGCGCCCCTGAGCCCAAGGGGCAGGTATTAAGCCGGCGCCGGATATCGACCAGGCGCTGGTGGTCACGCTTAAACATCTCGAAATAAGCCCCGAGGTGATGCGCCAGGGTGATCGGCTGAGCTTTCTGCAGATGGGTGAAGCCCGGCATGAAGGTATCGATATGCTGCCGCATGGTAGCCAGCAGAGTCTCCAACAGGTCACGGATGAGTTCATTCAGCCGGTCAATCTCATCTCTGGCGTAGAGCTTCATGTCCAGTGCCACTTGGTCATTACGACTCCGACCGGTATGCATTTTCTTGCCCACGTCACCGATTTTATCGATCAAGCATGCCTCGACGAAGCTATGGATGTCTTCGTATTGATCAGTGATGGCCAACTCGCCGGCCATGACGGCTTGCCGGATTTCTTCCAGTCCTTTGATTATCTGGTCACGCTCGGCGTTCGTCAGGATTTTTTGCTTGGCGAGCATCTTGACGTGAGCGATGCTACCACGGATGTCTTGCGGTAAGAGGCGACGGTCGAAGGCGATCGATGCGTTAAAGTCATATGCTTGCTTGTCCATCTGGTGGGTGAATCGCCCGCCCCATAGCTGCGCCATAAGTGCCTCCTTAGTCGCTTTAATTAATCTACAGTTTTAGTATAACAAATATTTACATTAACTCTTCATCCTCTTCTTTACTGTCGCCCGGCTAACTACTCACTACTAGACCTCTCATTCTTCATCTGCATCATCATTTCCTTCAGACCCGCCTGGCTGGCTCGT
>CAJPSI010000012.1 GCA_905373275.1 Candidatus Saccharibacteria bacterium UBA1103 | reverse complement strand
AGCTGTATCGATGAGAAACACTACAGCAACTATCTGCGAGTCGGCAGCGACGAAGCCTCTCGGGTGTTACTGGGTTTCAATCATATTCAGCCCGGTGGCATCGTCGCCATGGCACCAAACGATGGTTACCTGCGAGGTAGCCTGAAGACAGAGATGGGTGGCGTCGAATTCAACACTTGTGATGGACTAATGCATAGATTTGATCAGGTCAAGCGCCTACATAGTAAATACTATAGCTACAATGAAGTCGGCCTCTCTCGTATGTCAAGCGAACCCGAGGCGAGGAATGGTCGCCTGCAACCATCGCATATCATCGTCCACGGCTCCAGTACTGATGACATCAATGAGAACAGCAAGAAGTTCGCCCGTTACTTCGGTGTACCAATCACCTTGATTGATGACGAGGCTTACTACCGGAAGTACAATGCTAAATCAAGCTAAGCTAGCTTCGCCATCGCATCATTAGGATGATAGCTATACGGTCGTTAGCCAATAATGGTAATCCGATCATGTTATAATTTCAACATGAGTTATAGGGTGATTTCCCTCTTTTCCGGCTGCGGCGGGCTTGATCTTGGGCTTTTGGGTGGGTTCAGTTCCCTCGGCAGGAAGTATCACAAGAACCCTTTTAAGATCGTTTGGGCTAACGACATTAACGAGCGGGCTACTAAGACATGGCAACTCAACTTTCCCCATTCGAATATTATTTGTGGTGACATCACCAAGTTACTCGGTCTCGACGACGGGGAAAGCGACCCACCTCTAATGCGGAGTCGGAGCGAGATTACCTTTCCTGAAGCTGATGTAGTTACCGGTGGCTTCCCCTGTCAGGACTTCAGCCTGGCCGGCAAGAGGGGTGGGCTAAATGTCAAGCGAGGCAAGCTGTATCAGAGTATGGCAAAAGTAATAGAGTTAACTAGGCCCAAAGTATTCTTGGCCGAGAATGTGAAGGGGTTACTATCTTGGCAGAATGGTCTCGCTATTAAGACCATCACTGATGATTTTACAAATCTAGGTTATCACGTAGAGTATCGACTATTAAACACGGCTAATTATGGTGTACCTCAGACTCGTGAGAGAGTAATAATTATTGGCATCCGTCACGATATCAACGCCTGTTTACCATGGGTCAGCCCGACCCACTCAAAAACCGGCGATAGATTACCTCCTTGGATAACCCTCAAAGAGGCGATTGGTGACATAGAGGATGACTACCAACAGAGAAAGCTGCCGAACTTTGGCTATTCCAAAGCAAAGCTATTTCCAGGCACTCAAGGCAACAGTCGAACCAGGGCAGATAGACCCGGTCCGACGATGCGAGCTGAGCATCATGGCAACATAGAGTTTCATTACTGCCTGGATCGACGCTTGTCCGCTCGTGAGGCTGCCCGTATTCAGTCGTTTCCTGATGATTTCATCTTCGTCTCGTCAATCACCGACGCTTATCGGCAGATTGGCAACGCTGTTGCCCCTGTCTTTGGTTGGCATCTAGCGCAGATGCTTCTCGATATCCTCGATCAGGATCACTACAACCGTGCCGGTTCATTGGAGGAGCTTCCCCGGGAGCTTAGTATCGCAGGATGAGTGTATACGACGAATTATTTGACGATCAACAAGTAGTCAGGCAAATCCGACAGAAGTTGCCTCGTCTGTTCCTATTGGCAGAACTAGAGAGTCAACGCAACGGCAAGGTAGGCATGGAAGTCGGATCGGTACGTGAAAAGATACTAATCGCCTTACTGATGTATAAGTTCGGACTAGATAGAGTAAACACCGACATTGCTATTACCGAGCCGGAAATAGACGTCATAGTGAACGATGAACCGTTATCAATTAAAACAATCACTATTCCGCATAATTTGCCAATCAGAGGTGTCAAAGTATCATGGTCGGTAGACGCAGAGACGGCTTTGAAATTCAAGAAGGAATACTTCCCGTCTTGCGACATGATGCTAGTCGAAATTCGTTGGGATAGCGCCGGTCATCTGTATTTATTTAAGAAGCACTCCCAGAGGGAGATCCTAACAAAGCTTGGGGCCGGCAATTACTTGAAGCTGCCCACGCAGGGTAGAAATACCAGAGGAGTTGAGCTAACCGGCGAGGCGCTGCGTCTTCTCGTTAAAGATGCTTCTACTCGCAAAATTGATATTGATTTTCCACATGAACAACTTGACTATAAGGAAGCTTATAAACGCTGGCTTGACGCCTGGCGTGAGATATAGCGATTTCTAACCGTTTCCCCATGTCACGCCGATGTGTTAGCCTGAACTAAACATACAGAAACGTCCACCGACCAAGCCGACGGTGCTTGACCCAATGGGGTAGGGTTTTTACCATCCGATCATCTCCGGTAAGGAGCACCACGCCCTCCAGCCTGTGTACTGTCAGCTGACCCGTCGTCAGTTTAGCTCGCCAGCTGGCCTGCTCACGGCGCACCCTATCGGGCAGGCGAGCGAAAAAGCCGGCATTGAGCGACATACCATAGCGAAGTGCTGTCCGACCGATGATATAAGTACCCGACTGGTCACCTCGAAAGGACTCGTCCAGTGCGATCAGTTGCTTCTGCCCATGATAAATTGAGCCAAGGTCAAGAGGTGTGAACTGAGCCGATGTTCCGGTAATTCGCCGGAAATCCCTTCGCTTGGCTATAGCTCGAGGGCTAGCCAAGATGTCAACCGCCTGTACGCCGACTACGATCAGTATTATCATCGCCACTATTACTCCCGCCGACCGACCGTGATGGTGTTCTCGCCACTTCGTCAGCCCACTAGCAAAGAAGTAGCCGGCCAGCAGGATAGTCGCATAGTAAAAGACCCAAGCTTCTCGAGCTGAAGCCCGAAAAGCTGACCATAGCTCGTAGATTGGCTTAGGCACGCTATATTGGACTAAAGTCGCAGGGCCGGCATCAATTCGCACTCCGACGGCAAAGACTAGTAGCAGTATAGAAACGGTCAAGCCGACTCGACACATCCAGCGATGTTGCCGCCAATACCGCCTCAGGTGAAGCCAAGCTACTCGATAATTCCCTCGCCATAGCCAAGCAGCGAGCAAAAGCATCAACCAGACGCCGAGCCCCAGCCACATCATCGTCTCGCCGGAAGTAGAGCGATTAGGGAAGGCGGGCAGTATGGAGTAGCCCAGCGGGTTGGCGAAGCTCAGCAGATTAAAGCCCTTGTCTGCCAGGTCGTACACCTCCGCCCCCGTCCCCAAACTAAAACCTCCGACTAAATAAAATATGCCTACCGCAGCTGCGGCGGGGACGATCGTCATTATCGCTAACGCTCGCCAGCGGCACCGACCACACCAACCTTGCCGGTCAATCAAGCGAACGATGGATAGCGCCATTAGCACTCCCATCATTGGCAGGAAGTAGGGGTGGATCAAGATAGCCCCGGCGAGCACAGCCGCCCAGATAGCCGTTAGGCGACCTGCCGACTTAAGCCTCGGCGTCTCTATCACCAGTAGTATCCCCAAGAGGATTATCCATTGACCGGCCAGGGCAGGATGATAAAAGCTACGAGCCAGCACTATCGGCGAGAGGACAAAGAGGCTCGCCCCAGCGCCAACTGCCAGCCAATGCCGGGGCAGTCCGGCTGACTTAGCTAATCCGGTCCGACGCCAAACTGCGTCAACCAGTAGCGCTCCTATCCCACCCATTAGGATGTAGCAGCCAAGCCCCCATAGTCCAAAGTACTGAAAGTTCGCCGGTAAGGCACCCGCTAGCGGCTTGACCATCAGTGCCACTAGCGGAATAACGTCCATAAAGACCATCGACAGCCCGGTCGGTGGCGCCAACCGCTTGATCATCCCGCCGGACGATTCGGCTCGGTAAAACTCCCAGCCCAGCTGATGTTGAGCCGTGTCATGAGTCTCACTATGCCAGATCCAGTCAGTGTAAGTAGGGTTGACTATCCTAAAGCCATAGAGAGAGCCAAAGACGACTAGACCGATTAGCGCACCTAGGGTAAACACTTGCCATCTTTTCAACTGTCCTCGCCCTAGCATGAGTACATTATATCGTAGGAAAGGTTGCAACAACGACACCTATCTGCCCATACGCCGAACATAGCGTTTTGCTAATATGGTGTTAAGAGCAGGATAACGAAGCTCTCTGAGTTATATTATGTCAATCGAAAAGCATCTATTCTACTATCTACCGCTTGATCAAACTAATGTCTACCCGGCAGATATCCTTTGTCATTATGTCTACCTATATATCCAGCGAGAGCTGATCGAAAGATATCGCCTCATTCCTAGCACTATCTGTATCCTGATGGTCAACTTTAACAGCCGGCGAGCCACCATTAATGTCCGACTGTATGACGATCAGGCAGTAGGGCAGATAGAGCAGATCATCAACGAGATGCCCTCAGTAGCCTTGTCTGAGGAGCTGATACACCTTAGTCTTAGCCGGACCGAGACCGAGATAGGGCAGATAGCTCGAGTCAACAGTCGGGGTAGACTGAGCGAACAGCTAGCCGAGCTATTACGTCGCCCCTTCACCAAGCTAGACCTCAGTGGCGGCGTAGTTGAAACCGGCACCGACCAATCACCGCTAGTCAGCTACACTAAGCCGGACTGGTTGCAGCTACGGCGAGCCGAACGATCCTTTTCTTCTGTCACTGTATCCTTCCGGCTGGATGGTCAAGTGTCGAATAGAGTTATCGCCCCGGTGCCACTATACATTCTGGCTAGCTATGTCGAACAAGGTTTAGTTCAGTACGGCGGTCATCTTAGGGAAAATACTTGCTACGACTATGACGACGAAGTCGTCCTGCACTATCGCCTCATCATCCGAGACGACCACCGCCATCACCGCAGGATCAAGCAAACCGTGCTTGACCAGCTTAACCAAGTCCAACGCTTGGCAGTCAATTCACCTCGGCAAATGCGCCGTAATATCAGGTCGGCCATCCGGCGCCATTGTCAGGGTTGGAGCTCACCGGGGCCGGGTGACACCTATCGTAATCTCGGCATTATCATACCCGATAGCCAGATGGAGAGTTACCTATCGCCTCATCGCATTCTTGACGCCATAGCCGGGGTATCCCTCTGGTGGATTAGCTATGATCAAGTACCCGCCGGCAGCTTCCAGCCATTTATTCTCAACGGAGAAGAGAATGATTAGTTCTCGACCGATTACTCGTCACTACTGGCTGCATGTTGATGGCGATATTGACGAACGGGTTATTCATCTCTACGAGCACTGCTTCATTCATCAACTTGACCGGTTCCTGGCTGAGCATTATCCGATGCCGCCATACCCGGCTAGTTACGTCGGCGGCGAGAGCTTTCTCCATTACATTTATCTAACAGTTGACTGCTGTACTGATATAGTGCCGGCGATAGACGAATACGTTGCTCAGTCCGGTCGAGCCATCCCCGATACCGTAGTACGCAGCTGTCTCGACGAAGTCGAAGCTGAGCTGGGCACTCGCTACACAGTGATGAATTGGACAGGGTTGCGAGCTGAGCTGGATCAACTGACTCGGATGAGATTCATCCCCTCGGATCAGATAGACCGACTGATCTATACACCGGAGCCGGATGAAGAGAATTGTCACCGGGGTCTCTTTCGGATGAGGCGTCGACCTGAGCTATTCGAAAAGATGACTACCAGCTTAGTAGTAACGAACCCGACAATAGCGGAAATGATCATTTTTCGGCTAATTGCCCGGGGTGTCTGGTGGCAGATAACCAGACAAACGGTCGCTGACTTGGGATTGTACCCCTATGGCGCCATCATTGATGGCTCTAAAGGGCAAGTCACCCTCAGACAGAGCTTCCTCCTGCGTCGACGCCCAATTCATCGCCGGATCAAACAGCGACTAAGTAGCGCTCTCGCTTCACTCCCGACACCGAACCAGTCGTCCTTGGACGGACTGGCCACTCGTCTCAAAGAGTTGGTCGATGACCGGACGTTAATCGACATCCACAGCGACCTAAACGTACTAACCGGGCAGGCCGGAGTAAGCTCTCTTTTGACGGCGGCCAATATCAGGCAGGTGCTGACTAAGCTGGAGCTTGCCGAGATCAGCTATCAACCCCGCTGGGAAGATGACTATACTGATAAGTCACCTAGCGGCGGAGCGTCTCGCTAAAGAGCTCACCCCGAGCTCTGACGGCATCCCAAAGATGGTATAATAGCCCTATGATTCTAACCGACCGGGTTCGTCAGCTGATTGAGCATGCAGAGTCAGTCGTGGTCTGCCAAGCTGAGAATCCTGACGGCGACTCGCTCGGCTCAGCTTTGGCACTAGAGGAGATTCTTGCCGAGCAGGGCAAGGCGGTAACCATGCATTGCCCCGTCCAGATACCGACCTACCTGCGCTACATTGAGGGCTGGAGCAGGGTGACCAACGATTTCCCGACCGGAGCAGATATCGCCATCATCGTTGACACTTCATCTAAGACGCTGATGAGCAAGACGATTGACAACCCGGCGGTGATGAACTTCTTCACCACTCACCCCGTCATCGTCCTTGATCACCATGTCGGCGTCGAGCCGGATCTGCCTTTCGAGGCGGAGTACATCTTTAGCGACAGGGCGGTTGCCACCGGTGAGCTAATCTACACCATCGCCAAGGAAGAGGTCTGGACGATATCCCCGGTGGCTGCTACTGACCTTTTCATTTCCATCCAAGCTGACTCCCTAGGACTATCAACCGAGTCAACTACCGCCGACAGTTTCGAGACTTGTGCCGGCCTGGTCCGGCTCGGCGCCGGTCCGGCCAAGGTCGAAGAGGCCAGGCGAGAGCTGATGAAGAAGTCGCCCCGCATCTTGAGCTATAAGGGCAAACTAATTGAACGTATTGACTATCTAAATGACGGTCGCACCGCCTTTATCCATATACCGTTCGAGGAGATTCATGAGTACAGCAACGAATACAACCCGACCATGCTGGTGATTGACGAGATGCGCCAAGTGACCGGTGTCGATGTCGCCATCGGCATTAAGACGTACCCTGACGACAAGCTGACCGGCAAGATCCGCTCCAACATCCCCGTGTCCAATCTGTTGGCCAAGCGCTTCGGTGGCGACGGACACCCTTATGCCGCCGGCTTTCGTACTTACGCCAGTCTAGATGACTTCCTGCCGGACCTGACCGACCAGCTGGCTCAGGTCTACCGGGAGTACGACGCCGGGGTGGGTGAGGACAAAGCAAGTCGCAATGTTGACAACGCTCTAGCTAAGGCGGAGCAAGCAGCTGAAAAGGGAAGTCACGCCAGCCTTGATCAGGCGAAGCTAGGCAGCTTCCGAGTCAGGCAAAGGAGCGATGATGCAGCTGTTTAACACCAGAGGGCATCAGCTCCGGCAGTTCACACCGCTTCGCCCCGACTCCGTCCGAATGTATTCTTGCGGTCCGACGGTTTACAACCACGCTCATATCGGTAATCTAAGCTCGTACATTTATGCCGACATCTTGCGCCGGACGCTCAAGCAGTGCTTCGGTACCACCAAGCATGTGATGAATATCACCGACGTTGACGACAAGACCATCAGAGACTCACTGGCCAAATATCCCGACCGGCCGCCGAGGCAGGCACTTCAACGCTTAACCGACCATTATCAGCAAATCTTTCTTGATGAGATGAGGGCGGTGGGCAACAACATTGACGATATCACCTTGGTCAAAGCCACCGATAGCATCGCCGAGATCCAACAGCTTATCCTGAGGCTATTGGATCAGAAAGTAGCCTATGTCGCTAGCGACGGCATCTATTTCTCAGTCGATACATACGCCAAGAAGCGTCAGTATGGTCAGCTGTCTCATATTGACCTCCACAGCCACCATCAAGAGAGGATTATGAACGACGAATACGACAAGGATAACCCGAGCGATTTTGCCCTCTGGAAGAAGCAAAAGCCCGGCGAGCCGGCTTGGGATTTTACTCTGGCTGACGGTACTCACCTGGCGGGTCGTCCCGGCTGGCATATTGAATGCTCGGTCATGAGTAGTCACAATCTGGGGCAACCTTTCGACATCCACACCGGCGGGGTTGACCTCATCTTTCCGCACCATGAGAACGAGATTGCCCAGAGTACAGCCGGCGATCAGCCCGAGCTCTATGCCAACTTCTTCGTCCATAACGAGCATTTACTGGTCGACGGTGCGAAAATGTCGAAATCAGCCCACAATTTCTTTACCTTGCCCGACCTGATTAGCAGAAACTACAGTCCGCTTGATTTTCGGGTACTGGTCCTACAGTCACATTATCGTAGTGCCACTAACTTCAGCTGGCAGAGTCTGACCGCCGCTCACAATCGGCGCCATCACTGGCAAGAGGTTGCCGTCCTGCGCTGGCAGGTATCGGATAATCCCAGCCAAGAGCAGACCGAGCAAGTCCATCAGCTAGTTGAGCAGCTAGTCTCCGCTCTGGAGAACGACCTCGATACTCCCGGCGCTCTTCGACATCTCGACCAAGCATACAATCTATTTAGCCCAGATCAGACTGACCTAGCTGCCCTAGATCTGCTCATCGAAACCGGCGATCAGCTTCTCGGTATTAAAGTAGGGGAGACCACGCCCGACATCCCGCCCGAAGACTACGAGCTTATCGCTCAGCGTCAGAAGGCAAGGAGAGTGAAGGACTGGGCTAAGTCTGACCAACTGCGAGACCGGCTGGCTGATCGTCACATCACTATTAACGACGGCGTTACGCCTATTTGGAGTAGGAACAATGACTAATCAAATCAGCACCATCACTAGCAACTTTGACCTGGCAGCCGACCGGCATTTCAGCGTGACTACACGAATCGACTATTCGCCGGATATTAAAGTGTACGAGCTGGCTCCCTCTACGCCGGGCGACAAGTACGCTATGATCAAAGCCGACTATATCTATAACGATGCCGAGGCGATAAGGATAATCAGTGAGATATTTAGCGCCGAGGAAGTCAAGCTAATCCCGCCTAAGACCGGCGTGCAAAGTAAGGGTAGCGAGGGGACTCTGTCAGCCTTCTTCACCCAAGATGATACCGACCCGCACAACGTTTACATACTCGCTAAATATCACTAGATCCTAATAAATAGCCCCCGGCGCTCCTCTTGTGTTAGACTGGTAGCATGAAGCAATCACCTGATGTCGAGCTGACCATTAGCACTAAGACTTTCATTCGGTTCTGGCTGGTGATTCTGGGGTTCATTACATTAGCTTTAGTTTGCTGGGCAGCTCGGATGCCTCTCGCCATGTTAGCCATTTCATTCTTCATGGCACTGGTGCTTAATCGCCCCGTCTCTTTCATCGCTCGTTATTTGCCGGGCAAATCCCGCACCGTGGCCATCTTCATCGCTTACTTGATTATCGCCATCATGATCGGCGTCTTACTCCTTACCGTGGTGCCGATTTTCGCCCGTCAGCTGTCTTCGTTCCTCGCTAATCTACCCAGTATGGTCAATCACCTAAAGCAAGAGTCGAGCTGGCTGGGTAGTTTATTAGCTCATTATCATCTGACCGACCAGTTTAACCAATGGCTGGTTGACGCCGGGGCGCAGCTGAGACACGCCACTAGCAACATGGGGGCAGCCTTCTTCGACGCCCTATCTAATATCTTCGTCGTCTTAGGCAATACTTGTTTAGTACTCTTCGCCACCTTTTTCATGCTAGTCGAAGGACCGAACTGGGAAGAGAAGTTCTGGCGTCTAGCTTATACTAATCCAACCCGTCGTCGACGCCACCGCCGGATGGCTCGCAAGATGTACGATGTCATCAGTGGCTACATGGTCGGGCAGGCGACAGTCGGGGTGATCAGTGGCACTTTTACTGCTGTAGTAGTCGGCATCTTAGCCACAGTCTTTCGTTTCGATATCAGCCTGGTCTGGCCGGCTTGGATCACCATCTTTATGATGATCTTCGTGCCGATGTTCGGTGCCGTCATCGGCGGCACGATTGTCACCCTGATTTTACTGGTGTACTCTCCGCCGGCTGCCATTATCTACGCCATCGTCTTCACCATTGAGCAACAGATCGAGAATAATTTCGTCCAGCCCCGGATTCAGTCCAGACACATGGAAACTTCCGCTCTGATCATCCTCGTCTCCATGACTCTGGGTATGCAGGCCGGTGGGTTACTCGGAGCGATGATCGCCATTCCGCTATCCGGCTGTGTGGTTATCCTGGTGCGTGATTTCCTGCAGTCACATGGGCGAGGTGAGATAAGTCAAGATGGTTCCAGCGAACCGCACCTTGCCGGTGTATCCAGCGCACCGGTCATCTTCGTGCCGGCTGATCGCCAATACATCGGACCGGAACTGGATATAATTCCGCCCCTAGGTAATGACCGTAGCCGGAAACGTCGTCAACCGGGCAGGCACTCTAAGCACTAAGCCCGGTAGTAGCGACGACAAAAGTCATCACGAAATTGCCGGTAGCTACCATCCATGATAGCCCGGCGTATCTGCTCACACAGCCGAATGATAAAGCGAGTATTGTGTGCCGTCAGCAGATTAAACGCCCTTGCTCGCTCGGCCGGCTCAGCCGATTTGAGCAGAGCTCGTAGCTCGGCCCTGGTATGACCTGCCCGACAGGTCGGGCAGTCGCAACCCGGAGCTAGTACCCGTGTGTCATCCCGATACATTGATCGCTTGATATTATAATTGCCGTCCGGGGTATAGATCCGCCCGTGGCGAGCCTCCCGAGTCGGTGCTACGCAGTCAAATGTATCCACCCCGGCTTCTACGCCGACGAAGATATCGTCAGGGTGACTTAGCCCCAGTAAATGGCGAGGCTTGTCGGCAGGTAAGATTTCATCCATCGCCACCAAAATCTCGCTTAGATTCGCCTTATCCAGTGCGCCGCCCAGCCCAAAACCGTCGAAATAGTGACCGTCAATATTCATCCTTGAGATGTCTCGAGCCGCCCGACGCCTCAAGTCGAGAAAATAGCTACCCTGAAGTACTCCATAGAGAGCCTGGTAGGGGCGATCCGAGCGTAGAGCCGTCTGCTTGATGTGCTCGGCCAGGCCACGCTCTGCCCAGCGCCTAGTCCGCTCCAGCGAGCGAACATTATACTCGTAAGTATCATTGATATTAGTCAGCTCATCAAAAGACATCATCACATCCGCTCCGATCTTGTGCTGGGTGGCGATTGATATCTCGGGGGTAAACTTGATGATTCGACCGCTAAATGGATCACGAAACTCCACCCCCTCTTCATCGACCAGCGCCAAACGCTCGTCCGGCTCACATAGCTCGCTCTGATTAGCTTTGTCACCTGCCATTGAAATCACTTTACCTAGACCCGATCCCAGCGACATCACCTGAAAGCCGCCCGAGTCAGTGAAGGTTGGACCCTGCCAACCCGACCACCGAGCCAACCCGCCGTTCGCCGAGATGACAGTCGCTCGACGATACAGGTGGTAACCGTTACTCAGCATGACCTGCGCCCCGACTGCCCGCATGTCTGATGGCGGCAAGAACCGCACCGAGCCCATCGTCCCGACTAAGTTAAAGTTCGGCGTCTTGATATCGCCATGTGGCGTACTAATGACGCCGGCTCGCATCAACGGATAGTCGGTATCGCCCTGAGACACTATCCGGAAGCCAAAGCTTGACTGATTCACGCTAGATATTATATCAGCCATGGGCTATGGTAGAATATGGGCATATGGAAAGTAGTATTCTCGTCATCAATAGCGGCAGTTCTTCACTCAAGTTCTCGTTACTGGACACCGCCACCCATCAAGTCATCGCCAAGGGCATCGCCGAGGAGTTGAAGACGCCCCGAGCTAACTTCACCATCAAGGCTAATGACGCCAAGGAGACGGACAAGCTGGACGACCCGTCTTTCGAGGGAGCGATGCAGCGCCTGTTTGACGAGCTGGAGGAGCGAGGGCTCAAGCGTACCGTCATGGCGGTGGGGCACAGGGTGGTAAACGGCATCGATAAGTTCACCCATCCGGTCCGCCTGACCGACAAGATAGTCGACGAGATCGAGGCCCTGAAGCCCTACGCCCCCCTGCACAACCCACCGGCTGCCGCTGCTATGCGAGCTGCTATGAAGGTTATGCCCGAGTTGCCTCAGGTGGCTGTCTTTGACACCGCTTTTCACAGCACTATGCCCGAGTATGCCTTCCGCTACGCCGTACCCGATGACTGGTATCAAGATTACGGTGTCCGACGCTACGGCTTTCACGGCACCAGCTACAAGTACGTCAGCAATCGAGCCGCCCAGCTCCTCAATATACCGATAGAAGACAGCGCTTTCGTCATTGCCCATATCGGCAGTGGCGCCTCGCTGGCGGCAGTACTCAACGGTCAATCAGTCGATACCACCATGGGCTTCACTCCGCTGGACGGTATCGTCATGTGCACCAGAGCCGGCTCAGTTGACCCGGCCATTATTCCTTACATGATGGATCGACTGGGCGAGAGCGCCGAGGAGATAGTCGACGATCTGAACCACCGTTCGGGGCTGCTTGGCATGTCAGGCTTTAGCAGTGACCAGCGAGAAGTCTCGGCCGCCGCTACTAAAGGCGACGAGAAGTCAGCCATCGCCATGGAGACACTGGCCTATAGTATAGCTAAGAATATTGCCGCTATGATGGTGGCGCTACCTAGAGTAGACGCCCTTATCTTCACCGCCGGCGCCGGCGAGAACGCCTCGGGGCTACGAGCGGGGATCGTCGAGCATCTCAAGGTGTTTAACTATCAGATAGATAAGGATCAAAATAGACGAATCCGCGGACGCAACGGGTTGGATGGAGTGATATCAGAGAAAGATACACCGGTGATCATGGCTATCCGCACCAACGAAGAGCTGGTCATCGCCGAAGAAACCGAGGCAGTAGTCAGTGGCAAGAAAGCAGCAGCCAAAGGCAAAGACACTAAGCCGGCCAAGCGACCACGCTTCACTCCCCGCAATTGGAACGACGAGTAGGTATATCAGGGCTAACAAAAAATATGACCGGTCTCAGTGTCGGTCATATTTATTTTAGAAGTAAAGCAAGCTTCCACTATGCCTACGTCTAGCGGTCTGCTTGCTTCGTCTTCTTCTTGTCAGACAGATAACTATTCAGGCAAGAGCTAAAGCCACCCAGCACCAGCACGATAGAGACAGGCAATAGCCACTGACCATAATCAGTCACGACAGGCTTGGTCACCGCCCAGACAAGATAGAGGATCACATTGACTCGGTGACGCCCGCCATCACTAAAGACCATCGACATCAGGGCGTCCACACCACACAGGATAAACGGAATCAGCCCGATGTAGAAGATGATCCGCCCCGCCTTGTTCGTCTCCAAGACTTTACCCAGCCAGCTCTTGTTGGCTTTCTTCTTGCCGTTCAGGTCGTCAATCCGGTTGACCTTGCCGAGATGGCCGGCTTTCGCTACGAAGATATTATTCTCACCCGACTTGATCTGCTCCAGCACATCGCTGACTATGACCGGGATCTCGACATTGGGCAGGCTGACCACCAGCTGATAATGGCGAGAGGGATCTGACGCCTCGTGCGTCTGTATCCACTTGACGGCAGCAGGGTAGCTATCCGTCTTCGCCGCATCGACCAGCTGTCCTTTCTCATTAATCGTACCGATGTGATAAGATATGTCAGCGGTCGGCATGATGCGGACGAAAATAGTCTTAGTCGGCTTCTTCAGCTCGTAGGCATAGACATCGTCGCTATGCTTCTTCAGCGTCAGCTCTTTGCTGACCCGGCGAGACTCCAGCTCGTCGGTAATTCGATCTAGATAGCTAGCCACTTGGCTTCGCTTAGTGACATATCCTGAGCCGGCACTTACCGCTCCCCGCATTTTATCGACCGTTAATCGAAACAGTACGAAAACTAAGTCATCTGCCATATCTTCTCCTTACAAGTTATATAGTGGGGCAACAAAATAAGCTTTGGTTGGGATGGAGGGATTCGAACCCCCGAATGTCAGGACCAAAACCTGATGCCTTACCACTTGGCGACATCCCAGTAAAGCTAATAAGATTATACACCATTCCGAGATCGGTGAAAAAAGGAAAATCCCCCTGCTCGAAAGCAGGGGGGGTGGAGGGTGGATAGGATGCCGGCGAGCCGGTGCATAAAAAACATGCGCCAACCCGCCGGGTAGAACTAGTCTTCAGATTCACCTCCTTCCAGAGGCCTGACGACAAAGGATTCCAGACGGAACCCCCCTTCTTCACAAGCGCTCACGAGAGCGCTTGCAAGTTCCTTGATGGGGGCGACAAGGATGTGTCTCTCTCCCTCTTTTGAGGGAGAAGAGTCTTCGGGTGCAAGAGGCTTTACGGCCTCCTGCACTTTTTGCTCTAGAGCGGCTATCCGCCGCTCTAGATCGTCTTCCCGGGCTTTCGCCCGGGAGAGAGC
>CAJPSI010000011.1 GCA_905373275.1 Candidatus Saccharibacteria bacterium UBA1103 | reverse complement strand
ATCCACCGGCGACCAGCCGGTCGGCGATTGCCTCAAGGGCTTGATTGATCGCCACCGCCCCTAGTCCCCCGCCCATCGCCAGCACTAAGGGCCGATCAGTCGCTAAGCCCAGCCGACGTAGCATCTTCCGACGCTCCGCCCCGCTCAATCGACACTCCTGATTCCCCACCGGGATGCCGATATATTTAGTAATACCCTTAGGGTAAGAGGGGTAATTCTTGACCGGCGAGCCGGTGCCGATCGCCGTGGCATGCTTGGCTAATAGTCGATTAGTCAGCCCCGGTACAGTATCGCTATCGTGAATAACTAGCGGGATATGGTACCAATGCGCCACCAGCCCGACCGGCAAGCCGACATAGCCGCCTTTGCAGAAGACTACATCAGGGCGCCACACAGCCAGCTTGACCAGACTCTGGATTAGCCCGACCAAGACCCGCCCCATATCGATCAAGGTATCAGAGTCAACCGGCCGGTTCTTTCATCAGTATCAATTCACAAATCAAGTGAGGCAATATGAGCAGGTGGCTGACCTGGTGATAACCAGGGCAGGGGCAACGACCATGGCGGAGCTGGCGACGGTTGGTGTGGCGACTATCATCATCCCCTCACCCTACTTGGCGGGTGACCACCAGTCAAAGAATGCCAAGGTCTATCAGCGAGCCGGGGCGGCGGTGATGCTGGCAGAGTCGGTGGTGCGAGAGCAGCCGTCGAGGTTAGCTAAGCTGATTAGCAAGCTGATGAATGATGCGACTGAGCGGTTACAGCTGGCAGACAACCTGCATCAGTTTGCTCAGCCTCGGGCACTAGATGATATGACTCAGATGATCATAGATGCTGGACGGAAGAAAAGTTCTACTGCTTAGTCAGCCTCCTATTCTTCACTCTATTATCATTTCCTTCAGACCCGCCTGGCTGGCTCGTGTGCTGCTGTGCTACAAGCGCACACAGTCTTCAGGAAATGACTAATAGAGTGAAGGACAACACGCACCCTTTGGTGCACTAATGGTTGTTGGCGTGTACGTAATTTCCCTGGCCTCATTCCATGTTCTGACTTCAATTAAAGCAGGCATTCCTGGGTACGAGTAGTACAGGTGTCTCCTCAGCTCTACTGCTTAGTCAACCTCCCATTCTTCATCTGCATCATCATTTCCTTCAGACCCGCCTGGCTGGCTCGTGTGCTGCTGAGCTTCAAGCGCACACAGTCTTCAGGAAATGACTGACGCAGACGAAGGACGAAAGACACCCTTTAGTGCGATAAAGGATGATAGTGCGTAAGAGTAGGGCGATATGGTTGACGAAGACTGTTGATATAACAGTTTGGTAGCAATTGCACGTGGTGTCTTATGTGTCGCCAGGTCTGAGGAGACCATACGCCCTGCTCTGAGCTACGAGGCTTAATCTTGTTAATATGCCCGTAATTTCCCCTCAGCCCCATTCCATGGTCTAACCTTGATTAAAATAAGCACTCATAGTGTACGAGTAGTACAGTGTGGTTGACGAAGGCTGTTGATGTAGCAGTAAGCTAGCAATTGCCAGTGGTACTCGCTACGTCGCCAGGCCTGAGGAGACCACCTGTACTACTCGTATGCCAAAGAGTTATACATAGAGGGAAATATGTGGTGCGGAAATAAGATACTATTAGTGCTATAATCTAATTAGCTTATGATTAGAATGAATGAAGACACAGACAGCAGGAGGGAGGTGTCTGAGCGACGGCGCCACGATGACCTTTCTATCAATATCAAGCGAGGTAAAGGCAAGCCAAATAGTGACTCTGCTAAGCCCGAGCCGGAGCACTACGGTCGTTCTTTCCTGACCGTAGCTATAGCCGTGGTAATAGTAGTGATAGCCCTGGCCATCTGGCAGTGTGTCGGAGGCGACAAGCAGCTTTACTCCATCCTGGGCGTCACCAACCGCATCAAGCAGGGTACCGGCAGCGACGACCAAGCTTCCGGCGGCGATGTCAACAAGGCGATTGATCGTCAGTCGCTTCTAAGCATGCTGCAGGCCTGCCGGACCGAGTATGACAGCTTTGATAATACCAAGGACGATAGGGTTAGCAGTATCAAAGCTCCGATCATGCGTACCGACTACCTGGCTGATCCGAATCAGATCGAACAGATCAACGAGGTGAGTACTCAGACTGCCCGGGGTAAGGCGGAACATGCCGGCGGTGACCATCAGCAGAAATACCGGGCGAGCTATATCGACCGTTGGGGCAGGGAAGCGGCGTGTTCGGCAGATAGCATGGAGCAGGTGGCGAAGAGCCTGGGCGTCAAGGTCAATCTCAAGGCTCGGCTCAGCCGGATGCCGGTGAGTAAAGATGAGTCGGGTCGGGTGTCGGGGATTGAGCCGAGGCGGATAGCTGATCTGCTTCAGTACGAGATTATCGACCAAGCCCGTTTCTCTGCCTTTGAGCGCCATGACAGCAAGGTACTCCAGACGCTCTATAAGCAGTGGTTCGTAGAGCAGTGTGATGACAGCAAGGGCAAATGGCTGGATTCACTGGATGATGCCGGTACGGGCGAATATAGCGATGCTAAAAAGCGAGATATGTACTGGCGGATCGAGAGTGATCGCACTGGTGCTAAGATAGCGAGCTGGGTGGACGCCTTGCCGATGGAGAAGCGGATCAGCGTTCGTCAGCAGATTAACCGGGGCTTGATCGGTCCGTACTACGCTAAGAAGAAGCTGGTCTGTCAAAATGCGACGTGCTCGGCTTATCACGACGACCCCGGCCTGGCTGAGCTTCGCCCCCTTTTCTACATCGGCAAGAAGGCATGTCAGTCGCTGGGGCAGGATAAGGACTATTACATCGGTCAGCTGAGTAAGGAAATAGAAGCTATCAAGCAAGCCTCGGGCGACAGTGCTGAGCTGTCGCAGCTGCCGGACATCACCGGCTCGTATGACAACTGCTACTCAATCCATGCTAAGCTGGATCAAGTGATGAAGGTGCGGCGCCGGCAGGCTGAGCAAGACAGTAATAGATACGGTGACACGCACTGATAAATATTAGCTCATGCTGTGGCAGAAAGACAAAAAGGCCGGGCGCAGCCGTAAAGAACCAAAGACCGGGGGTTGCAGACGGGCAGAGCTGATCGACGATGATAGTCAGGCGGATTGGCGTCTCGGTGTGACGCTCAAGACCTATCACCCCGAGCGAGTAGATGAGACTGAGCGTCAACACGTCAAGCGACTGAGAGCCTTTCGTCGGCGCTTGTCGGCGGTGCTGATGCTCATTGCTCTATTTGTCACCATGGGGATGTTGCTGCTGAGTCAGTTCACCGGGGTGATCTCTCAAGTGGTAGCGGCGGATGACAATATCCGCCTAACCGACGGCGACGCCGCTCGATATCGGCAGATCGTCGACGAATATTTACATCGCAATTCATCTGAGCGGCTTAGCTTCATTCGTCGTAGCAGTGCGCTGACCGGTCATTTGCAAAGTAAGGCACCGGAAGTGGAGGCTGTCAAGCTGACAACCGCCGGGATAGCCGGTAGTAAGATGGTCTTGTCATTTCGCCGGCCGGTAGCGATGTGGGTCAACGGTACTCATACCAGCTTCGTCGATAAATCGGGCGTGGTTTTTCAACGGAATTATTATTCTATACCCGAGCTGGCGATCGAAGATCGGAGCGGGGTAGGGGTAGGCTCGGGTAATGTAGCCACTTCAGCCGGTTTTCTGAGCTTCGTAGGACGGACGGCGGTGGCAATCGCTCAGAACCAAGGGCTGAAAGCGGTGCGGGTGGTCATCCCGCAGGGTAGTATTCGCTATGTTGAGATCTACCTGGCAGGCAGAGCTTATCCTTTCAAGGCGCAGATTACCCGTGAGCCGGAGGGGCAGGCAGCGGATATAGCAGCTATGGTGCGCTACTTGGATAGCCGAAACATCAGACCGAGCTACGTTGACTGCCGAGTGGAAGGGCGGGCTTACTGGAAGTAATTCTGATAGAATAAAATTATGGATGAAAATGGTGGTAGCGAGCAAGTTCAACCGATTGAGCTGATGCAGCCGGATGAACCTGTGGGGCGGGTTGGCTCGGCCGAACAAACTCAACCGACCCAATCACCCCAACTAATTCGTCCGATTCACCTCTTTCAGCCATCTTCATTAGCTTCTGTTCAACCTGCTCAGCGACCTCCGTTGGCTCCACCTCAGCCCGAACAATCTATTCAGCCGGTTGATCCAGCTCAGTCCGACCAACCGGCTCAACCCGCTCAGCCACCCCGGTCACCTCAACCGACCCAACCGGCGCAGCCGGCTGAAGTGGCTGCTCCAGCCAAGCCAACTGAGGCTGAGGGATCCGGCCAGGCGGCCGGCTTGACAGCTGAGACCGGCCAGGCTAAACAGCCCAGCCAACCAGCAGTTCCCGGTCGGCAGTCTCAGTCAGGCAGTGGCTGGGTGCGTACCGATAGCAAGCCGATCCGTCCGGCTCGGCATCAGCGGGGTGGACTGCTCTTGCTGATGATCATAGTCGGAGCGATGCTGATCTTGGTGCCGGTGGCGATGATGATCAGCACGGTGGTAGGCAAGATAGCTACCTATAACAAGCAGGTGCAGACAGTGCGACAATTCTAAGAGGAGGGGTGAAGGTGGAGGAAGATGAAGGGAAAGCTAATTCGTCAAAAATGATTGATCGGTCGGGAAATACCGCCTCTGATAGCGAAGTGAAACAGAAGACTAGCCTCCGGCGGGAGCTGGAGCGCAGGCCGTGGCTCTTGATAGCGATAATAGTAATCATAGCTGCCTTGATCGGTTGGCTTAGTTATCTGGCTGTTGTCCCGGCCGAGAAAAAGTTGCCGACTACTGATGACTACTTGCCGATGCCTAGTAGGGAGCATTTAATATAACACAGCATGAAAATGTGAAAAGTCAAGGACTAAGCCGGGTCGAGTCGGAGCAGGAGAGGGGAGTAGCGGATGTCGCAAAATACATATAACAATATAATTCGTGAAATTGTCAAACATTACCCTGAGATCCCTGAGACCTGGACGTCAGCTCGGTGTGGAGTGTGGAAAACGTGCCGACTTTCGGATTTTATTTATGAAGGGAGAAATTGTGACGTCAAATGACGTCATGAGGTCGTGGCTGTGGCTCTAGTGGCATTATTTTATCTAGAATTGAGAGTGATAAATCAAGTGGTGACAAGATATTAAAATAGCCTGTCTAAAAAAATAATTTAGTATATTATTTATCGATTTAATTAATAAAAGTAAAAAGCAGCTGAGATAACTCTCGGGTGAGCCGTCACTACTCTGCCGGATCTCTCGGAATATTTTACATTTATTTTAGTTTTAGCGGGATTAGCACTCGGGCCGGCTGGTTGCCGGCTTAGCCGGCCTTATGCTCACTCACCACCAGTCGAACAGTCACTCCGTCGTAAAAGGTATATTGTGCGACATATCAATATTGGGCGCTGGACGAGTGTTTATGTGTCCTGCTCGGCTAATTTTATGAGTCTGACGCTGCCGTTTGATTATTTTCTCTAAGGTAATATTGTTTATCGAGTGATAATATTCTCAAGAGTGCCCCGCCGACGAAGCACCACGGCGTCATCTTTGTTCGGTATATTTATAAAATAATTATTATCTTATCAAGCTCTGCTATTTAGCTCTCAGTGATTTTCTGGTCGGACTGTTTGGCGCTTTTATTATCAGTCGATCATTTGTCACTCTTTGGCTGTAGCGGCTTGACCTCAGAGGCAGAAGACTGTGGATGATGACGGGATGATAACGGCTGATTCATGCTCAGCCCTGGCTATGGCGGGGACTGTCAGCTACGAGAGCATCGGGTGCTTAGCAGTCTCAGGGTGCTACCACCCCACCCTATAATTGTGCGACATTAAGCAATATCGCCAAAGACGACTAATCATACGTCTAAAGCGGGGCGATTTAGACTCTCTCGGCTCGTCGCTTGATGATCCGGGCGAAATTGTCGCTCAGCTGGCGGGACTGCATAGTATTGAGACTATCGCCCTGCTGACTCTGCTTGATCATCGCTTGCCAGTCGTAGCCGGCTGACTTAAGCCGGTTAACCTTGTCGTCGCTCCATTTAAGGATGGCGTCACCTGCCACTTCGGGATGGAATTGAAGTCCGTAGATCACCGAGCCGTAACGTAGCGCCTCAATGGGGGTGCGGTCAGACTTAGCTAACACCTCGACCTTGTCGGGCAGCTTGGTGACGCTGTTCTGATGATTTTGATACATCATCATCGGCGAGGTGATACCGGCAAAGAGCATGTCGTACTTGCCGGCCTCGGTTAGCTGGACATTGCAGAGACCATACTCGGCACCTTTATCTCTATCGCTAGTAGTAATTGGCCCGTGGGCATCGCTAACTGTACCGCCAACCACTTCCGCCAGGAGTTGATGACCGAGGCAGATGGCTAGGGTGGGGATATCGTCGTAGATAGCCTGATGCAATAGGCGACGGATATGGGGGAGCCACCAACCGCCATCACTACCATCTAGACGCCACTGTCCGCCATTGATGATGAGTCCGGCATAGCCCTCGCCCACCCCATTCTTGTCGACCGACATCCGGTCGGGGGAGTCGGAGCTACTGTAATGGATTCGCTTGGGTAGATTCTTTTCGCTACCGATTCGATGGTCAAGTGTTAGCTCTTTTTGCTTGAGCCACTCCCCTAACCTGCCGACCGGCTGGTCGGCTCCGGGCTGATGACTGATTACTAAAATTCGCATACTGTTTGTCTAACTTTCCCACCCTACCATTATCAGCGTCGAGCCTTCTTGCGATTCTGGCGCTCTTGCTTCTTTTTCTTTTGAGCGACTCGTCGCTCACGATTCTTCTCTGACTGTGACTTCTCGGGGTGAACGGTCGAGCGGAAGTCACTCTCGTCGGTATCGTCAGCAGCGGGTAGACCGGCTTCATTGACTCCCTTCTCCACTGCCGAAGCGGCCGCCTTGGTTAGGTCGCTGTCGTAGCGGTCATCCTCGACCTGGTCGGCATTGATCAGCTCCTTCTCCAGGTGGAAGACGACGGTCAAGACTTCTTCCTGTAGGGTGCGCTGGAGCGAGTCAAAGAGCTTTTGCGACTCGACCCGATACTCGACTAAGGGGTCACGCTGCCCTACGCTACGCCAGTGGATACCCTCTCGCAGGTGTTGCATGTTCTCCAGGTGCTGCATCCAGAGCACATCGACCACCTGCATGTAGATCTCTCGCTCAGCACCACCCAGCAGAGTAGCACCCAGCTCATCTTCCTTAGCGTCGTATAGCTTGAGAATAGCTCGACGAGCCGCCACCAGTCGCTTGCGGTCATTCTTGATAGTGGCGATGCTACGGATCCGGTCCAAGCTCAAAGGAAAGATAGCTTGAAACTTCTCAAACTTATCAGTATCAGAACGCTTGAGACGGGTAGCCAGCATCGAGCTGAGTTGAGCATCGGCCAGACGCAGGATCTCGGGCGAAATATCGTCGCCTTGGAGAATCTTACGCCTGATGGTATAGACCACCTTGCGGTGACGGTTAATGACATTGTCGTACTGGACGACGTTCTTACGGGTGTCAAAGTTGTAGCCCTCGACTCGCTTCTGAGCTGCCTCAAGTGTCTTACTGACCGGCTTAGCTGAGATCGGAGTGTCTTCTGAGACTCCCAGTCGCTCCATCAGCTGAGCGATCCGGTCACCCTGGTAGATCCGCATCAGGTCGTCCTGGGTGGAGACGTAGAAGTAAGTATCGCCCGGGTCGCCCTGACGTCCGCCGCGACCGCGGAGCTGATTATCAATCCGGCGAGCCTCGTGGCGTTCGGAGCCGATCACCACCAAACCACCCTTGGCAGCGACCCCCTCGCCGAGCATGATATCGGTGCCTCGACCGGCGATGTTAGTAGCTAGGGTGATGGCACCGGCTTGACCGGCCTTAGCGATTACCTCAGCTTCCCGCTCGTTGTTCTTGGCGTTGAGGGTCTCGTGCTTGAGCCCTGCCTTATCCAGAGCGGCGCTAATTAACTCATTCTTAGCGATGCTGGCCGAACCAATCAAGACGGGGCGACCTTGGTCATGGCAAGCCTTGACTTCTTTGACGATTGCCTTGATCTTGCCTGCTTCAGTCTTAAAGATCTGATCTTCGTGGTCGATTCGCTTGATCGGCTTGTTGGTCGGAATCTGGATGACATCCAGCCCATAGATCTGCTGAAACTCTTCCGCCTCGGTAAAGGCGGTACCGGTCATACCGGACAGCTTGTCGTAGAGGCGGAAATAATTCTGGAAGGAAATGGTCGCCAGTGTCTGCGACTCCTGCCGCACCGGAACGTGCTCCTTAGCCTCGATCGCTTGGTGCAGGCCTTCGCTATAGCGACGCCCTTTCATCAAGCGCCCGGTGAACTCGTCGACGATGATCACCTCACCGTCCTTAGCGACGACGTAGTCCTTGTCTCGCTTAAATAGGGCTCGGGCACGCAGAGCTTGGTCCAGGTGATAGACCGCCCGGAGATGCTCCGGTGAGTAGAGATTTTTCACTCCGAGCAGCTTCTCAACCTTGTCGACGCCTCGTTCAGTCAGAGCAACAGTGCGACGCTTCTCGTCGACCTCGTAATCACCGTCCGGCTCTTCTTCCTTCTCCTCGGGATTGATTGGCTTGCCGGTCAAGGGATTCTTCAGACCTCGGCTGACGCTGGCTACCGTCTTGCTGGGAGCTTCTAACCCGTCTACCAGGGCGGCGTACTTAATATAGAGATCAGGATTGTCGGCTGCCGGAGCGGAAATGATCAGCGGGGTACGAGCTTCGTCGATCAAGATGGAATCGACCTCGTCAACGATGGCGAAGTTGAGCTGACGCTGACGCAGGAGTGATGGGTCGCTGACCATGTTGTCTCGTAGATAGTCGAAGCCAAACTCGTTATTAGTACCATAAGTGATATCGGCGTCATAAGCTTCCTTGCGGGAGCAGGGCTTGAGGTGGCTCATTCGCTTGTCGTAGTGGTCGGTATTCTCGTACTCGGGGTCGTAGATGAAGCTGGCGTCGTTAATGATCACGCCGGTGCTCATGCCCAGAGCGTGATAGAGCTGCCCCATCCAGCCACCGTGAAGCTGAGCCAGATAGTCGTTGACGGTGACCATGTGGACGCCTCGACCGGTCAGAGCATTGAGGTAGACCGGGGCAGTAGCGACTAATGTCTTACCTTCACCGGTCTTCATCTCGGCGACATTACCTTCGTGCAGGACGATGCCACCCATCAGCTGGACATCAAAATGACGCTGACCGAGTGTCCGACCGGCCATCTCTCGCACCAGGGCGAAAGCGTCAGGCAAGAGTATATCCAAGGCATCTTTGCGGCGCTGGTGGGCTTTGCGTTCTCTGATAGCATCAATGGCGTTGAAGTCGTCAATAGTGGCTGAGCCGACTCGAGCGTACTTTTCTCTATCGGCCGGGCTCATCTTATTAACCAGCTGACGATCAGAGACCAGGCCTTTCTCCAGTTGCTTGTCGCTGACCTCGGCGTGGGTAGCCGACTCGGTCGTCTTCCCTGCCCTCTCCGCCTCGGCTGAAGCTTTCTTGGTCAATTTAGCAAGCTGTTTCTTCAGCACGTTAGTTTGTTTACTGAGCTGTTGGTCGCTCATCTGGGCGTATTTGTCGCTCAGGGCATTGATCTCGGCGACTCGCTTCTCCAGGCGGTGGACGATCTTCTTCTGGGGATCGCCGAAGATTCTGCCTAATACCTTATCCTTTGTCGACATAATCGTAGTACTCTTCCTCACTTATCTGTAATCAACTGGGGATATTATAGCAGAGGTCGGGGCCGGTTGCCACGGTATTTGCACATATCAGAATATTATGTCGTGATAGTTGACCTAATTTACCAGTAGTGATATGATACAAGCTACCATGAGTAGTAGTGAGAGCGCCCCTCGGAGCGAACATACCAGCCCTAGTATGCCGGTTAATCCGAGCGTGAAGAAAAACAAACATTATCATGGCGGTGCGTTACACAATGCAGTGAGTATGAGTCGTCGAACCGCCATCAGGGTGGGTATAGGCGCCATTGTGGCGCTGGCGGCTAAATTTGCCTACGATAATGCCTCGGAGACGATTACCGGCTGGCAAATGGATCAGAAAGATCGCTTGCCGGCATATCATGCCAGCGATCAGGAGATGACCCTGAAGGTTATGGAAAATGGCGAATGTGAGAACTGGTACACCAAGCTGTATCTGCCAATGGGTAAGAAGTATGCTATCAGCCCCGAGTATGTCTGGGAGGCAACCAACGAGGTCAACGGTATCAATAAGGCCGACCGTAACTTCTGGTATAATCACCCTGGCGACAAAAGGATTGTGCCGGAGTTTGATAAGAAGCCGTTTGACGATACCATCGTGCTGGAGACCACTCCCCGAGAGATGACCGAAGAGGAAAAACAAAAGGAAAAGGCAGAGCGGGAGGGCTTTCAATTCCCTAATATCCTGCCGCATAACTAGCTGATTGATCTAGTGCTCGGCGATGAAGTCGGTAACCTGCTCCATCTCTTGACGGCTAATGCCCTTGTAGCTATCCGGGTTGATGACCAGCATATCGACACCAAACTCACCTACCATTTGACGCAGTTGGTCGACACGGTTTGGCTGACGGCGAATCTCCGGTGTGTCGTCCATCCAGACCACACCGCGACTGGGTGCCTTGGTCCGGTCAGTCAACCGCTTAGCTAAGGCAACGGCGATAGCCCCTAGGCGACCACCGCCAACGATACCGCTGTCGGAGTTCCGGTCAAAAAACGCCTCGGTGTCGACGCTGTCATGGTTGATGCCGATAGCTTGATCCAGCGCAACCATCCAGCGTTCGTTGCTAGTTAGCCAATGCCAACGAATCGGTTGATGATCAATCATGTCTTTAACCTGATTCAGCATTTCACTCGACCAGACGATGCTGTTATGGTAGCCTCGCTGGTCAATCGGATAAGGCTCATCTTGATTGGTTGGCTTGACCAGCTCCGGATGAACGGCGTTTCTGAGCTCAAACGGTGAAATGACTCCGTCAAAATCAGAATAGATGTCGACGACTCGATGATTTGTATTGTTAAATCGAGATGCCGGCTGCTCCATTTTAATCCCCCTCCTCATATAATTTATCTTAGTAAAAATATATCATATCCGGAATATGCCCTCGTAGACGTATCTACGAGGGCGATCCTCCCATCTCTTGAGGCTATGAGGCTATATAAATGGCGAAAATACAGTTACACCATCGGTGCATTCGACCGAACGGCGAAACTGTACTCCCGGCAAACGGTTAGAATCGTCAATGAACCTAAGGATCACCTGAAAGTCATCACGGCTAAGCCCTGTGGTGGGGTCGGTCGTGATCTTTAGTAGGCGGATCCGGGTCCGCTCAACCAACCTTGTTAACTTTTTCCAACAACGATCGTTGGAGCCGAAGGCGTCATCTAGCCAGATGATATCTCTGGCGTGCTTCCGACGAGCATTGTGCTTGATTGCCCTCTTAATAGCGTAAGGTTTGTCGGTCCTACTGACCATTGATTTAGCACCAGCTTGTTGACTGCTTAGCCCAAGCTGTGGATTGATCTCGTCAAACCACATCCATTCTGACGATAGCCAGTGCCATTTAATCCGACGCTCCTCGATGAGCTCATTGATTTGACCAAGTAATTCGCTTGACCAGAAAAACTCACTACTTGCCAGACCGTGTCGGTCTATCGCATAGTAGCGGTCGTCATTGTACCTCACCTCCTCAATATTGCTCAGCTCAACGAGCTTGGAGCTATTGATGATCGTTCCTTCGGGGTTAATTACCCCGTTGAAGCCGGCGAACACTTCTACCGGCTTCCTGCTCGCTTGCCGATTTGCCTTGATCGTGGCTGGCGTTTCGTTCCGTGGTGTCATGCGACATCACTTCCCTTCTACGTACTTGCAAGAGATGGACAGGATCGGCCAAATAATTTTGACCGCCAGTTATTATAAAACACCGCCGGCGATAAACGCAAGCTGACGGGCTTATCCTAAATAATGAGTATTATCCGGATAAAGATGGTTGAGTAGCTGGCGTAATTCGTCAGCAGTTATCTCCATTGACATACATTCTGAGCCAAAAGCGAGGATTAATTTGTTATGTTGGTAAATAACCGGATCGACGACGACAGCACTGATCAAACCGTCGGGCAAACCGAATGGTGTCATGCAGCCCGGCTGCATTTTAGTTAGCTCAATCATCTCGTCGCCAGTGACTAGTTTGATCTTCTCACCAAGAATTTGACGTAGTACTTTTTGATCCATTCGTCGGTCAGAAGTGGTCATAAAGAGATAGTGCTTGCCGGACTTACCCTTCAGAAACATTGACTTGGTCTCGGTGCCGGTCAGACCTAACTCCCGGTCAACCTTCTCGGCAGTCTCAAAATCAAGAATAGGCTCGTGCTGGACAATTCGAGGATGTAGACCTAGCTGATCAATCGTTGCTTGGCATTTTTGGTTGTTATCATTCATTGGTTTGACGACCTTTCTTAGGGTTTAAGTAATTGATGCCCGGTAAATTTGGCTAATCGCCTGAGCCAAGGCGGCGTCAAACTGAGCGTCACTCTGCTGATCACGCAGGTTCTGTAGTAAGGCTCGAGAGAAGCTGGCGGGCATGTTGTGGTTTAGCATCAGTTTGATGCAAGCCTCATTGACGTTGTAGCCACCGGACAGGGCAACGACTCGAACCACCGAGTCGAAGCGGTATAGATCGGCATAAAAGTTGGCTTGACTGGGGATGGTCAGCTTGAATATCACCGGTGCTTTCCCCCACTGCTCCAGCTGAGCGGTGATTTCACCTAGGAGCAACTGCTCGCACCGGTCTTTATCCGGAGCATTGATGCTGACCTCCGGCTCGATGATCGGTACCAGCCCGGTCTGACTGATCTGTTTAGCCAGTCGAAACTGCTGATCGACGATCGTTTTGATGCCGGTCGGATTAGCCATGTGGATAAGTGAGCGCATCTTCGTGCCTAAGATGGGGTGTCGCTTGGCTTCGTCGAGGCGATGAGTCAGCTCGGGGATTGGTTTCATCAGCTGAACACCGTCTGACTGCATGGCCAGTCCATCGTCTACCTTTAGGAAAGGCACGATATGCTTCTCTTGCCATAGATACTCGGCGGTATATCTACTGCCTATCCGGGAGTTCATCGTTCGTTCGAAGAGGATGGCGCCGATGATGTATTGATTAGTGAAGGCGGGGCTGGTGATGACTCTGGTGCGCATCCGGTGAATAAGCCGGAACATCTCGGCTTCGCCGGTGTAGTTGATGGCGCTGATGCCGTAATTCGCCAGTGCCTTGGGCGTGCTGCCACCGCTTTGATCAAGGGCGGCGATGAAGCCTTGACCGCGCCTCATCTGCTCAAGCATTTCGTTAAATGTGTTTGATTCCATAAGCTTATTATGAGGGTAATTTAACGACGGCGCAAGGTGCGCTTGATCACCGCCATGATGCCGCCGCTATTGACGCCGTCTTTGCGGCGCTCGGTCTTATACTTGCGGATTTGCCCCTGCAGCTTACGCTCGACGATATCAATGGCAGCTGCTACGCTGGTGGCTGTCTCGCTGGCGACTAGAGTCTTGTCCGGTAGAGTCAGGACGACGTCGCACTGGTATTTATCGTCGCCCGGCTGAGTAAGTAGGCTGATCTTGGCGCTGACGAAAGCCGAGCGACGGCTATGCATCGGCATGTGATTAACCAGCTTGCGACATTTGCGGTCGATATAATCTTGCTCTTGGTCAGACAACTTGTAGTTGGTGCCTGAGATCTCTATGCTTAGGGTTTTACTGCTCATAACTCCCTCCTTTAATAGTGGTTATATTTTACCATTGATAGCTATAATTCGCCACGATCAGCCAGGTAGGGACGCAGAGCCGCCGGTACGGTCAGTTTGCCACCATCGTGAGCGTAGTTCTCGATGATAGCGACTAAAGTGCGAGCCAAGCTGATGCAGGTGCCGTTAAGGGTGTGGACGCTCTCAATGGTGCCATCCTGGCGGCGCACTCGGGTACTGACGGTATTAGCCTGGAAATCCGTGCAGTTGGAGCAGCTGGTTAGCTCGCGGTAGGTCCCGTCGTGTGGGCTCCAGAACTCGATGTCGTACTTCTTAGCAGCCGGGGCGCCCAGGTCGCCGGCGGCGATATTGATAACCCGATAAGGGATACCAAGTTCTTGCCAGATCTCCTCCTCGACACCGAGGATCTGTTGGTGGATTTGTTGGCTCTGCTCGGGTAAGCAAAAGGCGTACATCTCCAGCTTATTAAACTGATGGACCCGGAATAGCCCACGGGTGTGCTTGCCGGCCGCCCCTGCTTCCTTGCGATAACAAGGTGAATAGCCGGCGTATAGCAAGGGTAGATCCTTCTCGTCTAATATTTCATCCATGTGATAGCCGGTGATCGACATCTCGGCGGTGGCGATCAACCCGAGGTCTTCTTGCTCGATGAAATACTCGTCACTCTGGTCGCTGGTCCGAGGAGCGAAGCCGGTTCCGGCAAAGACTCGCCCTTTAACCATGTGCGGCACTGTCATATAGGTAAAGCCCCTGGCGATGACCTTGGCGAGACCGTACTGCACCAGGGCATTCTCAAGCAGCGCCAGCTCATTCTTCAGGTAATAAAACTTAGCCCCCGCTACCTTGGCGCCTCGTTCGAAATCCACCCAACCCCGACCGGTGGCGTAGTCAAGGTGGTCAACTCCGCTTGACTTCGGCTCGCCCCACTCACGTACGGTGACGCTGTCTTCTTCCCCGCCCAGAGGGACGTCGTCAAAGATGATATTGGGCAAACGATCAATGCCGGCAGTCAGCTTGGCGGTGAGGGCTTTATGACGCTCTTCCAGCTCGGCTAGCTGAGCTTTAAGCTCCTTACCCTGCTTAATCAGCTCGGGAGTCGGCTTACCATTCTTCATCTGAGCGGCGACGCTATTGCGCTGAGCTCTCAGATCATCAATC
>CAJPSI010000010.1 GCA_905373275.1 Candidatus Saccharibacteria bacterium UBA1103 | reverse complement strand
TAATAATGTCTTTCGTCGAGGCTCGACCCAGGGCGGCTCAACACTGACCCAGCAGCTGGTCAAGCAGGTTTTCTTTGAAGACGAAGCGGGCGACCGTGGCATTTCCGGCATCCCCCGCAAGATCAAGGAAGCAATCCTGGCGACTGAAGCGGAGCGGATCTACAGCAAAGACCAGATCTTGACCATGTATCTCAACGAGTCGCCCTATGGTGGACGTCGCAATGGTGTCGAATCAGCCAGCCAGACCTACTTCGGTAAATCCGCCAAAGATCTGACCATCGACGAAGCCGCTCTGCTAGCATCTATCCCGCAGTCACCGACCCTATTTAACCCCTATAACACCGACGGTAATGCTCAGCTCCTAGAGCGCCAGAAGACCGTTATCAACTACATGATGGAGCAAGGCTTCATCTCCAAGGCGGACGGTGAGGCTGCCAAGAAAGTCGCCGTACTGGACAAGGTCAAGCCGGCCGATAATCAGCTTAGTGGTGCCAAAGCGCCCCACTTCATCCAGATGGTCAAAGACGAGCTGACCGATAAGCTAGGCGCCAAAGTCATGGGGCAGGGTGGACTGACGATCAAGACGACTCTGGACATGCGAGTCCAAGGCGTATTGGAGGGCGAGATGACCAAGTTATTTGAGGGTAATCTGTCCTGGCTGCCCCGCAGCTACGGCTTTGACAACGCCTCATTTACTATGATTGACAATCAAACCGGGCAAATCCTTGGAGTAATGGGCAGTCGCAATTACAACTTCCCCGGTTACGGTGCAGTTAATGCCGCCACCTCATTTATCCAGCCCGGCTCCAGCGTCAAGCCGCTAGTTTACGCCGCTCTCATCGACAATCAGAATAATAAGAACGGCACTTACGGTGCCGGATCGATCATCCCCGATACCCCCATTCCCCAGAGTGTTTATCGTACTTCTGATGGTACGTCAGTCCAAAATGCCGATCGACGCTTTAGGGGTAATATTCCCATCCGCCAAAGCCTAGCCGGCTCTCGCAATGTGCCGGCCATCAAGGCGATGTCGCTTAATGGCGTTGAAGCCACCCAGAAGTTCATCCGCTCCGCCGGTGACGCTAGCTACTGTACTGACGGTTCTGATACTAATGCCGGTCTCGCTTCGGCTATCGGTGGCTGTGGCGCCAAGCAGGTTGAGCATGCCAACGCCTTCGCTACGATTGCTCGAGGCGGTGTCTACAAGCCCTACGAGACCGTCATCGAGGTGACCAACTCACAAAAGGAAAAGCTCTATGAATGGAAGGATGGTGACGGTACTAAAGTGATGGATAGTCAGACCTCATACATCATTTCTGATATCCTGAGCGATGATTCGGCTAGAGTAGCTACCTTTGGCTGGCGACCACAAGGCTTCTACGTTAACGGCATTAAGACCGCTACTAAGACCGGTACCTCTAACCTTGGCTACTACCCGAAGGATCTCTGGATGATGAGCTACACCCCTAAGGCTACCCTGGCCGTCTGGACCGGCAATCATGTTCCCAAGGCACTGCGAGGCGGCGATGGAGCCAGTCTGGGACGAATCGTATCAGATATCACCAGCAACGTCTACCATAATATCTTCCGAGCCGACGGTGCCTGGAAGCCGGGCGATTGGTTCACCCGACCAAACGGCATACAAACTCTGCTTCTTAATGGCGCTAAAGATATCTACCCCTCTTGGTACAACAAGAAAAGCAAGACTAGCGACACCATCAAGATGACCTTTGACCGAGTCACTAAGCGTCGTACCACCGAGTGTACCCCCGAGGGAGCCAAGGAGACCATTGATGTGATCAGAGTAACTGACCCGATCTCACGCACTACCACCTTGACGCCGCCTAACGGCTATGATATTAATTCATACGACAACTATCACCATTGTAGTGATGTTGCTCCATTTATCTCAGACATCACCGCCACTAAGGATGCCGGCTCCGGTAAATACATCGTCTCTGTCTTAGCTAAGGCCGGCACTCACCCCATCACTGCTGTCACTATCAGCGTCAATGGCAATACTTACGATGCCAATGTTGGCGATACCGGCTCGTGGGATGCAACGATCAACGACTTATCCGGCTCGGTTAATATCAGTACTACCGTTCGAGACGAAGGTTACTACACCCAGACGATGTCTAAGACCTTGGAGTTAGCCAAGAAATGACCAAGCCGCCCAAAAAGGGTACACATAAAGCAACGAAGACCAAGGCTAAGATCAAGACCATTGATAGACCATCGCAGGTTAGCCCCAACACTAAGCGCAACCATAAGGCAAAGAAACGTAAGCTAATACCCGCTAGACAGGCAGCTTACTATGTCCTCGCCTTTGGCTTCTCGGCTGCCACCATAGCTCTTTTCCCGGTCGAGGCAAACCTGTCTAAGCCACTCTTCACTCGGCCGTACAACTTTTACCGCCTGGCTGTTATTATCCTCGCCATCGTCTTTCTCTTACTTGCCACCAAGTCGTCTTGGAGCAATACTCCGCCCAGCCACGAACCGTCACCTAAGGCTCGTCAATGGCTCTTGCGCCTCAGTATCGCCTTGCCGGTGATAGCCATCGTTTTCTTAGTTATCCAGCTGGTCACGCCCCAGTTCGCCGCTTTGCTGGTCCGCAAAGAATCGTGGCCCTTTTTCCGTAACGCCATCTTCATCAAGAGTGCTTGCCAGCTCGTAGCCGCTATCGCCTTTATCAAAGTCGCCCGTCACTACTTTAGGCAACGTCAACGCTTGGCAATGATTCTAGCTATCGCCACGGTTCTACTCCTGGGACTAATGGTTGGCGAGGAGCTAAGCTGGGGACAGCGAATTTTCGGCTGGGGTACACCATCATTCTTAGCTGAGATTAATTCCCAGTCAGAGATAAACTTGCACAACATCAACACTCAGCTCGCCCAAAATATTCTTTATTTTGGCGGTTGGCTACTGCTCATCGGCTTCGCTTTCTGGCGAGAGAGTCTAGCCAAACTACTTCGAAAATGCCCTAAGGCCAGGCTGGATTTCTTAATAGACTGGTTGCCACCCGGCTGTTTCGTCGGACTCTTCGCCGTCGGCTTCGCCTTCTGCGACCCTCTGGTGTCCGACAGTGGTCTCTACTGCTCATCTAACTTATTTATCATATTAGCGACAGCCTGCTTACTATTGACTAAGCTCAGATACCGACTCAAGCTTCGGTCTCAACCGAACACCGCTTCCGTTTTAGACAATACTGATGATAATAGGCACCAGGTTCTCCGGCTAGGAATATCGTTCCTCTGCTTCATAGTAGTGCTGACTGGTAATTTATTTAATGCAGAGCTCTGGAATTACAATCCGGGAGCACCGACCGAGTATCTTGAGCTATTCATCAGCCTCGGTATTATGACCTGGGCGTTAACCGTCAAGTCTCGCCTAGTCAAGCCTAAAGTCAAGAGTTCTCCGACTAAAACGCCGAGAAAAGCTTAGAGATTATTTATTAGCTAGTCGAACCATCTCCGCCTCAGCAACCGTACTGTTTGACTGACGTCGAGGCGTGCGAGGACGACGTGGCTGTTTCTTTGTAACCTCATCATCGTCGCTTCCGTCGGCCTGATTCGCCTGGATATGCTTGGGCTGATTATGACGACCGGGGCGTTTCTTGGCTAGTTGATCGGAATGAAAGGCGGATGTCAGCCGAGTCGATCTTGCCTCTTCACTACTTCGCTTCGACTTACTCGGTTCGTTCTGCCCGGTAGTTCGCACCTTTTTAGCAAACATCATTCGCCCCGCCTCCGTTTGCAGCGAACGGACGATCTCGACCGTCAGGCGATGACCGATCTGCGCCTTAGCATCCTCTACCACCACCATCGTGCCGTCCTCGAGATATCCCACCGCCTGATCCCGATTTGCACCCGGCTGAATTAGCTCTACCTCTATTCGCTCACCCGGTAACAGCTGAGCCCGAAGCATTTGCGACAGTTCGTTAACATTGATTACAGTCAGATTAATAACTTTAGCCACCTTATTCAGGTTGTAGTCAGTGGTGGCGATAGAAGCGTCGTACTTTTGCGCCAGCTCAAGCAATCGCTCATCAACTCCGCCCGAGTCGACCAGCCCATCATTGACGATGGCTACGCTAACGGCATCCATCCGCTGAAGTACCCGGATGTTATCCAGCCCCTTGCGAGCCCGCAGTCTTTTGTCGTGATCTGCCTTGTCAGCTAATAGCTGTAATTCACGCACCACTGAGCGCGGAATAATAATCTCTGCCGTGATCACACCGGAGCGGGCTACGTCGACGATTCGTCCGTCCATGATTGAGCTGGTATCCAGCAAGATGGAGCCTCGAGCTACCTTGGGGTTACGCTGACGTAGTTTGAGGACCATTAACAAGGTCGTCTCGATAAATGTCGCCACCACTAAAGCAGTAGCAAATGATTGCATGTTCATAAGTAAATAATTCCTTTCAGAAGTAGTATATCATATCAAAGCGTGAGTCAGTACACTTGCATTGACTATGTAATGCAATGTAGCCCGTAACGATAAATTAACCCTGTAATCCAGAGCAGGGTCTGTGATTTCCCCCACATATAGCTCTTTAACACACAAGTAGTACAGGTGGTCTCCTCAGGCTTGGCACCGCATAAACCACCACGTGCGCTGGATAGCTTACTGCTATATCAACAGCCTTCGTCAACCACACTGTACTACTCGTACCTAGGAATACTTACTTTAATCGAAGTTAGATTAAGTAATGAGACTGGGGAAATTACAGACGTATAAATAATTGTGTCTTTTAGCCCAGAGTAATCATGAGGGGCGGATTCATCACGGATTGCCGAAGACTTCGTCAGCGTCTGAGGGAAGAATGATAAGGTTACAACCTAACTCACTATCACCCTGAGAGCTTGCTTCATCCGGTTGTAGCCGGCTCGGTTCATGCTATCGGCAACGAAATTGCCATGGGGTTTATTCATAGTACCCTTATGGTTCTCACCATAGTCCCAGACCGGGTAGTGAACGCAGAAGTCTTCAAACTTAGGATAGTTATCTGCTACAGCCAGGAAGTCTCTAGCAGCTTGTTTGAATGAGCCGCCATGCTGCAGAATCCAGTTCTCGACACCAACGCCGCTTAAACCACCGACGCCTTTTGCTTCGGGGTTACGCCATTGTTTGTAGACACCGGCAGCCTTGAGGAACTGCTTAGCGTAGATAATGTTAGTTAGGACTTGCCGGTATTTAGCTTCTGACTGTTGCTTGATATTATCTAGGCGATCAGCCAAAGCCATGTCGGTCGAGTACTGGACTTTATTAGTCTTCTGGGTCAGGGTAATGTCAATATCAACCGGCTCAGCCAGCCCGTCAATTGATACCTTTTTCAGGCGAAGGGTACCATTGACTATGACGCTTTTGTTATCTACTTGGTTCTCACCCACTTTGTCCTCATTGCGCCTTAAGCCGCCTGTTTGGTTTAGCTTGGTATTGTCGTTGATTTCATCCGTCTTGCCGAAGGCAGTCAGCAGGGCATCAATGATCCTCTGTTTCTTGGTTGGATCATTAAGGATGCTTCTATCCAACCTAGCCAGGTAGTCAAAGTCACCCAGCCCGGGAGCGTTAGTCTGTCTGCCGGTAGAGCCGGTATCAATCATCTCGACTATATTTTCAGTTAGATCACCATCCAGATAGTCTTTGTAGCTGAGGTTTAACTCAGGGATATTAGCAATAGCTTGCTTGATGGCCCGGTTGATCACTTCATGCTTACGGTCGGTCTCAGCTATGCTGGCCGGAAGCTGGTCAATGATGGTAGTAGTGCTGGGAATGGTAGCTCTTTCAACATTGGTAGAGGGGAGCTCCAGTTCGTCCTCCGGGGCAAACTGATAGTCGCCGGTGCGGTAGTGGCTGAGGCCGGACATCTGCTGGCGCATCCTGTCATAGTCATCCGGGGTGAAGATGAGCTCCTCGCTATCTCTATCGATTATCGGGATATAGAAGCCATTGAGGGCAATTTCCAACTTAGTAACCTCGGAGACGAGAGTGGAATCAGTGACAAAGAAGTCGACTGAGTCCATGCCAAAGCCGGTCCGGATGTCATAGTGCCCGCTGCCATCCAAGCTGGTAGCAAAAGCTTCCAGCTTAGCGAGAGCTTCTCTCTTATGGGTCCAGTCCGGCTCATTTGGGTCGTAGACAGCCTGATCAATCTCGCCCCTATCTCGTCTAGTGACAATAAACCTATCCTCGCCGGTAGCCTGGTCACTCCGTAGCACCGCCCAGAGACCACCGCCATGAACCTCAGCCAGCATGCGCTTGCCGTGGTTATCGGCGATTTGGTTGACCGCCCACTTGCCTCGCGGTTGGCGCAGTACTATATTCATATCAGTACCAAGTGGCGTGGACTCACTACGAGATGAGCTACCCAAGTACTCTTTGGAAATAGCGCCGTTTTGAAAGATGTCGGAGAGATAACGGATACCATAGCCATCAGTTCCACCTATGTCTTTGACCAAGTCGCCCAACTGAAGCTTGGGCTCATCTGTATTAGTAAGGTATTCGGCAGTCCGACGGTTTCTGGCATCGGCTTCCTTAACTACATTATCCATATACCGCTCAGCACCGGCTAAATCCTCGATACCGACGAAGTGAGCGAAGTAACGAACGGCTCGGTCGGCTAGGGTGAATTGACCGACCGGCTTGATTAGACTGGTTAGATTAGTGAAATCGGTTTGGAGAGGATTACTCGCATCTTGCCGGTTTGTCTGCTGGTGGATGAGTTGGTATGGATGCTCTTTGCCTGATACGGTGCTGTTGTAGAGAGCAGCTAAGTGCCAGGCAAAGGTACTGAGGGTGTCGTAGTTAGCTTTAGTATCCTTATCCATTAGGCCGGTTGGCTGGTTAAAGGTATCCCAATCCAGCTCGCCTGAGCTTAGCTGATCAAGCAGCGCTTGGCCATTCTTTAGAGTATCCAAGTATTCTCGGATGGAGCGGTTATTAGAGCCTAACGAAGCTCGGAGCAGGTCAGAGGCGATGATGGTGTCCCGGCTATTCAGCATCTGATCCAGCTTGCCACTTCTTATATCGCCGGTAGCTTGCTGGAGGACGGGGCTGATCGTATTAAACGAGCTAAAGCTAAAGTCAAAGTCTTCTCCCAGATTGGCGGACGAGTATATAGTGCGGAAGACCAGGTAGTTCTTGCCGACATATGGTAAGTGATTATGGATGAAGATATCTTCCACCCTATCCAGTGCCTCGGGGATCTTGTCTATATCCAGCTCAAGCAACTCACGAGCGAAGTCTCCCGAACGCTCCGCCAGCTCACTGGAGTTAGAGTCAATCAAGCGGACGATGATACCCGAGACTTGTTTGATTTGGTCAGTGGTTAGCCGGTCGTAATGTTCCTTGATATATGACCCAAACACCTGACGAGGCTTATTCCAGTCATTTCCCTCGTCTATGCCGTCGTACCCCTCCATCACCGCTATTTGCTTGCCATCCAGCCCCATCCGTTTTCTACCGGCCTTGTTTTGGCTCCGGTAATATTTATAAATCAAGTCTAGATTGTGAGCATCAGATGCAAAGGCGTCTTGCCAGAACTTCGGCTTAGGACCATTAGCGCCAAAGTAGTCAGCCAGGTTGTCAAGAGTTAGTTGATACTTCTTGATCTCGTCAGTGTCAACGCCGTACTGCTCGCAAAACTCGAGAAGAGCTTTTTTATCGTCCGATAGCCTTGCCTGAAGATCGGGATTCTTCCGTAAGAAATCAACATCACTCAGCAGGATCTGATCAATCAGCCTGCCGGTCAAACCATAGTCATTAACGTAGTCGGACAGATTATCCGGGGTCAGCCCCCATTTCTTGATATTACTATTATTCACCCGATAGTTCTCGCAAAACTTGAATAGAGCCATCTCACCGTCCGACAATCCGGCGGTATTAGCACATAGCTCCGGGTACTTGCGCAGTAGATTCATATCCTTAAATAACATCTGACGGATTAGCTCATCTGTCGGACCATTAGCGTCAAAGTGGCGAACCGTAGCTCTGCGTAGCTCACCGGCACTATCGGCATCAACGTAGTTCGCATAATTAAAATCGTGATTTCCATGAGAGCATACCTTGGAAATGAACTTGAAATATGCTTTCTCAGCGTTACTATAGTGAGACCGCCAGTCCGGATCCAGTCTGGGCATTATCGCATCGAGACAGTCATGCGCCGAACGATATCGCAAGAATACCTCATCGTAGAACCTCTCCTTCTCTTGCCCGCCATTTAGTGATTTTTGATACTCTGCGACAAAACGAGGGCCAAGAGAATAACGAAATTGTTCAATTACCTTGGCATCATAAGTGCCGTCATCGCTCTTTAGATTATTCCTAATGAAGTCAACCAGCATCCTTCCGCCATCATCCTCGTTAGTCTGATCCCGATGCGCCTCGAGAAACTCCGCTATCCGGGCGCATCGTACATTATCTAGCGGTGTATAGTAATGATCCAGCAGACCGGCCACGTCAAATTGGCCCAGGAGTGACTCAGGAGAATTCTCGAAAAAGGCGTCTTTTAAGACGCCATTTTCATCTATCAGGTCAGACATAGCCAGCCCTTCCTTCTCCGCCATGTTAGAAGCACACCCAATACAAGTCTGCATAGCGGTAGCCCCCAAGTACTTTGACTGCTCGTGCCAGTAATTTGCCCTCTCGTCATCACCGCTGGGTTCTAGATTTGGACTAATAAAGTATTGCCGATCTGCTGCACCCAGGCTAAACATCCGATCTATCTTGCGATACTGATAATGATATAGTCGGTCAACGTCATGACCATCAATCAAGCCTACTTGATAAATGATGTCCTGAGTACCAATCATACCGTCAATACCCTTAGATAAGCTGGAGCAATCATCACAGCGGAAAGGCTGTTCGCTCCATAGCTTATCATCTTGCGGTAGCTGCCAGCCCAGCCGCCTAATCAGATGATTATACTTCGTCAAGTCTGACAGTACTTTACCGGCGAACACTCTTTCTTTCTTACTCTTGCGGTTAAGCCGTTCATAAAACTGCCTGTGTATAATATTACCCTTTTCCGCCCTTGCCGATAAATCACCAAACTCCTGAATGCTCTTGCCCGAACGATTGACGGCGTTCACTAAGAGTTTTTTGCCATCATCGCTCGCACTGATCTCCTCTAATATGTCAAACAAGTGCGAATCCTTGACTAACAAATCTTCTGTACTCAACGGATAGCTATCATCCAGATGAGTACACCCTGCCACATTTTCTAACCAATTGACGGCCAGCTGCTTGATATGCTCATTACCGGCTATCTTCTCCATCGGAATATTGAGCCCCTCTAAAAAGCCATTCGCATCAAAGGCGTGGCGCTCACCAACCGAGTCCAGAAAATCGTCTACCGTCTGATCATTAGAGAGGTCAAGCTTGTCGGTATTAATCGCCCTCTTCACCCCCGGACGCTCAGAAGCTGCTATATTGTCGTCAGATGGAGCAATCTCTAGATGTCCCCTGGAGACCTCTCGGTTAGACAGATCAATCTTGCCTTGCCCGATCAAATCGGTAACGAACCGGTGGTTCTCGGCTACAGCCGTATTGTCATGAGCCAGGCCAATTCGCCGTAAGTATTCACCAAGCACCTGCTCGTTTCCTAGATCCAGCTTACCCTGATCAACCAGCTGATTAAGCTGACGATACCTCTCCGGCTCATCACGATTAGTCCTAGGAGCTAGACGGTCAAGCAAGGCTCCAAGCTGACCGCTCCTCGACCCATGTGGCTGAGTGTCATCGAGTGTCCTGTCGATCAGTTTCAGCTGTCTTGAGGTCCGCACCTTGGCAAAAGCCAGCTTAAAGGAGTCAGTAACTTCAGCAAGCCGTCTTGATAGCGGAGCCGTTTTGACCGGCTCAGTCTCTTCACGACCCGCCAACCAACCGTCAGTGCCGGTGTTATTCGCCCCTGTTACCGACTGATCCGGCGGATTTATCTGTCTATTCATGATGGCAGTAAAATTGTAGCATAGCCCTAATGTAAATGCTGGTTAAGGGCATCCCTCAGGTCGGTGGCAGGGATAACAAATTTATCCTTTGCGGCACTCCTCGGGGCAATGGCATACTTGAAGCCCAGCTTCTTGGCTTCAGCGATTCGCCGCTCAGACATAATCGCTGATCGGATCTCGCCACCTAGTCCAATCTCACCGAAGACCACCGCCCCATCCTTAAGTTTGCGCTCTGCCGTGGCTGAGGCAATCGCCATGCAGATGGCTAAATCAGCCGCCCGATCATTTAGCTTGAGTCCACCTACGATATTGATAAAGATATCCCGATCAGCCAACCGTAGCTTAGTGCGGCGCTCCAGTACTGCCACCAGTAAAGTTAAGCGGTTAACATCAAAGCCGCTAGCCGTCCGCTTCGGGTAGCCGAAGCTGGTTTTATTCACCAGTGCCTGCACCTCGACTAGTAGCGGCCGGTTGCCCTCCAGGGTTGCCAGGACTATTGAACCATCAGTGTCAGCCCGCTCAGCCAGCAGAGTGGCGCTAGGGTTGTTAACCACTCGCAAGCCCTGCTGAGTCATGTCCATGATGGCGACTTCTGAGGTTGAGCCGTAACGGTTCTTGACCGCCCGAATCATCTTGAAACCACCATAGCGGTCTCCCTCAAAGCTAAGCACTGTATCTACCAGATGTTCTAAGATCTTTGGTCCGGCAATTGATCCTTCCTTAGTGATATGTCCGACTAAGATCACGGCTGTATTAGTTTGCTTGGCCGCCCGGATGATGATATTGGCACTATTAGTGATCTGGCTAACGGTACCCGGTGCACTGGATACCTCAGCTAGCGCCACTGTTTGCATCGAGTCAACGATCGCTACCTGATATTCGCCGCCGGCAATGGTAGCAGCAATATCATCAGCCGAAGTCGTCGCCACTAAAAAGAGGTTGTCACTACCACCGGCTCCCAATCTAGCCGCCCGCAGCTTGATCTGCGAGACCGACTCTTCACCACTGGCGTAGAGTACTCTCTTGCCTTTGGCGATATGAGAGCTGACTTGCATCAGAATAGTTGACTTGCCGATACCCGGCTGACCGGCGATCAAAGTCACTCCGCCCGGCATCAAGCCGCCGCCCAGGACGACATTCAGGTCAGCTATACCCGTGTCCAGTCGAGCGCTCACCTGATCCACCGCCACATCTTTGATTCGTTCCGGACGAATAACCTGACCGCTACTACGAGCTACCGCCGACTTACCAACCGGTGCCGGGATGGTCTCTACCAGCGAATTCCACGAACCGCAGTTCTCACATCGCCCTGTCCATTTAGGATATACCACTCCACACTGCTGGCAAACAAACTTGGTCTTGGATTTAGCCATAGCCCGGTTATCACACCGCTCTGAGGCGTCGATTAGTCGCTACGCCGGACTGAGCCTTGATCACTACCTCATCACCATTAGTCAGATCAGCTCGCACCACTTGCCCTCGCTTGATCTTGCCAAGGATTAGCTGATCTGCCAGGACACTCTCCAGCTTATCTTGAATGATCCGACGCAGTGGTCTGGCGCCGTACTTAGTATCGTAGCCATGATCAATCAGATAGCGCCGTAGCTTCGGCGTGATAGTAAAGGCTATGCCCTTGGGCTGGAGACGTCGACTTAGTCGCTCCAGCATGATGTTCAAGATCTGACCGACTTCCTTAGTACCCAAGCCGTTAAATAGTACCACTTTATCAAAACGGTTAATTAACTCCGGACGCATCGTCTGACGCAGGGCTTTTAGCGCTTTCTCACCCCGTAAACGACGATGAGCATCAGTCGCTTCCTCACCCGAGACAGCATAGCCGACCGATTCTCGACCAAGCTCGCTTGCCCCCACGTTGCTGGTCAAGATAACGACACAGTTAGAGAAGTCAACTACCTTACCATGACCATCGGTCAAGACACCATCCTCCAAGATCTGGAGCAAGATATTAAAGACATCAGGATGGGCCTTCTCAATCTCATCGAATAGCACCACTGAGTAAGGTTGCCGGCGCACCCGTTCGGTCAGCTGGCCGCCATCGTCGTAGCCGACATAACCGGCCGGCGCTCCAACCAAACGTGATACGGTATGTCGCTCGGTGTATTCGCTCATATCTACCTTGATCAAGCTCTTATCGGAGCCGAATACCTCTCGAGCCAGCACCCGAGCCAGTTCCGTTTTGCCCACCCCGGTTGAACCGAGAAAGATAAACGAGCCGATCGGTCGGTGTGGATCACCGATGCCGGCTCGGGAACGCCTGATTGCCTGAGCCACCGCCTCAATCGCCTGATGCTGACCAATCACCCGGTCGCCAAGCCGCTTCTCTAGATTCGCCAGCTTGGCCGCCTCGGATCGCTTGAGCTGCTCCAGCGGGACACCGGTCATCTGACTCACCGAGCGAGCTACGTCATTAACCTTGACAGCTACGAAATCACCCTCGCTCTGCTTCTTTTCCAGGTGACCAATCAGATCTTTGAGCTGACTAAGACGCATCTTGTAGAGAGCGGCATGCTCATAATCTTCCTCAACCACAGCCCGTTCCATGTCTTTGGCTAACTTCTTAGCCTCTGCTCGATAGGCCATCAACTCCTTAGCCTGCTCACTACCGGCATTAGCAATCCGCACTCGAGCCGCCGTCTCGTCCAGCACGTCGATCGCCTTGTCCGGCTGCTGGCGCTCATTGAGATATCGGTCGCTCAGTCGCACCACTTCACTGATCACGTCTTCCGAGATCCGCACGTGATGATATTCCTCATAGCGAGGTGCCAGCCCGGTCAAGATCTTGATCGTGTCGGCCGTGCCGGGTGCTTTAACTACGATCTCTTGTAGCCGGCGAGCCAGAGCCGTATCCTTCTCGACAAACTTACGATATTCGTCGCTAGTGGTAGCACCGATCAGACGAAACTTGCCCCTAGCCAAAGCGGGTTTTAGTAGATTAGCTGCATCCATAGAGCCCTCGGCTGAGCCCGCCCCGACCAGCAAGTGAAGCTCATCGATAAAGATGATCACATTGTCGTCAGTGTCGACCTCCTTGATCAGGCGCTTCAGACGATCCTCAAACTCGCCTCGATATTTCGTTCCTGCCACCATCGCCCCCAGGTCAACCTCCAGCAGGCGCTTGCGCTGCAAGAAATCAGGCACCTCACCACAGGCGATCTGCCGAGCTAAGCCCTCTACGACCGCCGTCTTACCGACACCGGCTTCGCCAATCAGCACCGGATTATTCTTCGTCTTGCGACTGACAATGGTAATCAAACGATCTATCTCCGCTTGACGCCCGATCACCGGATCAAGCTGACCGGCCTGCGCCAGCCTAGTCAAGTCAGTCGTATATCTACCAAGGAACGAACCGCCGGCCCGGCCGTCTTTGTGTCCCGACTGCGCCTCGCCAGCTTCGACATAAGACGGCTTATCGTCCTGCAGAAAACGAGTGATATGATTCATCAGTTCATCAATATCGACACCCTGCTGCTCCAGCAGCACACCGGCCTTAGCTCCCCTTTGGCAGATCATACAAAATAGCAAGTAGGTAGTATCACAGCTACTTTCACCCGCTTCCTCAGCTAGACGAACCGCCATATTAACCGTCACTTTCACCGTACCGGACGGCTCAATGGAAATCGGCCCATTCGAGACAACGATGCCCGGCTTCAGCTTGATCGCCAGTCGGATAGGCTCGGGGTCAACATTCATCTCTCTCAGCAGAGTAGCCGCCGGAGTCTCGTCCTGACCAATGATCGCTAGGAGCAAGTGGCTAGTCTCCAGCTTAGGAGACCTGGTCAAATGCGCCAGTAGCTCAGCTTGCTTTAAGGCAGCCCGAGCGTCGTCAGCTAGTCGGTCAAAGTAATCCATGTTTCAATGATAACAAATTAGCACTCTATCAACAAGAGTGCTAATTATCTTATTCCGTTACGATGTCAATGTCATAACCGGTCAGCTGAGAAGCTAAACGGACATTCTGCCCCTGTCGCCCGATAGCAACTGATTGTTGCGCCTCGGTCACGTATACGGTAGCTGTTTTATCTGATTCATTAACATCGATTCGGCTAATTTCCGCCGGGCTTAGGGCATTGGCAATGTAGTTGCGGATATCATGGTCGTAGGTGATGATATCGATCTTTTCCGTATCACCAATCTCGTTCATCACCGCCTGAACCCGTACGCCTTTCGTCCCAACAAAAGTCCCCACCGGATCAATATCGCTACTGCTACTATAGACAGCGATCTTAGTGCGTCGCCCCGCCTCTCTGGCGATCGCCTTGATCTCGACCGTACCCGTCTCGATCTCAGGCACTTCCTGAAGGAACAAGAGTTTAACAAACTGAGCGTCAGCCCGAGACAAGATGATGGTCGGGCCACGGTTGCTGTCTCGATCAATATTCTTCAGCAGGGCTCGGATACGGCTACCGGTCACCAAATGCTCCCCCGGGATCTGTTCGCTACCGGGCATAATTCCCTCGCCATGTCCCAGATCCAGTCGGATCACTCTCGACTCTACTCGGATCACCGTACCGGTAATGATCTTGCCGATCTTATTACCATATTCATTCGCCATAGTCTCTCGCTCGAACTCTCGCAGCTTCTGCAAGAGTACTTGCTTAGCAGTCTGAGCCGCCACCCGTCCGAAGCTCTTCGCTTCAAATTCCTGCTCAATCACGCCGCCGAGTAGGGCTTTTTTGTCTATCTTCTTTGCCTCCTCTAGGGTGATCTGACCTATCCCCTCAGGGTTCTCAACTACGTCATAATGAACGATCACCTTGGCAGTACCGTCTTCTCGGTTAAGCTCAGCTCGTACGTTCATCTCTCTAGTGCCATTGTCTCGGCGCCAGGCAGCCGCAATCGCTGCCTCCACCGCCTGCATTACCTCGTCTTCGGAGAGATTCTTCTCGTCGGCAATTGAATGCACCATCGTGATCATTTGTTTGATATCCAACCCTTCCATACATCTCCCTTCTGATTAAAAAGTCCGACCTGCCGGCCGGATCTGATACTAGTATATTAGCAGACCGGCAACCATCACGCAATACACTCGGGCACTACGAGGCGTCTTTCTCTTTAGTGTCGCCGTCATTATTGACCTCGGCTTGAGGCTCAGACTGAGCCCCTGTCTCAGCCGACTCGGCCTTACCGGCTTCGTCGTCAGCCGGTTCGTCCTCCTTTAACTGCCCTGTCGGAGTAATAGCGGTCGTCGAGACCAGCTTAGTCCCAGTCCATCGCTCATAAAAGAGCGGTCGCCGAGCCAAAGCTCTGATCAGCTGAACCAGCACAAAGAAACCATAGCCCGCCAACACCACTATCGATAGGATCGTTGTTCCTTCACTGTTAATCAGTCCATGAGTGTCCAGCCAGATCACGCCACTCATCACTGCATAGGGAACTGCCACCATAACGATGGCGATAATAACTATCCGCATGATCAGCTGATACCAACGAGCCGGCTTACCCCTAAGGCGAGCTACCTGCATCCGAGTCAGCTTTTGTCCAACTGTCTGACTGTTAAAGACGATCGGCAAGAAAGCAAAATAGCCGAAGATCGGCAAACCGACCGTTATCACGTCCGAAATAGCACTAGGGTGCCTTCCCGCCAGATTTAGCCCCAGATTGACCGCCATCACTAACCCACCGGCACAGACTGCATCACAAAATAGCGCCACTAAACGCCTGAGAAGCGACACTTTCCGACTGCGTCGATAGCTGGCTCGATTAATATCGGCTCGACTAGGCAAGAACTTGGCTAGCGGGATTGCCGCCAGGTAACCTAGGAATCCACCCAGGGTGTTCATCATCAGATCATCGACATCAAACAGCCGATAGCTCCGGGGATAAATGAAGTATAGTCCTGTCAACTGGGTTAACTCAAAGA
>CAJPSI010000009.1 GCA_905373275.1 Candidatus Saccharibacteria bacterium UBA1103 | reverse complement strand
CGCTTCAACAATGTCCGGCATCATACTGCGTCTTCCATGCAATGTACTCTTGGTACGCCCGGCAGGGTTCGAACCTGCGACCCCTTGGTTCGAAGCCAAGTACTCTAATCCGCTGAGCTACGGGCGCTTAATTGGATTATAACACAGCTGCTGAGTTATACTGGCGATATGTCCAGACAGCTAAGCGGTCGAGAGTTAGTTAGCTTTATCAAGGAGCGTCAGGCTCGTCAAGTACGAGCTCTGAAGCAACATGACCATATCCAGCCTAAACTGGCGATCATCCAGACCAAGCTCGACGCTGTGACTGATCTATACACTAAGCTCAAGCAACGCTACGGTGAGGATATCGGGGTGGCGGTTGATGTTTATAAAGTTGGACAACCAGTGGTAGCAAGCCTGATTGATCGGTTTAACGCCGACCTAACGGTGCAGGGGGTCTTGGTTCAATTGCCGCTAGCCGACCCGTCAGCCACGGACGAGATAGTTAACCGGGTTAGTTCGGTGAAAGACGTTGATGGCCTGGGTGAGCGGTCAGAGTGGGATGCGACGACCGCTATGGCGATCAACTGGCTGCTGGCTGGCTATAATATTGATCTCACCGGCAAGCAAATCGCTATTGTCGGGCGGGGGCGCTTGGTTGGCGCACCTCTTACGAAAATGTGGCGACAGTCGGGGCTCAATGTGACCCCGCTGGACATTAGGTGCCCTAGTCTGGAGAAAATGCTGATCGATAAAGACGTCGTAGTGACGGCGACCGGCGTGCCTGGCTTGATCAAGTCTGAGATGTTGAGGGACGGTGCTGTAGTAGTCGATGCCGGTACGGCAGACGTTAACGGCCAGGTGGTGGGAGATGTTGATCCACTGGTGCGGGAAAGGTCGGACATCACTATCACGCCTCGGAAAGGCGGGGTCGGACCGCTAACCATCGCTTGTCTAATGGATAATGTGATAAGGGCCGCCGGGCAGAGTTTGAAACGCCGTTAGCCTTTGGCTGTATTTATGTTATGATACTAGACAATATAAGCTAAGTGTGATTTGGTATGGAGAAAACAGGACAAGCAAATGAGGGTGGTGATCAGTCTAAGTGGTCATACTGTGATGTATCGGCAACGGAATCCGGTCAGATACCTCGACCTGAGCTCTCAGATGGAGAGCGATTCGACGACTGGCTTACCAAACAGGTTGATAGCCCGATTGACCACAACATTGACCGGCTGATCGACCTCTATGGTGATGCTTATGGCGGTCAGATTGGTGAGCCGGGTGATAGCGGTGAAAGATTATATCAGTGTGCGGTCGAGAATGAGGCGATAGATGACGAACCGATTAATCAGCTAAGCAAACAGGCGTTTGAATCTCGTATGAATAATCGCTGGGCGAGGCAGAAGGCATGGCTGGTCAAGTCATCGGGTGACGACCGGATCATTAGTAAGTTGAGCGATTCGGACGATCGCATCAGTGAAGATGGCTGGCATCGGACTTCGGGCGAATGGGAGGTGGTTGATTCGTATTGCATCAAGCAGACAGAGCAGGGTGGCAAGGTGGTCATGCCTAGTTCAGACAGGCTACCGATCGAGCACTGCTTTTATCTTAACCCCACCTCATTAGATCTTTACAAGGTACTGAAGGCACTGGTAGAGCAATACGATCAGCGTCAGATGCCTTTCTCGCTAAAGTATACCGAGCAAGATCGAGCAGATCGTATAGTCATTTACTCGACTACTCGACGGCTGAAGGATAATTACGAGGCGATCCGCCGGGTCAGCCAACAATATCCGGCATTAGTTCAGCATTTGCGTCCGGTTTTACCCACGGTTGGTACGATTGGCGGTAAAGTCGGCTATAGTCAGGGTGTCAGCCGAATCAAAGGGGTGAGTCCTGATGTCTCGTATAATAGTTTGCGAATGGGACTGCTTGCTCGGTCGTTAGACCACACCATGGCAGGCTGGCTGGTTGAGCATCGAAATGATCGACTCGGGTACAAGGGCAAGAAGCTGACCGTTACTAAGTTTATGGCGAAACGACTGGTCGATAATGCTGCCAGCCAAATCAGGCGGGGTGATGCTCGAGATTATCTTAGTCCGGCTCTGATTGAGCGTCGGATTGCCGGCAAGTTTAATGACTTGGTGAAGATGGTGGATGCGAATAATTACTCTCCGACCGGCGTAGCTCAGAGCGTTGAAATTTGCCGGGCCGGCGATGAGCCGTTGCGACTATCGTGGGGTGATGTGCGAGGTTTTATGGCGAGTATTGCTCCATGGGTGAATGCCAATAACCGGTCTTTCGCCCAGCAAGTCAAGGACAATATCCGTGAGCTGTCGCCTCAGTATAATGTCAATGCGATTAATTTTATTCTGGACGATAATGACGCCTATCTGTAGTTTGGCAATAACCGACCAAGTCTAGTATAATCTCCAGTGAGGTCTCGTCGTCTAAAGGTTAGGACATCAGGTTTTCATCCTGACAATTCGGGTTCGATTCCCGGCGAGATCACCAAATTGAACCAGTTTTGAGACAAAAGCCAAATAATTTAGCCGCGCCGCACAGCACGGCAAGCCGTGCTGTGCGCCACCTAGAATACCCTTTGCATATTTTTTGTAATTTCCCCTCCGTGATTTTATTAGAAAAAGGTAAAGGGTGTTCTGGTCGGAGCGCTGTTGCTGCGGGCGACACGGCGTTTCTAGAGCGCAAGTATTTGCTGAGACGATTCGATACTTATGCCTTGAAGAGGAATGTTTGCTAGCTCTGACGGCTCGAGCTTATGTAAGCCTCCGCCATAACTCCTCCCCCCATTTATCAATACCTCCTCCGTCAAGCACTCAACTAGAGATTGCAGACTGCCGTTAGACCCATCTTCAAGAATAGATTTATATTCAGGCTTGATATAAATCATCAGATAGCTATTTGTTGCAATAGCTTTGGAGTGATTAATGAAGAATCTGAACGGAGGTTTGCTTGCTCTACTGCGTCCCATGTAGCTTACAAATAAGTCAGGGCTCTTGCGCTGCTCTTGCTTGTACCAAGGCCTGCGATTTTTGCATATATAACCTTCATGTACACCCCTTTGACGTCCTTCCTCGATGTAGGCGTATACATCGGGATAGTCACGACGCAAGATGTTTTCGGGTAGTGAGCAGTTAAATAAAAACAGTTCTTTTTCGCCAACTGGACTTCCGTCACCCTGTGATTCAATGATTAAATTGTCGACATATCGAGAGCTCGGCAAAATAGGCTGTAAAAACTCCGACGGTATTTTTCTTTGCTTGGCCTTTGTCTTTGAAATGACAAAAAATGAATTTGAACCTGTTGCAATGCCACGTTTGATTTCAAAGACATCACCAAATCGTAACCTCGCCTTTTTTTGCGTTAATACGCCGCTGGCTAATTTGCTCCATTTCTGATTAGGATCAAGCTGGGCTTGGGTAATTTTAATCTCCTCATTAGGACTGTCAAGACTGCCTCCCTTTGCGAAGACGACTGTATGGTGCTTATCTGGCTTTGCGTTTCGGAACACAACAACCGTTGAAGTAACAAGCGCATCGCTAAACTGTGTGTCTTCGGCTTTAAATGTATGCACTTTTAAGATGCTAGTGTGGTTGGCTAGATAATACTTGATAGCAAGACCGTAATTTACGTCAAGAAACTCTGTCGGTACAAGCCAGACACTAATGCCATTTTTATTAAGCCACTGATGAGAGAGAAGAATGAAATAGCCATATAAACCCATAAGCTGACTGGGCTTTATGCCAAGCCTCGCATAGACTAGTCGCTGGAGGCGTTGCTTTTCTTCTGACTTGATGTGATGATGGCGAACATATGGCGGATTACACACCATGAGGTTATAGCGTTCTACATCTATACTTGGTGCTTCTATTTTTGTAAAATCATCATTAATAACATCTATCAAAGACTCTCCCCATAACTTCGCTGACGGTTCAAAATAATGCTTGTCGATCTCTATGCCAGTGGCACTGGAAATGCTCTTTTGTAGATTTGGAACAACACGTTCAAGAGAGTCATAAAATACACCAAGCCCAAAAGCTGGGTCGATAAACCGTATATTATCAGCTTCAAGATAAGACAAGCCTAACTTAACGATGTCATCGGCAAAAGCCGTCGGTGTTGCGTATTGCCCCATTTGGTTACGCAACAAGTCAGTTTTTTGACTGTCTAGCTCTTTTTGTAGCTTCTCTCGTTTGCTCGTTTTCATACCTTTACAGATCAAATAGACTTAAATCATCTATGCGATGCTCCCACACCCAATCAATCCCCTCGGCCGCTTCGTATCCTAGATAGCCAGAGTCGAAATAGCCACACAAAAATAGAAAGAACTTTACGTCATCGCCATATGTTCGCTTCAGCTGCGAAAACTTTACAGCTTCTTCTTTACGACGTTTGTTGGTGTTTGCGAAATCACCCGCAGATTTTGCCTCCATGAGGAGTGGCATCGTGCCGGACTTGGCATTCTTTGGCTGTATGATTGCGTCAACGGGAATATTAACAGTTAATCCGCCGTCAAGAATTACGGGGATATTCAACCTAAATGAAAATGTGCCCGGTTGCATTGTTCTCGGATTGCTTTTGTCTGTCTTGCCGACCATTTTATAGCCGTGGACTTCAAGCCACTGTCTCACCGATGCTAATTGTCGCTGCTCTTGGGCATTGCGAATAATCGGATCGGCTACCATTCCGCATAATCGGTCAGCAATAATGATCGACGCTCGATCTTCTTCATCTTGAGTCGGCGCTCTGTCTGTACCAATCCATGTAAATATATCTACGTCTAGCATGTTTTGTAAGGTAGTAGAAATCTTTTCAAGCCCACTATCTAGCATATCCTTTGTTATGCGCGGCGGTATGCGCTTATGTTTGTCTATGCTGTCAACAAGGCTTTTCGGGGCTTGTGATAGTCCGGTTAATCTATCTCTTGCGATGGGCGGAACGGTGGACATGCGCAAAATTGGCAGAATTTCTGGGTGTTCAATAATCTTTGCCGGTGAAATATCAGCAAGAAAATTTGTCACCTCTAAAGCAACCGCAACACTGCTTGCTGTTTCGCTTCGGGTTTTCTTGTAGGCTTCTGGAGCATAGTTGATAAACCAGTCGTTATAGAACGCGACGGACTTATATCCATCTTCTTTCCAGCCTGCGACATTGTGTGAATTTGCGGTCATATGTCTATTATATAACAATAAACCCTAGAATTTTGGTATAATGGCTACAGATATGTTGACTGAGGAAAAGATTCAAATCAAGGACTTGTTGTTGTGGGACGAAAACTCCCGCTTAACTGACAACCTATTTGGGAAAAATCAGCAAGAAATAATAGATACTTTTCTGGGCGACGAAAAGAAGTTTTTAATCAAAAGTCTTGCCTCGGAAATTGCCAATGATGTCGATCTAATTCAGCTAGAGCGTCTGGTCGTTATCGGTAAAGGTGGCCGGTATGTTGTATATGAGGGTAACCGACGACTTGTTGTCTACAAGTGTCTTGCCGATCCATCGCTCGCAGGTAATCATGCAGATTTCTTTAGAGGATTAAACTCGAACAAAAGCATTACCCTTACAAAAACCCTTGACTGTATCGTAACCGACAGCATTGACACAGCCAATCGCTATATTGAGCGCAAGCATTTGAAAAACAATAACGAAAAATCATGGGGACAGGTAGAAAGAGATAGGCACAGTGTACGCACTAGGAAGAATGGCGATGCCACTTATAGGCAGAGAACGAAACGAGCTGCAATCGCTGGCCTAGTCGACAAGGTTGACTTACCTGATCAAATGAAAAAAGACGTGCTCGGCGAGGGAAAAGTAACCAACTTTTATCGTATCATTGATAGCGGACCAGGTGTAGAATTTTTCGGCTACTGCGTCCTTGAGGACGGCACGCTAGGCATAAGTGATGAGGGTCTATTACTAAAGAAACTCAAGGCTTTCGTCTACGATTTGCTAACAAATAAGCCCGCCAGCGGCGAGAGCTGGTCGCGTGCATATAATAAAACCGAAGAGAAGCAGGCGTACCTTGAGGCGCTTAACTTTGACGACACTCGCATAGACAATATCAACAAAGAAATAGAGGACAGCAAGGTAGCAAACTTGTTTGGTGAAGAAGAGATTGACATCAAACAACAAGGCAAGACGATCTATACTAACTCACGGCGAAAAATATACCAAACACTTATCAAGCCAACCACAAAACGACTAAAGCTCAGCAAGCGGTCAGAGAAAATTAACGAAATCCACAAAGAGCTACAGAAAATAGTCGTCAAAGATTGTCCAACGGCGACCTCGATACTGGTTCGCGCTCTGCTTGAGGTAACGGTACACAGATATCTTGAATCCAAGGGCGAAAAGTTTGATGGCAATAACAATCTTGTAGTTACTGACGAATCTAATAAGACACAGCTAAAAGAAAAAATAAACTATATATCAGCAACATATGCTGTAAATAACGCAAATGTAAAAGGCGTCATCAGTGCCCTGAATTCTCAGCTTTACACGCAAAATCTCAACCAAGTAGTACATAACATCGGTTATTTCGCAGACGAGTCTAGTATTCGAAAGTTCTGGAAAAATATTGAGGTTGTATTCGATTTTCTGATTCAGGGTATAATTGAAGCAGAAGAAAATGATAAAAACAAAAACCCATAGAAAATACCTTTTTACACCATTGCGTTATCCTGGAGGTAAAACTTCTCTTTTTGAATTTTTTGATGAGGTAATCAAAAAACATGAGTGGCAGGACGTTACATACATTGAGCCTTACGCTGGTGGTGCTGGGGCTGCTATATCACTTCTTTTATTAGAAAAGGTGCGTAACATCGTTATTAATGACTATGACCCTGCTATATATTCATTCTGGCTCTCCTTGAAGGAGTATAACGCAGAGTTCATTAAGCGAGTTGTGGATACGCCTGTAACGGTTGAGGAGTGGGAACGACAAAAAAAAGTTTATAAAGCGGCCGATACGTCAGATAGACTGTCTCTTGGCTTCGCTACTTTTTTCCTGAATCGCACCAACCGTTCGGGCATTTTGAATGCTGGGCCGATTGGCGGCAAGCAACAACTTGGCGAGTGGAAAATTGATGCGCGGTATAACAAACAAAATCTCATCGAGAAAATTAAACTCATTGGACTTTATGGCGATAGAATCACAGTGCTAAATGATGACGGCGTAGACGTCATTGAGCGTTATGTAAAAGACCCGAAAAGCTTCTTCTATGTTGATCCGCCTTACTTTGTAAAAGGCGCAGACCTCTACCTAAACGCTTTTAAGCTGAGAAACCATCGAAAGCTTGCCGCTTCGCTGAACAAGTACAACAATGCAAAGTGGCTTTTGAGCTACGACAATGAAAAAGATATTCTCGACCTCTACTCGGATAGGAAGTATAGAACTTTTGACCTTAAATACTCTGCTCATCACAACTCAAAAGTGGGTTCGGAGCTGATGATCTTCTCTGATTCTATCGATATGGGTATTATCGATGAGGCATAAATGGGTCTTGAGTGCGACGGTGTAGCCTCTTTTTCCTTAGCGTAGCTACACTATATCTGGTGTACTAACACTAGATATAGTGTATTCGATGCATTTAAGCCCTACTTGTAACTTCTTTTCTGTTCGTTATGCTCCAGGTTGAGAGTGCATAGCGCGTCGGCTTTGCCGACAAAAGTCGCGCCTCCTCTACCGTTGGCGGTAGGCGCACCCGCCCAGAACACCCTTTACCTTTTTCTAATAAAATCACGGCGGGGGAAATTACAAAAAATATGCAAAGGGTATTCTGGGTGGCGACTAGCACGGCTTGCCGTGCTAGGCGGCGTGGCTAAATTATTTGGCTTTTGTCTCAAAACTGGTTCGAACTTGGTTGTAAAATCGCACCACTAGGTCTTATCAATATTTATTTTTTAACCATCGGGGTGTCAACTTCTGGAATGGAATATAGGGTGCTCTGCTGGTGGTGTTAGGCTGTCTTGTAGTATAATCAGCATATGGGAAATAAGTCCGGCAAGGCGAAGCGCCGCAACAAACATTATCATGGCGCTGATGCCAAACGATCTGGTGAAGTCGTGCGAGTGCGAAAGATTAGTGCCGTCGTGAGGTCAGACTATAGTCAGTGGATTATTGACCACCAGACTCAGATTAAGTATGGACTGATTGCGATAATGGTAATGACTGTAATCATCGCCGGGCTATGGGCGCTACTAACATAAAAGGAGGGGAGATGAGAATATCAATCATTGAAGATGACCAGCTAATCAGCCAGATGTATCGGATGAAGCTTGAGTCGGAGGGATATGATGTCGATATCGCCGATAACGGCATGAACGGGATCGAGATGGTGGCCCAGACCAAGCCTGATTTGATCATCCTGGACTATTCTCTGCCCGATATTGATGGCTCGGCAGTACTGAGGGAGGTGCGTCGCAACGGCTCCGCCAAGACGACACCGGTCATCGTCCTGACCAATATGGATAGCGAAGAAGTAGCTAAAGAACTATCTAAGTGGAATATCTATGATTATATTGTCAAGGTTGATCTGACTCCCCGGGAAGTCATCGCACGGATCAAGCAAGCGCTGGCTGATCATGCTAAGACAACGGACAAGCGCTAGCCGGCGGGAGTGTGCTAGAATAGGCACGATTTAGTAAGTAGGAAGGAGTGATACAAACATGGCGCATATCGACACACTAAAACGTGCTCGCATCTTGGCGACAATTGGGCCGGCGACCAGCGACCCGGCAATGCTGGAGAAAATAATTCGAGCCGGAGTAAATGCTTGTCGGCTTAATTTCAGCCATGGCTCGTTTGAAGACCGAGTGGAACAGGTTAAGAACATTCGACTGATTGAGAAGAAGTTGAATCGGCATATTCCCATCGTCCAGGACTTACAGGGTCCGAAGATTCGGTTGGGTCAGCTGAAGGATGACATGAAGTATACGATCCATCGTGATGATGAGCTGGGGCTGACCTATGGCATCGAGCATGACGGAGGCAATAACCTGCCGTCGCAGTATGATCTGTCGGATAAGTGTCTGCCGGGCGATAGTATCTATCTATTTGACGGCAAGATTCGCACTATAGTGCAGCGAATTGACGGTAAGACGGTCTGGGTCAAGGCGGTCAATGGCGGTTCGGTGATCTCTCGCAAGGCGATCAATCTACCTGACATGCGAGGTGGCGATGCCCCGGTCTTAACCGAGAAAGACTTGACTGACCTGGAGTGGAGCTTTGACAAAGACTTTGACTACACGGCACTATCTTTCGTCCATCATGCTGACGATGTGCGCAAGCTGAGAGAGATTATTCGTAGTCACGGTAGCGATCGTAAGATCATCGTCAAGCTGGAGACTAAGGCGGGAGTTGATCCGGAGAACCTGGAAGCAATTATCCGACTCGCCGATGGTGTGATGGTGGCTCGTGGCGACCTGGCGGTAGAGGCCGGTCCTGAGGTGGTGCCGGTGGTAGAGCGAGAGATTATTCGCCTGTGCCAGAAGCACTGCAAGCTGTGCATCGTGGCGACTCAGATGCTTGATTCAATGGTTGACAATCCCGAGCCGACTCGGGCTGAGGTGAACGATGTAGCTACTACTTATATCGAAGGTGCTGATGCCGTGATGCTGTCTGACGAGACTGCCATGGGTAAGTATCCGGTCGAGGCGGTCTCTATCATGGCAAAGACACTACGATATGCTCAACAGCATATCGGCGTCTACGACCTCTATAGTCGCAACCCGGTAGACGAAAAGAGCGGGGCAATCGCCGATGCCGCCGTAGTGATGGCGGACGAAGTCGAGGCTGATGCCATCATCGTCGAGTCAAACGGCAGCTCTCTGACTAGGAGCATCTCTATCCAGCGACCGATCATGCCGATCTTGCCGGTGGTGCCAACCGACAGAATGGCGAATCGTCTCAGTCTACTCTACGGAGTACGTGCTTTTACCAGTCCGGATGGTAAAGTTGATACACTACTAAATGACCTGATGACCACTAACTTCTTCGGTGATACTAAGGCGAAGGTGGTACTGGCGACGTCTGATGGAGTGCGATTGCTGGATCTAAGTAGATAAGAAAAAAAGGGGGGTGATGGCAGTAACTTTTCCATATCGGACGGTTAAAGATGTCGATGTGCGGGACAGGCAGATCTTACTGAGGGCTGACTATAATGTACCGCTTCGAGATGATGGCTCTATCGCTGACGATTATCGTCTGGTTGCCTCTTTGCCTACCCTGCGCTATTTGCTGGAACGAGACGCCGGTATCGTCATCATTGCTCATCTGGGACGGCCAAAGTCAGCGCAAGATACGAAGTATAGCCTTGCTCCGGTGGCTAAGCGGTTGGCTAAGCTGCTGGATCACCCCGTCCGGTTCATCGGCGAGACGGTGGGTGACCGGGTGGCACAGCTAACCCGGTCAATGAAGCCCGGCGATATCGTCATGCTGGAGAACCTGCGTTTTCAGACGGCTGAGAAGGAGAACGACGCCAAGTTTGCTCAGCAACTGGCGAAACAGAGCCGAGCGGAGCTATTCGTCCAAGATGGTTTCGGAGTGGTTCATCGTAGCCATGCCTCGACGGTAGCGATCACGCAGTGTTTGCCAGCCGTGGCCGGGCTGTTGGTTGAACAAGAGTACCTGGCGATTAAGCGGGCTACCGACGAGCCGAACCGACCACTAACGACGATATTGGGTGGAGCGAAGATACACGACAAGATGCCCCTAGCTCGTAAGTTCATTCAGGTTGCCGATAATGTAGTGATCGGTGGGGCGCTGGCTAATAATTTCATCAAGTACGACGGGCATGATGTCGGTGATAGCTTGGTTGATGAGGCGGCAGATCAGCTGGTGCGGCAAATCTTGGCGGATGCTCAGCGCCGGTATGGTGATAAGCTGGCGGATCATCTCGTCTTACCTTGTGATGTGGCCGTCTCGAAGAGTGGTGAGCTAAAGGGTGAGCGAGTAGAGTGCGGCCTGGATGCTGTTCGGGCTCCAGCCAAGATATATGACATCGGTGAGCAGACTATCCGGCTGGTCGAGCGGGTGGTGGCAAGTAGCGGCACCGTCATCTGGAACGGTACACTAGGTATGGCCGAGACGGTCAATTTCTCTCGAGGGTCGGCACGACTGGCTCTGACCCTAGCTAAGAACCCTCAGATAGTTAGTGTGATCGGTGGAGGCGATACGGCTAATTTTGTCAGGGGCTGGGATGCCTTGAAGGGCGGCAGCTTCAGCCACGTATCAACCGGTGGCGGGGCTAGCTTAGCGTTAATGGCAGGTGAAGATCTGCCCGGTATCTCGGTGCTGATGCGACGCTAAATGGCAGGTATGGTAAAATAGCTAACAGAATGGAGCGGGCATGAAGAAGTACATCATTGGCAACTGGAAGATGAACCTAAACGTCCACGAATCGTCATTGTTTGTGACGAAGCTGTCGCAGACGTTACCGGTACGGCGTAATGTCGAGACCGTGATTTGCCCCGGCTTTCTGTCACTGGAGCCGGTATCGCTTCAGATTAATCACCGCCAGATGAAGCTGGGGGCGCAAGATTGCTACTGGCGAGACGAAGGTGCTTTTACCGGTGAAGTATCGGCGAGTCAGCTGAGGGGGCTGGCGCAGTACGTCTTGGTCGGTCACAGCGAACGACGTTATATCTTCGACGAGGACGACCGGGATGTTCGATTCAAGGTGCAGGCAGCTATTCGCAACGGCATCAGGCCGGTACTCTGTGTGGGCGAAGATGAAGAAGAGCGGGAGATGAATTGCTACGAGCATGCCCTATGCGATCAAGTTGCCTCAGGACTAATGAATATTGACTCGGGCGACCTGGATCAGATCGTAGTAGCCTATGAGCCAATCTGGGCGATAGGCAGTAGTGCTCCGGCAGTTGATCAGCAGATTACTGAGTCGGTCAAGATTGTGCGGACTCAGATTGAGCATATGTTTGGTCGAGCAGCGGCGATGAATGTGCCGATTCTTTATGGCGGCAGCGTCAATGCCGGTAGTGCTAAGCAGATTTTGCAACTGGCGGGGGTCGATGGCTTGCTGGTTGGTCGGTCAAGCCTGATTGCTACTGAGTTTGCCGGCATGGTCAACGATGCTGCGGCTATAGTAAAGGAAAGTCAACGAGCGTGAACGATCTGATTCCGGGTAGACCAAAGACTATTGGCCGAGCAAACAGCTCTCTCGGTGGCGGTGTTAACGGTCAATTGATCGGGGTAAAAGTACGGACGGTCGTCGGCAAGAGACCAATTGATGGAGTGACTGCCCGGCTAGGTCGGCCGGTGGTGAAGCCGACTAGGGTGGTGGTACGAGATGCTGCGATGCCGTCTACTCTTGCTAAGAGCAAGCCACCGATGGGTGTCGTATCGGCTCGCAATCTTTCGACTAGGAGCGCTGAGGGGGTTAGGCGAGTAACGGCCCTACCACCTGAAGTGCCTATGAGAGCTGCAGCTACTTCCGGAGCTGATAAACCAAAGATCGGTAGAGGGCGCTTTATGGATATGGCTTTGCCGTCAAGTGATGCCACGGTCAAGAATAAGCCTAATTATGCCACTGAACGTCAGGCTAAGACTGAGCTAATGAGTGATCAAGTAGCAGCTAAGTCGTCCATGCCTAGAAAACGCCCCGGCAAGGTCAATGTAATGTTTGATGGTGAGCCGCAGCGGTCGTCCGGGCGGACTACTTTGCGGCGGTCGCCGTCAGCCGGGTCAATACCGGCTAGGTCAATAGTAACTAAGCCCGTGACGCCGAGACGACCGGTCGTTCCGCCGACTAAGCGAGAGGTGGGGCAGACTAATGCTAATAGCAGTCATAGCGAGCCGGCAGTCAGAGCCGGTCGGCGACCTGTAGTCACGGGTAATTCCGGTCGTAACGACCACGCAGTGAGGAGCGCATCGACTCCGGCTAAATCAGCTCCGGTGCGACCGGCTACGGCGTTATCACCTAAGTCTTCGGTATCCCCCAATAGATCTATTTCTACCGGGCGTCCAGCTGTCGGTAGCGCCTCAGCCGGTGCGGCGTCAAGCCGTCGAGCACCGACCTTCCTGCCTGATGTCAGGGTTAACAAGCGTCCCTTAGGTAATGATTCCGTTAAGAGACCTACCCCTACTAATGTCCGACCGGCGGATGATGACTTGTTTGACGACGACGAGCTCGATCAGGCCTTACCGCCACTCTCTTCGCAGCGCAAGAAGCAGATCATTAGCCGGGTACTACTGGCGATAGCGGTAGTTATCATTGGCGGGTTGATCGCTGTGGCTATCTTGCGACTAGGTCTGTAGGTACAGCTATAGCCAGTGACACCGGTTCTAGCGTGATAAAATATAGTCGATGACATCAGCAGACGAGAGGCGTATCTTAGACGGTCTAAATCCGGAACAGAGGCTGGCGGTTGAGACCACCGAGGGTCCGCTTTTGATCCAGGCCGGGGCGGGGTCGGGCAAGACCAAGGCACTGATCCATCGCATTGCCTACATAATTGCTAGTGAGCTGGCTCAGCCTGCCGAGATACTGGCGGTTACTTTTACTAACAAGGCAGCCAATGAGATGCGAGGGCGATTAGCCCGTTTGTTAGGTGTGGCGGATAACCGAAGTTTCATGCCCTGGATGGGTACTTTTCACTCCATCGCTGTTCGCTTATTGCGACAAGATGGCGATCAGATTGATATTGCTCGCAATTTCGTCATCTTTGACGAAGCCGACAGGTTGTCGCTAGTTAAGTCGGTCATGAAGGAGTTGGGTGTAGCCGAGCAGCAGTTTAGTCCTCGGTCAATTGTTAGCTACATCTCTAAGGCTAAGAATGCTTGTTTGTCGCCTGAGCAGTATCGACGCCAGGCTACTCAGTCCAGCCTACAACAGACTGCCGCAGAGGTGTACGACCGTTACGAGAGGCGACTGCGGGAGAATGTGGCGCTTGACTTTGACGACCTGCTGCTTGATGCAGTTCAACTTCTCGAGAAATCATCAGAGGTGCGACGCAAATATCAAGAGCAATTTCACTATATTCTGATCGATGAGTATCAGGACACCAACAAGGCACAGTATCGGCTGGTTAAGCTCCTGCTGAACGACCGGCGCAATATCTGCGTAGTCGGTGATGATTGGCAGTCAATCTATAGTTGGCGGGGAGCGGATTATACTAATATTCTTAACTTTGAGCGGGATTTCCCCGGAGCGAAACAGATCAAGCTGGAGCAGAACTATCGTTCAACCGAAGAGATTCTTGAGGCGGCGCATCGGGTGATCAGCAAGAATACTAAACGCAGTGACAAAAAGCTGTGGACGGATAATCGAGGCGGAGAGCCGGTCGAGCTGATAGTCGCCGGTAATGAGTTTGACGAAGCGGAGCGAGTAGCTAATCAGATATGGGCAATGGTTGCCGGTGGCGGCCATCGACTTCGAGATTGCGCCGTGCTTTATCGGACGAATGCCCAGTCACGAGTATTCGAACAGATGTTTACTCGCAATAGTCTGCGTTATCGGCTGATCGGTGGGCAACGCTTTTACGACCGGGCGGAGATAAAAGATCTGATTGCTTATCTAAAGCTAATTTATCAGCCTAGTGACACTATCAGCTTTCGCCGGATCGTTAATGTACCAAAGCGAGGCCTGGGCGAAGTCTCGGTAACTAAGTTTTTGGCTTGGCAGAGCGGCAGTGGGCTAAATGTGCTTGATGCCTTAGTGCAAGCGGACGATTGCGCCGAGCTTACCCCTAGAGCTAGAAAGACTCTGAGTCAGCTGGGTCGGGCGCTTTCAGAGATAAACAAGCTAGCCGGTACCGGGTCGCCCGACCGGATTATCAAGCAAATCATGCGGCGCTTTGACTACGGTGGCTACCTGGATGATGGTACGGAGCGAGGCGAAGACCGTTGCCGGAACGTCGACGAGCTGATCTCAATGGCTAAGGAATATGGCGATCTGGCGAGCTTTTTAGAGGAAGTGGCGTTGGTGAGCGGAGCTGACGCCGTTAATGACGACGATGCCGTCACTCTCATGACCTTGCACGCCGCTAAGGGGCTGGAGTACCCGGTGGTCTTTATGGTGGGAATGGAGGACGGCTTATTTCCCAGTGCTCGTTCCTCGCTGGAGCCGGCGGCAGCAGAGGAAGAGAGGCGGCTTTGCTATGTCGGTATGACCAGAGCGCAAGAAAAGCTGGTGCTATCTTACGCTCGGCGTCGGATGCTCAGAGGCGAGACTCATTACAGCCTGCCGTCGCCTTTTGTGCAAGACGTGAGCGATATGGTGTCGGGCGACGAATCCGGTGTGGATGAGGTGGGTGACTATCAGGGGTGGGCAAATTACCGGCAAGGACCATCGGTGCAGCATGCCACTAATCACGGTAGTCAGACAAGTGAACCGCACTATGAACCGGACCCGGTAGAGCTTAGTCTTGGTGACCGAGTGCGGCACCAAATCTTTGGCTCGGGTCAAGTCACCTCAGTCGATGGGCAAGTGGTGGAGGTTTATTTTGATGACGGTAAGACCCGTAAGCTCAATGTTGCCTTTGCCCCACTTAGCCGAGCGGACGGCTAGCGGTAGACCGGCTTAATGAACCGGCATTTTGACGGTGTGATATAATTACAAGCGGATATGATATTCAAGTTACGTGGTGTGATTAGTGTCATGCGACGAATCCATACTGGATGGCTGGTGCTGGCTCTGGTGATGACCATCGCACTGGTATCGGCTAGCTTTACCGGGCTGGTGCGAGCAACCAACGACCGAGTAGATAGCTCCAGTCGGCTGGTGACTATCTACGATCACGAGTTAGAGAAGACTATTATCACTAAGAGTCGCACAGTGAAACAGGCTCTGGCTGATGCTAAGATCCGGGTGGGGCGATATGATCAGGTCAGTCCGTCGCTGAGTAGCCAGTTATCACGGGACTCCAATATCATTAACATTAAGCGGGCTCGCCCTGTCACCATTGTCGATGAGAAGTCGGTGAGAACTAGAGTTATGACCGCTGAGACCGACATTAACAAGGTGTCGGAGCAGGCCGGCGTCAAGCTTAAGTCGCATGACATAGCTCAGACTACGCCGATCGACAGCTTTCTTGATTCGGGCGGTATTGGTCAGGTGGTTGAGATCACCAGAGCAAAGACAGTTAATTTGAGACTGTACGGACAGCGGCTAACTCTGAGAACTCAGCAGAAGACTATCGCCGGTATGCTAAAGGAAGCGAATATCAAGCTGGGCGCCAGTGACACCATGTCGCTACCGCAGCAGACCGGGGTGAGCGATGGTATGGATCTGCAAGTCTGGCGTAATGGGGTGCAAACAGTCGACCAAGTAGAGGCCGTCCCCTTTGAGACTAAAGTAATTGAAGATGCCGGTAAGAAGCTGGGTTATCATGAGGTTCAGACAGCCGGTCACCCCGGTAAGAAGACGGTTATCTATCAAGTCAACATGCAAAATGGTGTCGAAGTGGCTCGTCAGAAGATCTCTGAGGTGATCACTGAGGCGCCGATAGCCCAGGTCGAGATCAAGGGGACGAAAGTAGAGCTACCACCGGGCAGCCATACTGACTGGATGGCGATGGCGGGTATCGCTGAGAGCGACTATGGTGCGGTGAATTACATCATCAGTCACGAATCAGGTTGGCGAGTGACGGCGAAGGGTATGGGTGGAGCATATGGTCTACCGCAGGCCTTACCGGGTAGCAAGATGGGGTCGGTTGGTGCCGACTGGGCGACTAACCCGATCACTCAGCTGCGTTGGTTCAAGCAGTATTGTGATCGTCGTTATGGCGGAATCCAGGGTGCTTACGCCCATTGGTTGAAGTATCATTCATACTAGGGCGATCAATGTGATTCGAGCGAAGAAAGAACTGGGGCAGAACTTCCTGTGCGACCGGTCGATATTGTCGACTATTGCCGGCTACGGGGAACTAACCGGCCGGGATACGGTACTGGAGATTGGTCCGGGTCCGGGTACATTGACGGCTCAGTTGTGCCGGCGAGCCGGACGGGTGGTGGCGGTTGAGTATGACCGTGTTCTAGCAGAACAGCTGGCGGGTCGGGTGGCTGAGCTAATGGGTGGCCAACCGGCAAACCTGGAGTCGGTAAGGGCGGACATCATGGACTACGACCTGGAGGCTCTGCCGGCGAATTACAAAGTGGTAGCAAATATTCCTTACTACCTTACCTCAAAGATCATGGAGAAGCTGTGGGCTAGCGCCAATCAACCCAGCTTAGCGGTGATATTAGTGCAACGAGAGGTAGCTCAGCGACTGGCGGCTACGCCGGGACAGCTGTCACTTTTAGCTATCTCAGTGCAACTCTTCGCCCGGGTAGAGCTGGGCGTCAAGGTACCGGCCGAGCTGTTTGATCCGGTGCCCAAGGTCGATTCGCAGGTGGTGATTATGCATCGTCGCTCCGATCCGTTGATTCCGGCAGCCGAGCTTGAGCGGTTCTTTACCGTTTGTCGGGCGGGCTTTTGCCAGAGGCGCAAGAAGCTTCTCTCCAGTCTGGCGCTAGGACTGCGTACTACCAAGGCGGAAACGGCAAAGCTTTTGCAGTTGGCTGATATTGACCCCAGCCGACGAGCCCAGGAGCTAAGTATTGCTGATTGGCAACGCTTGACCAAGGCGACTAAATAGTATAATGAGAATATGACCAAGTATTATCTAACGACA
>CAJPSI010000008.1 GCA_905373275.1 Candidatus Saccharibacteria bacterium UBA1103 | reverse complement strand
GGCGGCACATGCCGTACTGTCCTCGGCTGACCATACGGTCAAGGTTCATCCTGAGGCGAGATGAAACTCTCGTTAAAAGAAAGCTCATCAAGACCAAGATAAACCTAATGCCAAAGGTGCTGGCGGCACATGCCGTACTGTCCTCGGCTGACCATACGGTCAAGGTTCATCCTGAGCCAGGATCAAACTCTCGTTAAAAGCTACGCTTTCACTCACGTAGCAAAGCTCTGCGATAGCCCCTATGGGCTAAGCATGCAGATATTTTGATAGTTCGAAAACTAACATAATAGGATGACTGACGAAATTGACTTGCACTACTAAATTGTAAAGATGCAGTCCAAAATGGTATCAGCAACAAGATCAGATGCATGACACCCGCAAGAATCTCTCGCACTTGAACTAAACCCAGTCTATCCCATATCTTCAAGATCGTCAACACCACCTGATTATACCTGCATTGTAATAATGTCTACAGGATGACACCTCGGCGGGCCGCCCTATCATAAGCCGTCAGCTAGACCCAGTAAGCATCATCAAATCAACCAGACAATGATACCGACGGCCACTCCTAAGATTGCCCCCGCCAAGACTTCCTTGGGCAAGTGCCCTCGAGAGAAATAGGGCTTGGCCAGCTTCTTGCCGCTACGTCGGAATTTGCGGTCGCCTCGCTCCTCCAGCTCTTTCGATAGTGTGGCTAAGAGCTTTTCCTGCTGGTCGTCCCGATCAATCAGCTCCCTCAGCACCAGTCCGTGCTCACCGACAGCTCGTCGTACATGAGCTGCGTCGTAGCCAACGATCAGTGTCAGCATCATCGCTACAGCAAAGATCGCCGAATCGAACCCCACCGATAGTCCAACCACAGTCGTCACCGCACAGGTACTGGCGGTATGAGTACTGGGCATGTTGCCACTAGCAAAGAAATCTCGGAAGGTTAAGTGTGGATTGCGCCGGTAGAGCAGGACGATCTTAATTAGCTGCCCCATCAGATAAGCGATCAGGGCTGCCCGGAGATAAGACGAGTACCGTAGCCTAGCCAGCTGGTCAATAGTTGTCGAGAGATTAACGTTATTCACTTTAAGCCCCATCCTTTTTATTAGCTGCCACCATCATAACATCTATCCGTACTATAGCGCTAATCGCTGAGATAAACTCAACCACTGCCGTGATAGTCGGCACGTATGCCCCAACGCACAGATTATAGGTAAACCAGCCGACCGAAATCAGTGCCGAGACCACTCGGTAGACTCGCAGGTTGGGCTGCCAGATCATCCAAGTATAGACTAGCGTAATCACCGTCGGTAGAGCGCTAATCGGGTTGCTATACGATAGCACTCCTGCTCCACCGACTACCGCCATGGTGATGAGCAGTATCGGCAGAGGCATCCTCAAGTTACCGTCAGCCCCACGCTTACCGTGTCCGGTGTCAGGGCGAGTAGCGAAATAGTAGATCACCCCACACTCAACAGCCGAGACCAGAGAGATAGCCAGCCCCGACCAAGCAGTCAGGAAGATATATTGTGCCCCGTAGACAATGTCGGCCAGTGCCTGAAAAGTCAGCACCCGGCGTCGGCGCTTACATTGAACCGAGGTAATATTGCAGCCTAGTCCGACGAAGCCTAATACCTGAGCGATTATCTGAGCTGATGTCATCGGATGGTATTGTAGCATCAAACGTCAGTCTGATGCTACCAAACTACTGTTAGCCGTTGTCAGCTTCACTACTAGTATCACCGGTACTATCGCCGTCACTATCACCGTCGTCAGTCACCAGGCCAACTGAAGCGACCAGGTCACCCGCCCCTAGGCTCATGATTCGCACCCCCTGAGTAGCTCGCCCCAATACTGAAATGTCGCTGATGGCTAGGCGAATAGTCTGACCGCCGGCCGAGATGACGATGATCTCCTTGGTATCATTATCCAGTGAACGAACAGTCATGATATTACCGGTCTTAGCAGTAACCACCGCCGCTTTGATGCCGATACCACCTCGCTTGTGTACAGGGAAGTTGGAAGCCTTGGTTATCTTGCCGTAACCCCTCTCCCCCATGATCAGGAGCTTAGCCTTGTCATTGCTCGGGTCAACCACATCAACTCCGACCACTTTGTCGCCCGGTCGCAAGCGAATACCTCTGACGCCTCGAGCCGAGCGGCCCATTGAGCGAGCATCCTGCTCGTTAAAGCGGATCGCTTGACCGAAGGCGGTTGACATGATCACGTCGTCATTACCTGAGGTCCGTCGCACCCAGCGCAGCTCATCACCATCATCCAGCTTGATGGCAATTAGCCCGTTGGCTCGGATATTCTCGTACTCCTTTGCTTTGGTCTTTTTGATCGTGCCGTTGGTGGTCGCCATAAATAAGTAGCCGTCGCCGCTCTGCGCTTCATCCTTAGAATATTTGATGATCGAGGTCACTTTCTCCTCGGGCTGCAAGGACAGCAGGTTCACCACCGGCGTGCCTTTAGCTTGCAGACCGGCTGCCGGTACGTCGAAAGCCCGCTGACGAAAGACTCGTCCTTTATTGGTGAAGAAGGACAGGAAGTCATGCGTACTGGCAGTGATCAGCTGAGCTACGGTGTCTGATTCCTTGGTAGTCAATCCTCGCTTGCCTTTGCCGCCTCGATTCTGTCTGCGGTAGTCAGTCATTGAGGTACGTTTGACATAGTTCTCGTCAGTCAGCAGGATTACCGCATCCTCCTCGGGGATAACGTCCTCGTCGGTCATCTTGCCCAGCTCATGATTGATGATCTTGGTCCGCCTGGCATCACCCAGCTTCTCTTTCATCTCCGCCAGTTCACTCTTGATGATATCTAGAATCTTTTGCTCATCGGCTAGGATTGCCCGGTATTCGGCAATCTTCGCCAGCAGTTCAGCCAGTTCATTCTCGATCGCTTGGCGATCCAGCCCGGTCAGCTTACGTAGCTGCATGGCTAAGATTGCCTGAGCCTGTACTTCTGACAGCTGGAAGCGCTCCATCAAGCCGGTCTTAGCCGTCTCATAATCCTTCGACGAGCGGATCAGGTGGATCACCTCGTCGATATTATCCAGGGCAATCTTGAGCCCCGCTAAGATGTGAGCCCGTTCCTCAGCCTTCCTGAGCTCGTACTCAGTCCGACGGCGCACCACCAACCGGCGATGCTTGAGGTATTCATTGAGGATATCCTCCAGCCCCAGGATGCGCGGTTGGATACCGTCGACCAACGCCAGCATGTTGTAGTGAAAACTCGTCTGCAGGCTGGTCCATTTGAATAGCTGGTTTAAGATCTTACTGGCGTAGGCATCCTTCTTCAGCTCGACTACCATCCGCACCTTACCCCGGGCCGACTCGTCTCTCAGTGCCTGGATACCGACGATCTTTTTCTCCTTGACCAGGTCGGCAATCTTCTTCATCAGGGTCTCTTTATTTACCCCATATGGCACTTCTGAGACGATGATCTGCGACCGACCTCGCTTAGTTTCTTCTATGCCGGTAACCGCCCGGATAACGACACTACCCCGCCCCGTCAGATAAGCCTGCTTCATGGCCGGTCCGGCATAGACAATACCCCCGGTCGGGAAGTCCGGCCCTTTGACAAACTTGAGCAGGTCGTCGATCGTAGTATTGTCGGCGCCGTTATCGATCAGGTAAGTGATAGCATCACATAGCTCGCCCAGATTGTGAGTGGGGATATTGGTTGCCATACCTACGGCAATACCCACTTGACCGTTTAGTAGCAGGTTGGGCAGCATCGCCGGCAGGACTACCGGCTCTTTTTGCGTTCCATCGTAGTTGTCTCGGAAGTCAACCGTTTCCTTGTCCAGGTCGGTCAGAAGCGCCGCTCCCGCCCGGCTCATCCGAGCCTCAGTGTAACGATGAGCCGCCGGCGGATCACCGTCCATCGAACCGAAGTTACCCTGACCCTCGACCAGCGGTGCTCGCATCACCCAGTCTTGCGCCAGACGCACCATGGCATCGTAGATGGCTGAGTCACCGTGCGGGTGATACTTACCCATCACCTCACCGACAATATTAGCCGACTTGGTGAACTTGGTCCCCGGTCGCCAGCCATTACGCTCCATGGCGTAGAGAATGCGGCGGTGGATCGGCTTCAGCCCGTCTCGTACGTCGGGCAAAGCCCGGTCAATGATCACTGACATGGAGTAGCGCAGGTAGCTCCACTCCATCACATCTTCGACCGTCTTAAGCTCGACTACTCGAGAGTGATCAGCCGCCACCTTGATAGTCTCGCCCGAGGTAGCATGAACCGCCTCAGCCGGATCCAACTGCCCCGGATCATCCGGTGGTAAATTGTCTTTAGCTTGGTCTTCTGCCATTAGTCACTCCTCCTCTAGACATCCAGGTCTTCCATCTTAATATCAGCTGCTCGGCTCTGAATAAAGGCTTTGCGCGGCTCGACGGCATCACCCATCAGCTTGTTGAAGATAGCATCAGCCTTCTCCAGGTCTGACACCTTGACCTGAGTCAAGACCCGCCGCTCCGGATCCATAGTCGTCTCCCACAGCTGGGTCGGGTTCATCTCGCCTAAACCTTTGTAGCGCTTCTGCGCTGAATAACCTGCCTGTTTGAACCGCTCTTGTGACGGGTCGATCTTAGCGCCACTAGCTCGTCTCGCCTCAATCTGGCTATCTAAGAGCGGATCCAAGTCCGGCTCATCGTAAACATAATCAGAGGGCTTATTGCCGCTACGCACCAGCTCAAACAGTGGCGGCTTGGCTAGATAGACATGTCCATTCTCGACCACCTGTGGCATGTAGCGGAAGAAGAAAGTCAGCAGTAAAGTCGAGATGTGCGAGCCATCGACATCAGCATCGGTCATGATGATGATCCGATTGTAGCGTAGCCCTTTGATGTCAAACTGGTCGCCGATGCCAACCCCCATTCCCTTGATCAAGGAGACGATCTCGGCATTACCCAGCATCCGATCCAGTCGAGCCCGCTCGGTATTTAGCACTTTACCCCTCAGAGGTAAGATCGCCTGAGTCTTGGAGTTGCGCCCCGACTTGGCTGACCCACCGGCTGAATTACCCTCAACGATGTAGAGCTCACATTCGTCAGGGTTGCGACTACTACAGTCGGCCAGTTTACCCGGCAACGACGCTCCCTCTAGCGGATTCTTGCGGATGACGCTCTCCCGGGCAGCCCGAGCCGCTCGGCGGGCTCGTGCCGCTAAGATGACCTTATTCACTATCTTCTTAGCAGTAGCCGGATTTTCCTCCAGATAATAAGCAAAGTACTCGCTCGTTACTTGATCCACATAACGACGTACCTCAGGGTTGCCCAGCTTATTCTTGGTCTGCCCCTCGAACTGCGGGTCGGGGATCTTGACCAAGATCGCCGCCGTCTGCCCTTCCCTGATGTCATCACCGGTCAGATTCTCCTCTTTTTCTTTAAGCAGTCCGACTTTGCGAGCATAATCATTCACTACTCGGGTCATCGCCGCTCGAAAGCCCATCAGATGTGTACCACCCTCCGGGTTGTACACGTTATTAGCAAAAGGCATGACGTTCTCGCTGTAGCCATCGTTATACTGTATGGCAATCTCAACCTCCGAGTCTTCTACCTTCTTCTCAACATAAAACACATCGGGGCTTAGCGTTTCCTTGCCCGCATTAAGATGCTTAACGTACGATCTGATCCCGCCGTCAAAGTAAAACTCGTAGCGGAAGGGGTGGGCTTCGTTGTCTCGATAGTCGATCAGCTTGGCTCGGATGCCCTTAGTCAGATAAGCCTGGTGGCGTAGATACTTCAGCACCCAGTTACGGTCAAACTTGCTAAACTCCTTAAAGATCTGCTTGTCCGGATAGAAAGTGATTCGAGTGCCTCTCGTCATGTCAGTCTGACCGAGCTTTTCCAGCTTAGACACCGGCTTACCCTCAGAGAACTCAATCCGATAGAGCTGTCCATGATGCGACACTTCGGCGATAAACTTCTCCGACAAGGCATTAACTACCGACGAGCCGACACCATGCAAGCCCGATGATACCTTATAGCCACCACCGCCAAACTTACCGCCGGCGTGCAGAATAGTCAGTACGGTCTCAAGAGTTGATTTGCCGGTCTTGGGGTGAATATCAACCGGGATACCCCGCCCGTCATCAGTCACTCGGCAACCACCATCCGCCAGCAGCTCGACCAGCACCATCGTCCCATAGCCGGCAATGGCTTCGTCGACACTGTTGTCAGCGATTTCTTTGATCAGGTGGTGCGCCCCGTCATAGCCGGTCGAACCGATGTACATGCCGGGTCGCTTGCGAACCGGCTCCAAGCCCTCCAGGACTTGGATTTGACTGGAATCATAGTCATCTGCATTTGATCTACTCTTTGCCATAATCTATCTAATTTATCCCTCTCTACAGTTAACTTAACATAGTATATCATAGGTACTATAAAAATGCCGTGATTCAGCCCTCAAAGCCCGCCAAGGCTACCAGACGCCATAAGCCAGCTTTCGAGTCGTCTAGGCTGTAGAGCGTAGCAGCGGTCTGTCCTGCTAATGAAAATGTAGAGTCAGTGCTTCCGAGTCATCATCCGATCGGCTAGCCGGTTGAGCCAGTGGCGGAGTCGGCGAAGTGTCCGGGGCAGTCGGCGGATTAGTCACCGGAGTCTGAGCGGGGGCATTAACCCGATTATAGTAGTGCTCCGTATTGGGTGGAGTCGGCGGAGTGGCCGGAGCCGGGGGCGGCAATGGGGCTGACGGCGCCGGCGAGACTAAAGTCGGCTGAGCCGGTGGGATCGGCTGAGCCGACTGGGCGGATGACATGGTCGGCTGGCTCTGCCCTATCATTGACATCGGTGTGGATAACGTCGATGGAGCCGAGTGAGTTCCCGGCTGAGCAGCTCTAGGCTGAGGCTGACTAATCGGCTGAGGCGAGATAGGTTGCTGGGCAACCGGCTGGCCGGATGCTTGGCGTTTGGCTAGCCAGTTCTGCAAGAAGTCATTAGAAGACGGCTGCGACGCTGCCGTACCCTTATCGATAGTAACAACGGAGTTAGCGGGCTTGCGAGCCGGTGCGTTCGCCGTAGTCGATAGACGCTTTTCGATCTCCGCCTCGACTTCTGCCCGAGGACGACCATATCGTTCTGCCGAAAGCCTGATCAGCGACTTAGCCAGGTCGTCATTTGTCTGCACTTTGAGTGGTGGCAAGGACATGGTAAAGGGTGCCGTCGGTGCGCCATTGACCAACATCTTTACCGCTGCCGTATAGTTGGGCATAAAGAGCAAGTCCTCCGGCTGGAAGGTCGGCTGGAACATCTTGACTACATTTTCCACGTCGTCTGAGCCGACTCGTCCAATAATATAGGTGCCAACATTACCAACGATCGCCCCCCTGATTTTATCAGTCAGCTGCCCCATAAACTGATTAGCCACGATCAAGTTCAGCCGATACTTACGAGCCTCAGAGAGAATTGATTCAAATGAGTCGGTAGCGAAGTTCTGAAACTCATCGACATACAGACAGAAATCCTTCCTCTCCTCCTCCGGGATATTAGCCCGAGACATAGCCGCTGCCTGGAACTTCATCACGAAGACCATACCGAGAAGCTTAGCGGGGATGTCGCCTAACTTACCTTTCGATAGGTTAACCAGCAGGATCTTGCGTTTGTCCATGATCTCTCGCAGGTTTAACCCCGAGTGAAGCTGCCCCAGAACATTACTAATGACGACATTCTCGAAGTCCGCCCACTTAGACACCACCCAGCTGGTTACCTCACCGGCGTCATTGGATCGTTGGGCATTGGGCCATTCCTTCGTCCAGAAATCGATCGCTTGCTGGGTGCGAAGATATTTGATGCGAGGCTTAGTGAAGTCCGGGTCACGCAGTACCTTCGGGATATCCATAAAGGTGCCGCCGCCCGGGCTATCCATCAGTAACAAAGCGGCATAGCGGACAATGTTCGCCATCCGAGGTCCGACGAAGCCTTGGTGATTCGGGTCATAAAGCGAGTAAAGCATATTCATCGTCTCTGAAATTATGTAGTCCTTAGTGCGGGCTGGATCAGGATCATCTTTGCTGACCTCAAATAAGTTCATGCCGATCGGGTTGTCTGAATCGGTTGGGTTAAAGTAGATCACATCGTTAACTCGTTCTCTTGGCACCATACGCAAGATATCCTCCGCCGCATCGCCGTGCGGGTCGATGAAGGCAAAGCCATCGCCATTGATCATGTCCTGCAGCGCCAAGCGCTTGAGCAAGACCGACTTACCCATACCGGTTGAGCCCATGATGTAAGTATGACGACGCCTATCATCTAAGGAAAGCCTGATCGGCTTGACCACGCCCCGGAAAACATTGTTACCTAGCAAGATCCCGTCATTCATCGCTTGGGTCGGGCCATCAATCTCTCGGAAGGTCTGACGCTCTACCTGAGACGACGGGATGTTGGTCTGATTGGGCAAATGAAAGATAGTCGCCAGCTCGACCGAGTTAAGAATATCTGACGACTTCTCGGCCGGGAAGAAGCGCATGATGTAATCCGTCACAAAGCTCTTGATGTCACTAGTCGGCTCAAACTTAAAGCCGTTACCGGTCGGCAAAGTGTAGAGAGCGAAAGCGGACTGCAAACTGGTCAAGAGTGCCTGCGAGCGAGCCGAGTTCGGCGTCGATACCACCAGGCGAATCATCACTTCGTAGCCGGCATGCCGGGCTTTTTCCTCCATCTGCTCCACCCTGGTCTGATCAGTACCGCTCAGTGGCTTGGTCTCTTTCTCTTTATTTATTTCATCGGGCGGTTTCCAGAGCGCCTCTAATATCTGACCGGCATAGGCTAGAGCCGCCGAGCCTTTGCGATTGCCACTGGCACTCTTTTTACCATCCCGAATATCTTGCACCCGATCGTCGATCTTGTGCGCCCAATTCGGCTTAGCCGGACGTAATAAGATTTGCACCGCCACACCATCACCTCGTCCGGCCATAGTGAGAGCGTTAAGAATCGCCCCCATGGCATCACGCTTGGTGTCCTTATAGGTGGCAATTGGAAATAGGTAGGGGCGGGACAAGTGCATCTCACCGCCCAGAGTGCCGCTCATCTTACTTGCTCTGTTGAACACATTTATTTCAGCCACTTCCTCCAGGCGAGCCGTCGGATATGCTGCTATAACAGCCTGCTTGATATTATCCAGCAGCAGAAACGGCACTGCCACATAGTAGTGGACCAGCCCATCATGAGCGATAATCTCAAATGAGATATGGCGCTGACCATAGATCCGACTATGAAACCCTTTGGTAGCCGTACTGGCGATGATGTCATACATAGTCTGAGCCTGAGAGATGCTCTCGTCGGTCACGTCACGAATATCCCTGCTGCCCACCTCTTTATCCTCGCTACTTGGCGGCAGCTGGATCATCACCTGGACCATCTTAAGGGCTCGCTCGTAGTTCTTGCGCCCTCGTACTTCTTTGCGAAACGCCATGTAGGCAATCGTGATAATAACCGCCATCACACCGATGAAGACCAGTGCACTCACCAGCGTTGCGATCAGATTACCCATGCCCATCCCAGTTTTATCCTAATGTTAAGCGGTGTCTACTTGCCCACTTCTATTTACTGTTAATAATTTTACCATAACGTTCCTTTAGATATCCCTGCATCAGCTGAGCAATCTGATGTGCCTGCTCGTAAGGATCGGTCTCGGTGGCACTAATGGTCTGCTTAGTCTTATCTACCCAGACCCGATTAAATTTCTCTGCATCAACCACCACAGGGTCAACCGGTGTAGTAGTAGAGGTGGTAGTGGTTGGCTGAGTGGTCTGAGCCACCGGGTTGACAGTGATCGCCTGGCTCGGCAATGCCAACTCCTCGGCACTGGGCAGCTGCTCATGCCCCATTGGTGCTTGGTTAAGATTATTCGGACTACTGTCAATCGTTGTGCCGGGGTCTACGTTGTACTGGGGTAGCTGGTTACCGCCACTCTCGACGTTATTACCCGGTCTGGGAGCGGTATTAAAATTGGGCGTGCCTGCACTCGGTTCCATTACTGATACAGTATAGCATAACCACGGTCAGATTAACATGAGAAATCAGCAGTTTTCAACCGCACCGGCCAACCGGCTCCGGCATACAACTCTACCCCATAGTAGCCCCACTTTGGCAGTACATCTACAGGCGCTTGACGATATAAAAGACTGCTACTGCCTCGGTAATTGTCGTCAGCACCACGTCAGTCAGCTCAATTCGCTTGATAGAGTTGAGCGAGATGATGATCAGAGGCATCATGGCCAGCACTCCACAGACAGCCAGCACTTTTGTCTGCGAGCGTCGCACCTTACTGTCGGACGTAGTGGTAACCGGTTGGCTCGGACGAACTAGCCCCCAAACATATCTAATAATCATTGTCATGAACACAATGAAACTATAGCTCAATAGATAGATCAGCCCCAACACTAACAATATACCCGCCGGACCGTTGTCCGACGGGTTAGTCATATTGAGCACAAAGAATAGAGCAATCATCGCCAGGATTACTCCGACCAAAGATACGACAGCGATCGTTCGCTTTCTCATAAGCTAAGTTTATAATACCGCTAATGCAAAATCAAAAATACCGGTAAAAATAGTTTGGCTCCGGCAATGTTGTAAGAGAGGCTGTCCAGCTTCCTCCGTAGTTGTGAAGTCTAAAGTGCGACATCCCATCCGCCCACTAAAAACAAAAATGGGGCGCGGGTCACGGTCACATCAGAAGCTAGACAAGCCTCGACTGACCGCTCCCTTTCGGGAGCATATGTGTAGCGGAGCTGGATCAAAATCCCTCTGATTGGATTTTATCTTACGCTCAACGCTTTCGTGACAGAGTGGTAGCACTAGCACCACGACTCTGTGGCACTACAGCTACCATGCCTGTCACGAACTCTCAGCTGTGGACGAACGTCTTATGTGGTTGCGTTCCTCACTTCAGCCGGTGACACGATCTAGTCTGCGTGCTATGCGTCTCAAGCTCCTCACCAGCTGATGACTTTCGGCGAGGCTTGATCCGCCCCGGCACACGGACAATTTATATTTGTCAGTTTTTATTTTAGATTAAAGAGCGAGCTTTTTCGGACTTTTGATTAGTTCTTTTTGTCTTACAAGCTTAGGTTGACTATACCAAACAACTAGCCGGCTGTCAACGCTTAAGCTTCCGCTATACGTTGTATTTTTTATCATCACTACTGTTATAAAGACGCAGGATCCTTGATAATGCCCAGAATTAACGTTGTAAATATTGTATAAGCAACCTTCTAGTCCAATGATGAGGCTTATTGATGTCTTAGCCATAGTAAACAGTATCAAGCCAAACCACGAACCATGTATCGGTCGTCAACCACGCCAATCCTGAGCGCCACCATTCTAAAGAGCAACACACGGTCTTTGCGTCACCCCGGAGTTCTGCGCCTTACCATGAGCCGTCACTATCCGAACCAACACCCCACGCCAAGATCACCACCATGTCGTCGTACCTAGGCAATCAAGCTTGAACGTCTAGCCACAAAAACCGGTCATACAAAAAACGACCCGCTGCGAGAATTCGGGTCGTTTATGGAGATTTGATTTGTGTTATTGTTGATAATTTTTGTTTTTGTATGTGCGCGGTTCATGAATACATTTTTTACTCATCAACCACCACTATAGTATCGCACCAATTCAGCCATGTCAACGACCCCGGCTAGTATTTTTTACCACGCACATATATTAGTTCATTGCCGAAATCACATCTGGTGGAGCTGGCGGGAACTACCCCCGCGTCCGCATGGTAACAATCCGATCATCTACGAAGCCTAGCAGAACTCGTGGCTACATCAATCCGTCTCAAGAGTTCTACTCAGATAACGGATAGACGCCCCTGCTTTCGCTTCGGCTAACCCCGGGGCAAGAGAATCCGGAGATAACCTAGCACCATAATCTGACGCACAAGTGACCTATCGTGCGTCGGTCACTTGGCGGGCTGCCAATAATTCTAAGCTAACAAGCTCAGGCAGCAACGGCCATGGCGACAGCCTTGGGAGCGAAAGCGCTCTTTAGACTGGCGACAAAGGCTTGCAAACGATTCTTTGCATTTATTACGACTGTAAAGTGGTCAACTGCTCGCCGATCAAACTGTTAAAGTCCATCCGTCAAGGTATATATCAGCCCCAGACATCATCTACTATAGCAAACTCATGTTAATAAATCAACACCCTACAGAGGTATGCCTGTACAGACGTTTCCAGCCGGCGTTATAATATGGTCTATCATGATCGCACGAGTAGAAACCGCAGTCGCCAAGGGTTACGATGGTGTACCGGTCGTCTCGGAGTGTGACATCACCAAGGGGCTACCCGCATTTAATATCGTAGGGCTGGCCAATAAATCAATTGCCGAGTCGAGAGAACGAGTTCGCTCAGCTATCGTCAATTCCGGCTTTAGCTTCCCCGCTAAACGCATCACCATCAACCTGGCACCTGCCAATATCGCCAAAGACGGCTCTCACCTTGATCTGGCAATTGCTCTATCTATCTTAATTGCCAGCAAGCAGCTACCGGCTAAGGTTGCTAAGGGTATCTTGTTTGCCGGCGAGCTGGGACTGAATGGTGAACTACGCAATGTCAGAGGTGCACTAAGTCTAGCCGAATGCGCCAAAGCAACTAAGCACTCCGGTATCATCGTGCCGCTCAATAATGCTCAGCAAGCAGCCCTAGTCAAAGGTATTAGTGTAGTAGGAGCAACAACTCTTAACAGCGTATTTGAGCATCTGATCGGCGAACACATTATTTCTCCAGCCCATAGCAACGTTGTAAATAATAGTTATACAAACTTACCATCTATTGACGACATTCACGGTCAGGCGCTGGCCAAAAGAGCACTTGAAGTCGCTGCTGCCGGACACCACAACGTTCTCTTCGTCGGGCCACCGGGCTCGGGCAAAACCATGCTAGCCAAAGCATTACCCGGCCTCTTGCCACCCTTAAATGACCAGGAGATTCTCGAGACGACTAAGCTCTATTCACTAGCCGGGGAGAGCGATGAGGTCATTACCGCACGACCGTTCCGGTCGCCTCACCACACCGCCTCGCATGTAGCCATGGTTGGCGGCGGCACCAACATCGCCCCCGGCGAGATATCGCTAGCCCATAATGGTGTGCTCTTCCTAGACGAAACGCCGGAGTTCTCTAAACGCACTCTTGAGGCGTTGCGTCAGCCGCTGGAGGATCACCGGATCAATATCAGTCGAGCCGGCGCTAAATCGACCTACCCCGCCAACTTCATGCTGTTAGCTACTATGAACCCTTGCCCTTGCGGTTACTACGGTGACCCTAGCCATGAATGTAGCTGTAGTCAGAAAATGATCCAGGAATACCAAAAGAAATTATCCGGCCCGTTGCTTGATCGGATCGATTTATTTGTTCAAGTCGCCCGGGTGCCTAGGCAGGATTTGACCAGCACGACGCCGACCGATCACCCGGTGGCCACTGAGTGGCGCCAGGCTATCGTCGACGCCAGACATCGCAGCGAAGTACGGCAGCGCTGCCCTAACGCCGGCCTATCCAATAAGCAGCTCCAGCAGCTAATCCACTTCTCACCCGCCGCCAAGAAGCTACTGGATGACGCCATGGATAAGCTGGGGCTGTCCGCCCGTGGCTATTTCAAGACCATGCGAGTCGCTACCACCATCGCCGATCTTGACAGATCGGATACGGTCACCGATCAACACGTCGCCGAAGCATTGCAATTCCGCCGGCACCGACTAATACGTTGACTGTGTCCCGCTGGGTTTATCCAGCACCCAGCAGGATACATAGCGCTACATCGCCTCTAGGCGAAAAAGGTGTGCACCATGCCGGGCCCGCCCAGCACCCAGCAGGATGCATAACGCTAAGCCACCTAAGCAAAAAGATGCGCAATCACGCTTTGTCATAACTAGCTAGTCTAGCTAACGCATCAGCTGGGCTGCTGGGCTGGGGTTGACTGCTCAGAGGTAACTTAGTTATAATCATGAGCGAACACACGATGATTGAGCCCGGGCAGATAAAGTCCCGGCGGTTAGTCACCGTGGTTAGGTAACTATTCCGGAGTGGCGCAGCGGTAGCGCAGTTGACTGTTAATCAATGGGTCGCCGGTTCGAATCCGGCCTCCGGAGCCATATAAACTAATATCAGGTAAAAGGATCTATATAGCCAATCATTCAATTCGGATAAATGGTCAGATCCGTGCTCGTGAGCTACGTGTTATCGGTGCAAGCGGCGATCAATTAGGCGTCATGCCTACTGCGAGAGCCCTCGATAAAGCCCGTGAAGTCGGTCTTGACCTAGTAGAGATATCACCCAATGCAGCACCACCTGTTGCTAGAATCGTTGACTGGGGTAAGTACCAGTATCAGAAGATGAAAGAGCAACAGCGTAACCGCAAGAATGCGCATAGTAGTGAGATCAAACAGATGCGGTTGGGGCTCAAGATTAGCCAAAACGACCTCAACATCAAGCTACGCAAAGTCCGTAAGTTCTTATTAGACGGCGATAAAGTCAAGATTCAGCTGATTTTTCGCGGTCGAGAGATGGCGCACCCTGAGGTGGGTCGAGATTTACTCAGTAAAATACTCGATCAGCTATCAGACGTCGCCGTCGCCGATAATAAGCCGGTGATGGCAGGTCGCAACCTGAATATCATCATAAGGAGTAACCCTCATGCCAAAGCTAAAGACGCACAAGGGCACTAGCAAGCGCATCCGCCTGACTAAGTCCGGCAAGCTATTACGGCGCAACGCCGCCACCCACCACAAGCTAGCTCATCAGACTGCCCGAAGCAAGCGAGCCAAGAAAGCTGACACTAAGATCAATGGTTCGGCTAAGCAGACTATTCGCCGGGCTCTAGGTGTCTAAAACTATTTAATCTACATGGAGAAGGAGTAAGAATGAGAGTTAAACGAGGTGTCACCGCCAGAGCTCGCCACCACAAGGTGCTAAAGCAAGCCAAAGGTATGAAGCATAACAGCGCCGGGCGCAGCTTCCGTCTAGCGAACGCCCGGATCATCAAAGCGTTACAGTACGCCTTTCGTGACCGGCGCAACCGCAAGCGTGATCTACGTAGCCTATGGATTACCCGTATCAACGCCGCCGCCAGGCAGAATGGTACTACCTACGCTCAGCTAATAGCCGGTCTCAAAGCTAAGAATATCCAGCTTGACCGCAAGACCCTAGCTGACTTAGCAGTGCGTGAACCCGAGGCTTTCACTGCTATCGTCAAAGCTACCCAGAAATAGCTTCGTCGGAGAATCGCTAAATCTAAAACACCCTCTTAGTAAGAGGGTGTTTTATTAAGTCTACCAGTCTGCCTATAAGCCGGGTCCTGTTTAGATGGCCATCTATCTACCATGACTATTGCTAATCACGTCTAGCGGGTTAAAACGATCGGCTGGCGAGCCACCAGTAGTCCGATCTCCTTGCAGTCAACAGGGTTTACCTCTCTGATGCGTCACCGCACCCGACTGTGAGCTCTTACCTCACTCCTTTCACCCTTACCCGGCACCTTTGCTGATTTCGCACGTAACCGTTTCGTACGAGACCAACAAAGGTGCCAGGCGGTATCGTTTCTGTGGCACTTTCCCTAGGGTCGCCCCCGGTCGCCGTTAGCGACTGTCGTTGCTCTACACTGCCCGGACTTTCCTCTCGTGAGACTATCGCCTCACCAGCGACCATCCGGCAAACTGGCACAGATATTATAGCACGACTGCCCCGCCAACCGGTCACAGCTGAGCTAACCGGTAGCCCGACTTCCGGCTGTCATGACGGCTAGACTGATTTACCGCCTGTCGTCAGAATTGCTCTTGGCTTTGGTATCAGACTCTTCTCGGTCAGCTTCCCGCTGCGACTGATCCTTCGGACGAAGCTTATCAAACTCACCTCGGTAGATCTTCATCAGGGTGTCTTGCAGTAAGCTACTCTCGATCAAGTCTCGCTTAGCACTCTCCCTAAGCTTGCTATCAAACTCCTCGTTATAGCCGATGAAGACCGGGCCACGACCCTCAGGACGTCGCTCGTTATCTTGTCTCCGGTTCGGTTGCGGTTCGTTATTGCTGCTTTTCATGCTTTGCCTCCTTTAGCCTATTCTTATTATAGTAAGCAAAATTATTTTTTCTATAGTACGCCTTATCATCAATCAACACTATCGGTACGCCGAAGTACCGAGCGAACTTTTTGCTGTTGTCGTTAATCTCCGTCACATCAGCACCGTGTGCCACGATATAGGACGGCTGCAGACGGCCATGTCGGACATTTAGATCACCGGAGTTACGGAATAGCCCCACCTCGTTATAGTGCATCGTATCCAGTTCACCCGCCACGGATTGTTCCCGCTTGTTAATGCACTGCTTGATAAACTCATCACAAGTCGTCAGGGGTAGACTAAACATATTAGGTAAGAAGTTGCCGCTGAGGTAGGCGTCTTGCGGGCACATGCCGATGATACCGCCGTAGCTAATATTGTTAAAACCTAGCGTTACGCCCCTATGACTCCCATCCTCCAGATAATAGAGATAATCGCTACTGACACAGCTGGCCGAAATGGTTGATGATCCCCGAGCCGTATTCCAGACACCGGGATCTTTCATCAAGGCGTTATAAATACTCGCATTACCAAACATGTAGATAGTATGACTGAGAATATTGAAAGGAGCGCCATTCAGCTTAACCACGTCAATCTTGCCCTCGCCTTGATCATCAGCTATTTGAGTACGCTCCACCCCATCATTGTCGGCGCTCGGGTCAAATAGAGCCCGGTTCCAATCGTCGGTGACAAAGCGAGTTAGCTTATCCATCAGGTCGGACTCTGAGCCCTCAATCTTAGTAATCCGAGCCACTCCGTCGTCACCCACTACCGGTGTACACAAGGGAGAGTTCTGAATCACCCGCAGGACATCCTCGGCGCTCTTAGCATCTTTTATCTTCTTGCGTAGCAGCATCACCGCCCGGTCATTAATCGTCAATGCACCGGCCTCAGCAAGGTGCTTCAGATCATAAGCTGCCAGGGTGCGACTTGGTCTATCCGGTCGCATAATGAAGCGAGCCGCTTTGACAACCTCGTCTCTCTTGCCGCTGATCAAGTCGTCGCAAAGCCGCTCCGAAACGATCGCTCGGTAATTCTCCAGCTCTTCCAACGAGCGAATATGGCAGAAGTTGCCAGTTCTCAGTACCTTTACCAGATTTTGCTTGGTCTCTTCGCTCAACTCAACCACATCGGCCAGATCGTCAAATAGTTCTCCTGACCCCTCTTTCTCCCCCACCAAGATGGCGTAGTTGGTCGTCCGAGCTCTGTCGCCATTAAATAAATCATACCGCTGTAATGTATCCAGGCGACGTTTTATCGTCTCAATCTTCTGCCGACTCGTCATTTTATCACAGATGATATCGTCGACGTGACTATCGTAGTAGACGATATCACCGATGTAGTCATCGCCCAGGATAGCCGCCTTGCCGTCATACTCCAGCCGGAGGAGCTTGGTATAAGTACCTCGCAAGAATGGGAAACGCTGAGCGAGATGTCGGATATCTTCCGCCACCTTAGCCGGGTCAGCACGCTCTTCTCGCCCCTCCTGCATGACCTCACAGAAAGTCTGACCCTCTTCAAACGACTCCAGGCTATCATAGGCTTCTACCGACCGCCGTTGCACATCGCCCAGCTTGTCCAGTATCAGCGGCGTCATCGGGGTACGACCGATGCAATCATGCACAAAGCTGCCGTTGTATTCTTCTTTCTTGAGCTTCAAGCTCTGATCCAGAGTCTCGATAAAGAGTTCGTTTGGCACCCCGTCGGTAAAGTAGTCACTGATGGGACGGTCTTTACCCCTTGATCTAATCGAGTTCAGAAAGCCGCTGAAACGATTCATCTCAATTGACTGCACCAACGTCCGTTCACTAGCCGGTTTGTGTCCCGAGCTGTCATCTACATCAACCGTGTTCCAAAATTTGGTCGCCGGGGCATCAGGGCAGATCTTGGTCGAGACGACAGCCACCATGCCTCTACCACTACTGATCAAATAGTCATACAGCCTAGCGACATTGTCGTCATTGAGCACTCCGGCTTGGTATAGATTCTCTTGAGTAGCTTCACCCAGCTTCTCGTCGCAACATCGCTCGACAAACCGCCTGTCCTCCAGCGGATCGTAGCCCAAGCTCTTTAGACTATCAACCAGACTCTTGGCATTATCCAACACCTGCTGCTTTAGCTCGGGATTATCGTCGCCGGGCTTATACAGGCAGATGTAGCGGTCGTCTAGAATAGTCGCCCCGGCGACATCCGCCATACTGATATCCTCCCGGCCTAGACGCTCCTTCACTTCGTTAGCCGACTCCGTGTCGGCTAATACCTTGTTAATAAAATAGCCGTAAGCCGGACTGGAGATAGACTCCACCGGCTCGACAAACCGATTCCAGTGGTCTCGCACCGCTTGGCTCAGACAGTCTACCGTCAGATCCTCCAGTCCATCATGGCTAGCCATAGCAACATCCTGCTCACTAAACAGCGTCGAAATGTCATTAATCAAGTGATATTTGATAGAGTCGTCGTAGCGCCGACAGTTATTCAGCACACCTCTGATCACTTCGTCCTTAGCCGGATCATCCGCCTTAATTATCGGCACGGCTTCCGCCAGACATCTGGCGGCAGCCAGTGGAGGCGGCTCTATGGCCTCCTCGTCATCACTACCGGCCAGATCGACAATCATATCTAATAAGTGTTGTGACATCTGCTCCAAAGACGGCTCATCCTCCGCCGCCTCCGGCGAGGGTGTAGCCCCGGTTGTTTCAGGCCGGATAGAGGGCTCTTCCGTTGCTACAGCTTCGCCGGGCTGAGACGGGCTCGTCAGTTCACCCGCCTGGTCAGGCTCAGGTAGCCTGAACACATCTTCCCCGCCCCACTCGTTAGAGGGGTCAACTTTTTTGATCGGTGACTTTTCGTATCGATGCATATATTTATACAAGCATTATAC
>CAJPSI010000007.1 GCA_905373275.1 Candidatus Saccharibacteria bacterium UBA1103 | reverse complement strand
TCTTTATCATTCTTACCACCGGCATTTTGCAGACCGATCGCTCGCTTGTCGCCGACCCAGAAAGCTCGCTCCTCAATCCTCTTCTCAATACTGGCGCCACCACCACTAGATGAACCGGAACCACCTCCCAACCCCAAGTAAACTACATAAGCACCGTAATCCTGGTTAGCGGGACACTTAACACTACCCGGCCCCAAAGACTGACACCAGTTACCACCGTTCTTGTTCGGATCTCGTTTCTCGTCTGCTTTATTCATCACATAGGGCGACCCCTCACCATCAAGTCCCTCTTGGTGGCTAAAGCCCAGATTCTCCGCTTGCTTAACATAACGATGTTCCTTCTTACCCAGAACGTAGGCTTGACCTGAATTATATGCAAACAGAGATCGCTTGATAGTCCTCGGATCATTCCAGTCGCCACCCCCGACGGCTTGGTGTTTACTCTCAAGTTCTTGCATAGCAACTTCGGTAGCCTCTTCAAACTTAGCGTCACTGAGCACTTTATCGCAGAAGTCAGGTCTACCATGACCTTTACCGTCAGGATCGTAGCCATATGGACCCTCGCACTGGTGGGAACTACCCTGGGCTATGCTACTTTCACGATAATGAATAGCTGCCAGCACCTGCCAGGCGGCGCCATACTTTGAAGCAACCTTCTGGTAGATTGGCTGATAATGCTTAACTCTGTCCAGCTCTTCGTCTGTCAATATCTGATTGCCTTCGTAGTCTTTATTGTCACCAATTGACAAATTACCGCCACCACCGGGTACACATGGCTCAATATTGTGGTACGGCACGCCCCAATCAAATATCCTGCGCTGATCCTTGCCCACTGCATAGGCACTCAGTGCCACTAAAATAGCTACCGCTACTGCACCGAGCGCACAGCCGGTAAATCGAGCAACGTATCTAGAGATAATTCGCCGACCCATCATAACCATTAGCTATATTCTACCATAACCGTCATTAAATATTCCTCTATATGGTGGAGTAGATCGGACTCGAACCGACCACCTCAGCAATGCGAATGCTGCGCTCTACCGGATGAGCTACTACCCCAAGCTTCCGCTATCATTATACTACAAAACAAAACCTCGCCAGAGAAGTCCACGAGGTCTTGCTGCTTTTCCTGGCTGTTGTGCGCCCACCCGGGGGCGTTACGCTTTTTGTTTTCTTGGTTCCAGACGGGTTAGCCCCGCCTGCACACCAGCCACTTTTATAATACCACAAGCATAATCAAGCACAAGCCCTCAGCCCAGCATCTCCATTAGCTGAGCCTCGCTAATCACCTCGACACCCAGCCGCTTGGCTTTCGCCAGTTTGCTGGACCCTACCCGCTGTCCGGCTACCAGATAATCAGTTGATTTGCCTACGCCGGTCTGAAAATTACCGCCCCGGAGGCGGATCTGATTCGCCAGCTCGTCTCGAGATACACTGAGCGCCCCTGTGATAACGAAAGATATTCCCGCCAGGCTACCGCCGGTCTGAACCGGCACCGGATGTACGCCCAACTGAGCAAACTTATCTAGCAATCTAATATTGCTCTCATCACTAAGCCAGCCCTGAATTGATTCAGCCACTATTTGACCTATACCGGGGATCGCCTCCAGCTGACCAATAGTTGAATCGGAAAAGTCCTCCAAGCCGGTAAAATGCTTGGCGATGTCATTAGCTGTCTTAGCCCCCACATGGCGAATCCCTAGCCCATAGATGAAACGGTCTAGCGGCGGCGCCTTCTTCCTTTGAATCTCACCCACCAGCTTAGTGGCCGATAGCTCAGCAAAGCGGTCAAGCTTTGACACGGCCTCAACGGTCAAAGAATAAATATCCGCCACGTCACTAACCAGACCTGTACTGACCAGCAGCTCAGCATTACGTTCGCCTAGCCCCTCTATATCTAGTGCTTGACGACTGGCAAAGTGCTTGACAGCCTGAACGGTAATGGTGGTCACATCACCCGGATTCTTGACCCGCCAGACCGCCTCGCCTTCCGGACGCTCAAACTCCAGCTCGGGGTACTGTCGATGCATCGCCCGAATGAAGTCATACGGCCTGGAGTCAGCCGGCCTTAGACCCGTGATCACGCTCTGCACCTGGGGTATGATCTCGCCCGCCTTGTATATCACCACGGTATCGCCAATCCGCACGTCCAGCCTGGCAATCTCGTCGGCATTATGGAGTGTGGCGTGCTGCACGGTCGTACCCGCCAGTTGTACCGGCTCAAATACCGCCACCGGAGTTACGGCGCCGGTCCTTCCTAGACTTAGCACAATATCTCTTACTTTAGTAGTGGCGGTTTCAGCAGGATACTTATACGCTACTGCGCCACGAGGATATTTACCGACGATACCTAGCCTATCGTATAGCTTGCGATCATTAATCTTGATCACCAGTCCGTCGGTGTTAAAGGGTAAGTTAGGCTGCACTTCAATGCGGAAGCGATGAGCGTAGCTGATCGCATCGGCAAAACTAGGCTCCAGATGAGCTTCAGGGTTGACCTTAAAGCCAAGCTGGAGCAATTTCTCATAGACTGCTTGGTTAGTCATCGCATCGTCTACACCGTCACGTAGTAGGTCGTAAGCATGAAATTCTAATGGCCGAGAGGCGACAACTTGAGGGTTAAGCTGGCGAATGGTGCCGGCCGCCAAATTGCGGGGATTGGCAAAAGGCTTATCACCCCGCTCAATAAGCTGCCGGTTGATCTGGTCAAAATCAGCTCGCAGCATGATCAGCTCGCCCCGCACTTCAGTCTCACCCCTAGTAAATACCGGGTCATCGTGCAGACGTAGTGGAACGGTCGGCACGACTCGCACGTTATCCGTAACTACCTCGCCGACCATTCCATCACCCCTAGTCACCGCCCGTATTAGGAGGCCGTCCTGATAATGTAGCGAGCAAGCTAGGCCGTCCATCTTAGCATCCAGCCAATAGTTGACTTCGTCTAGCTTTGCCAAGGTGGCAACCGGCAAATTCTTTTCGGCATAGCGTCGCACCTTACCAACCCAATCATACGCCTCTTGATCAGAGAAAGTATCCATGATCGAAATCATTCGACGCCTGTGATGGTATTTCTGAAACTTCGTCGCCGAGCCGGCTACGATCCGCCGGGTCGGCGAATCCGGCGTTATCAGCTCGGGGTACTTCGTCTCCAGCTGCTTTAGCTCACTATAGAGCGAATCATAGATAGCGTCTGAGACACTAGGAGAGTCCAGTGCATAATATTCATAGGCGTATTGATTAAGCTGGCGACGCAGTTCCTCGATCCGTCGGCTATCCTCACGTTTAGTCACACATTACCCCCTAGGCAGCTGATTGCTTATCCGATTTGTCAGCGCCCGAGGCCGACTTACCGGTCTTAGCGACTCTCCGCTTCTTACCGCCGCTCTTTGTTTTGGCTTGGTCTGACTTAACCAGCTTGCGCCTCTGCCAAGGCCAGACCACTCGACCGATCGTACCCACAGGCTGCTCCGGACTATCTAGGATTCGTCGGTACAGCACGTACATATACGCCGAGACCCAAGTACAAGAAATAGCCGCCAGTAAACTAACCACCAGTTGAACCACCGGAAATGTCTTGGGCTTCAGGATAGAATCAAGCAGTACTGTCGGAATCAGAACCAGTGCCCATAAGACAAGCAGCGGCAAGAACATCATCAAGATCCTAAGTAGAATCTTGACCCGTCGCCCTGCCACCTGAATACTAGTCTCGTAATAAGCCCGCATGGGGTAGAGGCCGGGGATGGTAACTGAAACCAGTGTTAGTAAGCTGGTGACCATCCAATAAATAGTTAACACTAATACCGCCAAGATTACACACCATGCCGCCATATTCTCAATGGCGACGCCTTGGTTGATATAGCCCGCTCCCGTGATGGCAGAATACGAGATAAGGACTAGCGCCAACGGCAACAGCTGAACCAGCACTGCCACCAGCAGTACCATCATAGGCACCAGCGGCGTACCGGCACTATAAATAGCATCTCGCAAACGAAGCTGATTGCCACTGTAGACTCGTCGAGCAATAAAGATAAGACTGAGCCAAGCTACCGCCACTATGATAAATGTAGCCGCCTGACGATTGGCGTCCGTCACTGTCAGACTGGTGATGATCGCCTGAGTGACCAACCCAGCCTGCTTTAGGAAAGGGTGCAGATCAACCTTCTCCATCGCTTCTCTAGTATCGACATAATTACTGTGAGCATTACTCACCCCAACCACCGCTATGATCGCTAGCGCCATCAGTAGAGTGATCTTGAGATAGATCAGCCAGTTGTCCCGCACCATCCGCCAAACCTCGGTCACGAAGCGACCATAGCCGGAAATGTTGATCTGACGAACCGCCTGAGCGTGAGTGGTCAAGTAAAAGCTACGGTGAGGTGAAACATGACGATGATGCTCGGTCTTCCGACAAGCCCACCGATAAACCGACCGAAAGAAGCGACCTACGGCAAAGACTGGACACAACAAGTAATACAGGGGGCGCACTCGGTGATATAGCCGAGACTTATCTCGTCGATCAAGCTTAGCCTCCTGACGAGAGCGTGCTCGGTTGATTTTAGCCGCCAGTTTGCGACGACGAGCCTCGCCCTTCTGACGCAAACGAGTCTCAGCTCGCACCAAGTCTTCGTCAACTGTCAACAGACGCTCTCTTAGCAGTTGCTCCCGATGGCTAATCTGGTAGCCCCGATCTTTTTCATCAGACTTACGTCCCACCATACTACATCTGCCCCCCTATCTTTTTCAGGCGGGCAATGCGATCATTGATTGACGGGTGTGTACTGAATAGTCTGTTTAAGAGGCCCTTTTTTAATGGGTTAACGATATACATATGTGCAGTGGCGGTATTTTGACGCTGCAACGGCCTGGCAGATTGATCCAGCTTCTGCAACGCCATGATCAGCCCCTCGGGGTCTCTAGTCAGCAAAGCCGCCGAGGAGTCAGCCAGATATTCTCGCTGTCTCGATACAGCCAACTGGATCATAGCCGCAATTATCGGCGACAAGATCGCCACTATGATCATCACGATGTAAATATATGGACTACCGGAGTCATCATCATCACTGCGACCGGCTCCAAAGGCAGTCCTAAGTAAAATATCCGAGATTAGCCCAATCGCACTAACTAGACCGAAGACGATCATGCTGACTCTGATATCATAATTAGCGATATGCGACATCTCGTGAGCAATCACACCGGTCAGTTCTCTCTTGTCTAATTCCTTCAGCAAGCCGGATGTCACTACTACATAAGAATGCTCCGGCGTTCGCCCGGTCGCAAAGGCGTTAGGCGAGGCATCTTGGATGATAAACACCCTAGGCATCGGCTGTCCGGAAGCAATCGCCAGATTCTCTACGACATTCCAGAGATCGGGGTTGTCAGACTTCTTGATCTCTTTGGCGCCACTAGCTGCTACAGCCAAGCGACTCGCCACAAAGTACTCGACTACGGCATACACCAGAGCGATACCGATAATCCAGAAGGCAATGTTTCGATCCTTTCCCAGATAGCCAACCAGTGCTCCAATACCACCAATGAGCAAGAGAAACACCGCCATGATAATGACAGTATTTCTCTTGTTGGCCCAAATAGCACTATACATCTATACCGGCTAACCCTTAGACTAAAGCTTAACCTCTGGAGCCTTTTCAATCGCAGCTCGGTCTTCTACCTCGAAAAACTCTCGAGTATGAAAGCCGAAAATACCGGCAAAGATGTTGTCCGGGAAGGTCTTGACCTTGATATTCAGCTCACGCACTCCGCCATTGTAGAAGCGACGAGCCGACTGAATCTTGTCCTCAGTATCGACTAGCTCTCCCTGTAGATCACGGAAGTTGTCGGAAGCCTGTAGCTGCGGGTAGGCCTCAGCTACAGCAAAGAGCGACTTCAGTGTATGTTCCAGCTCGCCCTCCGCCTTAGCAGCGGCAGCCGGTCCTTGTTTAGCCGCCGACATCACCGACGCCCTAGCCCGCGACACCGCCTCGAAGACGCCCGACTCATGCTTAGCATAACCCTTGACCACCTCGACTAAATTCGGGATCAGGTCTGAGCGTCGCTTCAACTGGACAGTGATATCGCTCCACGCCTCATCAACTCTGGTACTTAGCTTGACTAGTCCATTATAAATTGCCACAGCAACTAGAATGAGCAGTACAACGATACCGATGATCACCCAAACGAACGTTGGCATAATTCTTTATCCTCCTATGGTTAGTAACACTTATAGTGTACTTGGTAGTGGCTATATTTTCAATAGCCACTAAGGTTGAACTGCCGTCTGCGACTAGTGTAAGCTAGGTCGTATGACGACAATCTACACTACCAGTTATGATTCGCCGCTAGGGCTCATTCATCTAGCCGGCGACGAGCGAGGACTGGTAGGACTATGGTTTAAGGGGCAGAAATATGATCAGGACTTGCCACCCGGTTTCGTCCTGACGGCAAACGACCGACTGGAAGCATTTCGACAGGCCAATCGCTGGCTAGATATATATTTCAGCGGCCGTGAGCCGGGCTTCACGCCGGCACTGAGCACGATAGGTACAGATTTTCAGCTAGAGGTCTGGCGAGCACTGCTTGGCATTCCCTACGGTCAGCTCGCCAGCTACCGAAAGATAGCCTGTCGAGTCGGTAACCCCGGCGCCCTACGAGCCACCGCTCACGCCATTAGTCGCAATCGCATATCTATTATCATTCCCTGTCACCGGGTCATCAGCAGTAACCACAAACTAACCGGCTACGCCGGCGGCATAGAGAGAAAAAGAGCGCTCCTACGGCTAGAACGCTCGTTAGATCTTATTGACGATTGATTGGTGGGCGAGGAGGGACTTGAACCCTCACGAGCTAAAGCTCACCAGATTTTGAGTCTAGCGCGTCTACCAATTCCGCCACTCGCCCAAACTTGGAGGCACCTGTGGGAGTTGCACCCACCTACACGGTTTTGCAGACCGTTGCGTAACTGCTCCGCCAAGGCGCCATGCCGTGGGGCAATTATACCACAAGTGTTGCATGCTGAAGACTCCTCCTATATAATCTGAATAGATGTTGTGGCTCTTTAGCTCAGTTGGTAGAGCAGAGGCCTGAAGAGCCTTGTGTCCCCAGTTCAAGTCTGGGAGGAGCCACCATCAAGACAACTCACCTTCCTTGATTCCTCCGCCACGGCGGAGGAATCGTCGTTTACACCCAACCGGTCTATTAAGACCCTGCATTCCAGTTCCTACATTTCAATCCAAGAGTTGACGACTGAGCAGTTTATTTGATAGCATATCTAGTGATCGTTATTCATACGATGGGTACGTCTAGTTTGGATTGCTTGTATCCACATAGCAACATACACCGACATAGCAGATACCATAGTTATTTGTAGCCTTTGCAGGCTAGTATGCGGGTTTAGCTCAGTTGTTTAGAGCGCTTCCTTGCCAAGGAAGAGGTCGAGAGTTAGAGTCTCTTAACCCGCACCATAAATAGAACTTTTTTCAGAGGTCGCTTTTGGGCGACTATTTCCATCTTAGTTCCGAATTGGTGGTATTTTACGCCAAAGCTCGAACCTATTTCGAGCGTAAAAGCTGATGCGGAAGCTTAGCCCCGACGCCTGCGGGCGCACGCACCCGCTCGCCCTACCAGAAAGACCCTTTGAATTATCTTTTTGAAATTTCCCTCGCCGATCTTTTTATTTTTTAGTTGAAAAGGGTGTTTTCTGGGTAGGGACGGTGACTGCCTGGGCATTAGAGGCGTTGGGGCTTCGCCAAGGCGACAGCCTGACATATCAATTCTGAAGAACGAGACTTGATTTTATTACTTTATTCTATCCTCGCCAACCACTCTGCCGCCCCACTCGACAACTGCAAATCCTTTGCGCTCAAACGAATCAAGTTTCTGCGCCGGCAACACCACCGGTCTCCTGACTGGTTTAATATCCATCGCTACGCGCAGCAACGAGTCAGGAGCTGGACTTATCGTTAGCTTGTTTTGTGACTGTAATTCATCAGTTAAACGAAAATGAATGACGCTCTGACCAATGTCTCGTAATACCGGTAGCCAATATATCATAAATTCATTTCGTTCCCGACTGTTCAGACCAATTTTTGTTAGTTGCTTTTCTAACACGTGCGCCGCCGTATCCTTGGTGACGTAAAAACCTGTCGAAAAATCATAAGGCGAAGTGTCTTTCCCTTCCCAATAAAGAGCGTAGTATTGTTTGCCTGAAGCGTCCGACAACTTGCCATCGGGCTGAGCAGTTACTCGCCAACCATCACCGTACAACGGATAAGTCGTAGTAAAGTTCTCTGGTTTTTGCAGCTGCACCGAGATACTCGTGGTAGCTGTGGGGTAAAGATAGATAATTGGTTTCCTCAGCTCCATGTGGCCGTCCAGTCCGTCGCTCGATGAATCTGTGTCTGTGCCTGTGCTAGACGAATTAACGCCAGTAACTATCGCCCAAGTTGCCGCGGCAGTAATTCCACAAATTGACAAAGTGTACAGTGCCAAGAATAAAGCAACTACCCACGGCTTAAATCGCCAGTAGGTTGTTTTGTTTCGCATAAGACCTCCTCTTGTTTATAGCTTCACCTCATTAATCAATATCTCGTGATTTAGGTTAACCATTTTCATAGTTTAATTGTAACACAAGATTGAACTCGCAACCGGTCAATTTCGACAAACTCTCTGTTGTATAATGTAGTTATGGAACAGCCAAATCGCCAGCCGCTCGCTGAACGCATGCGACCAAGCAGTCTAGACGAAGTAGTTGGCCAAGATGAGGCAATGGCTGTGCTGCGCCCAATCGTCGAGCAAGGCGAGCCGGTATCGCTGATCTTCTGGGGACCGCCGGGAACAGGCAAAACCACCTTAGCACGAATCATCGCCAGCGAGGTAAAAGCTGATTTCGTCGAGATATCAGCCGTCTCTGCTAAGAAAGCCGATATAGAGAAAGTAATTGAACGAGCTCGCCAAAACTGGAACTTACAACTACACACCATCCTCTTTGTCGACGAGATTCATCGTTTTAACAAGGCTCAGCAAGATGCATTCCTGCCTCATGTTGAAAGCGGACTAATCATGCTGATCGGCGCCACCACCGAGAATCCCTCTTTCGAAGTAATTCCGCCCCTCATCTCTCGCTCCCGAGTAGTCATCCTTAAGCAATTATCGACCGACCAGATCAAGCAAATCCTCAGTCGAGCCATCAAGTTGGAGAAACTAGAGCGCCGAATCTCCCCTGACGCTATTGACACCATCGCCAGCCTAGCTCACGGTGACGCTCGCTATGCTCTAGGCGCCCTGGAATTAGCCGAAAGTCTAGCGCCCAATAGGAAAAAGATTACCAGCCGGCTGGTCGAACAGGCACTGGGACAGCGTTTACCCCGCTACGATAAGAAAGCTGATGGACACTACGATATCGCCAGTGCCTTTATCAAGTCAATGCGCGGCAGTGATGAAACAGCTGCCCTATACTATTTAGCCCGGATGATCCAAGCAGGCGAGGATCCTAAGTTCATCGCCCGACGAATGGTCATCTTCGCCAGCGAAGATATCGGGCTAGCCGGTAACGGCGCCCTGGGGTTAGCCACAAACGCCTTTCTGGCTATTGAACGAGTCGGTTTGCCTGAGGGAGGGATTATTCTGTCGCATGTCGTTATTGCTTTGTGTCGAGCTAAGAAATCTCGTGAATCATATGACGCTTGGCTACAAGCCAAGCAGCTGGCTGAAGAGTTCCCCGACAGCCCCATACCGCTCTTCATTCGCAACGCCCCGACTAAACTAATGCGCCACTTGGGGTACGGAAAGGGCTATCAATGGAAGGCAGGCTATCACCAGGCAGGTAGCTATTTACCCGACGAAGTTCAAGCTAAGTTAGATCAGGATCAAAGCAAAAGGAAATGACTGAGGCCCGGCGGATCCAACGGCCGGCGGCTTATTTAGCTACTGAGTTATTTGCGTTTAGCCAGCCTTAGCTGAGCCTGGTCAATGGTGCGTTGCGCCTTGCGCTCCTCAATAATCCTAGCCAACTCGACAGCCAGGGCGTCTTTTGTGGCAGCAAAAGTACTTTCACTCACCGACGACTTGAGCGCCCTTACGATCCGAGCCAAACGACCCAGCTCGGTATTAGTATAAATGCAATTGATCCAGCCGAGATTCGCCATCAAGTAGCGCAGTGTATCAAGCTTGAGCCGGTCAGTTCGACTAATCTGGAACTGGAACCAGGGGAAGCCTCCACCAACACTATCTGTCGGATATTCCGCCACTAGCATATATTTAGTGACATAATTCTGAAAGAGCTCTTGGCTAGCCAGATCATTGCTGCTGACAGATCCATCAGCGCTGACCAGCTGTAAGACCTCAGACACTTGAACCAGCTCGTCAGCCTCGCTGAATAAATGTCGCAACTTCACGTCAGTGGAAGCTCGGCAAAAACTGGCCACCGCCCGCACATAGTTATCAGCCATTTTGACCGACGGCAGTTCGGCCAGATCATAAAGCAGCTTTTTGCCCCTGACGGTTTCACTATGCACTGCCTGACAAAAATAATTTACCTGCTCCTCGTTAGACAGCGTTTCAGCCCGCTCTAGCTCAGCGATGTCCTGAATCAGGATCGGATATTTACCATCGCTGTCCGGCTCGTCGATGGCTCGCCTAGCTCGCAAGTGATCAGTTACCCGTTCAATCGTTGACAAGCTGACGCCTAGCACTTTTTGTGCCAGTCGGTCAGAAGCTTCACCCATCGCCAGAAAGACGTTCATCACATCAGCTGGCTGAACTTGCCCGGTACTCACCACCTTTTTAGCCACTTCCTGCACCAATAGCACTTTACGCACTAAGTCAGCCGAGAGGTCAGACTTAGGGGCTTCCGGAGTCAATACTTTAGTTATCGTCTCAAGGATCTCATCATTCTGACAAACAATCTTGTATTTATCGCCATAGATTAGCTCGCCGTTCTTAGGTAGAAGATTGGCATTATTCGCCAGATAGACCGTGATATCACCCACCACAATGGATCGAAAATGATCTCGATGGCTATTAAGCAATTTACCAGCACACTGCAGGTACTCTTCATCCTGGCCCGGAAAGATATTATGGTCGTAGATCAAGACTTTGCCATCTTGCTTTACGTATAGTCGCACATCAGTCAACTTAGGCTTACCCACCGCCTCGCCATAGACAATATCACTAGCCTCAAACGGCAGATGAAACTCTACGCTCTCAGGCGCCACCGTCTCGATCGGTTGTTTATTCTTGCGACCACGACCACGCTTCCTCGCTTTTTTCGTTGGCTGATCATCAACCGAAGACTGACTCGCTTCTGGCTCACCATTTTGCGCCAGAATCTCCTTTTTAATCCTGATTAACTCCCTCAGGCCATCTAGGCCGGCACCGACACCGCCGGTCTGACCACCGGCCGGTGTAGCCACGCCATTAGCTGGAGTTATCACCGGATCACCACTTACCTCACTCATAAACTAGCTTTACCATACCATATACTTGCCAGCGTTTCAACTAGCTTGCGTGATATCCCACCCCGGTCTAATCATATCTTGGTGCGCCCGAGAAGACTTGAACTTCCACGTCGTAACCGACACATGCACCTCAAGCATGCCTGTCTACCAATTCCAGCACGAGCGCTCACTGGTCATTATACCATCCACCTCCTAGAAGCAAATAGTAAAAGTCGCTCCGCTGCCATACCGACTAGGGTTGTTCGTCGCCGATACTTTCGCACCCATCTGCTCCGCCAATCGGCTGACCAAGCTAAGCCCCAGCCCAAACCCTTCAGAATTACGTGACTCGTCTGCCCGATAAAATCGGTTAAAGACATTCGGCAGATCTTTGTCGGCTATACCGCTACCGTGATCCCGTACTGCCAGACTCTTCTTGCCATCGCTAATGATCTCGATTTGACTATTCTCCGGTGAGTACTTGATGGCATTATCAAGATATATATAGAGTATCTCCATCAGAGCATCGGCGTTAGCTACCAGCTTCAGCGACTTGTCGCCGAGCTGATCGTCTATCGTTATCTTTTTCGCCTCTGCCGTCGCTCGAACCCGGTCGATAGCTCGCCCGACCATTTCACTAGCATCAATTGTCGCCAGCTCCAGTTTACCGGAACCACTTAGCCTCAGCAGGGTGTCGGTCAGCTGACGTAGCTTATCTATCTCCTCGAGGTTACTCTTTAGCTGTTCTTTGTAGTCTGACTTCTTGGCTTCGTCATCACGTAGCAATACCTCGTTCTCCATCCGCATGGTAGCGAGCGGTGTCCTCAGCTCATGGCTGGCATCCGAGACAAACTGCGTCTCATCCTCCATCGCTTTCTCGATTGGCTTTAGCGTCCGTCGTGCCAGCAGGTAGGATGCCATTGCCCCAGCTATCAGGATGCCAACATTGATCCAGAAGAGACTAGCCCACACTTTGGTCTCAACATCGTGCACCCGGTGATTATAGACGTTAGCAAAGTCGTTCTCGACTCTCAGCTGGACGATGAGGTCGGGCGTCTTATAGGGACGCCTGATCTCACCCATAGCAGTCATACCAATCCCCATCGAGAAAGATAGCGATACGACCATGATGATAATAGTGTAGATCGCCGTAAGTTTGACCGTAGCCTTATCAAATATCTTCATCATGACGCCGCTTCCAGCCGATAGCCGAAGCCCCGGATCGTCTGGAGCAGCTCCGGTCCGGCAAATGGTTTGTCAATCTTGCGCCTCAGCGACCCGACATGAGCCTCGACCGTATTAGGCAGAATATCAGCATCAAAATCCCAGACGTGCCCAATCAACTTATCTTTACTGATCGTCCGACCTTGGTTGCGCATCAAATATTCCAAGAGAGCATACTCGGTCGAAGTTAGCTTGATCCGCTTCTTACCTCGTCGCACCTCCGACCGACTGGTATTCATCGTTAAGTCTCCTACCTTAAGTACAGTGTCAACTGCATCCGAGGGACGACGAAACAGCGCCCTGATCCGAGCTAGTAGCTCCTCAAAGCTGAATGGCTTCACCATGTAATCATCGGCTCCGGCGTCCAGTCCCTCTACTCGATTACGAATCTGCCCTTTAGCAGTCAAGACGATGACAGGCGTTCTAATCCCCTTGCTACGTACCTCCCCGATAATCTCCAGACCCTCTTTGCCCGGCAGCATCCGGTCGATAATCATCAGGTCGTATTCATCATGCAAAGCAGCCGCCAAGCCATCTTCACCATTGTTATACACTTCGGTGGCATAACTCTCCTGTCTAAGACCCCGACTCAGCGCATTAGCTAGCTTGGTTTCATCCTCGATAATCAAGACCTTCATTTTACCTCCTTTGTCACTTTACACTAGCATACTAAGCCGTGCTAGCTGAAGATTGGCTAAAGACTGCCCGCTCTCTCGTCACCAAAATAACCACCTCTATAGCAGGTGGTTACTCGAAATAATGCCTGGTGGGGCGGAAGAGACTTGAACTCCCGACCTCTACAGTGTGAATGTAGCGCTCTAGCCAGCTGAGCTACCACCCCGGAATCCTAAGTGGTGGAGCACAGCGGATTCGAACCGCTCACCTCTTCGCTGCCAGCGAAGCGCTCTAGCCAAATGAGCTAGTGCCCCAAATGGTGGGTCGCAAGGGGCTCGAACCCCTGACCTCCTCGGTGTAAACGAGGCGCTCTAGCCAGCTGAGCTAGCAACCCATCTCCTCAGCTGTAGCTATCATAGCACATCGTCGCTCTAAAGCCGAAAATCTAGCAGACCACTCCACCGCCCAGGCAGACCTGATCATCATAGATGACCACCGATTGTCCACTGGCTACAGCCCGTTCCGATTCTTTCAGTGCCACGACCAACCGATCGCTATCTCGCCACCTGACCGACGCTGCTTTCAGTGGCGCACGATGACGCACCCTGACCAGATAATCACCCGCCACCACCGGCGCCTCGTTGATCCAGCTTAGTTGCGACAAAGTCAGTTCGTTGCGCCAGAATACCTCGCTGTCAAGCCGACGACTGACATAAACTATATTGCGCCCCATATCTTTACCTACCACATAATACGGCAAGCCTCCACCGACATTCAGGCCATGACGTTGTCCTAGGGTATAAAAGATCGCCCCGTCATGCTCGCCCACATGGCAGCCCGTCTCCTGGTCGATAATCTCACCGGGCTCAGTCCGAATATATTGTCTGAGAAAGTCCCGCATATTCACGGTGCCGACAAAACAAATCCCCTGGGAGTCAGGTTTTCCGGCGGTGCTAAGCCCTAGCCGTGCGGCATCAGCCCGCACTTCAGCTTTAGTCTGATAACCGCCGAGAGGAAAGATAGTCTGAGCCACCGCTTCGCCGGTGATCCGATACAGAAAATACGTTTGGTCTTTATCTTGGTTAGCCGCCCGCATTAGCCGACTTCCCTGCGAGCGAGCATAGTGTCCCGTCGCAATTTGCTCTGCGCCGTCTCTAAGCTGCCTGACGAAATAGTCCAAATTTAACCTCCTGATTACACATGATATCCGGGTTTGGCGTCCGACCTGCCTGATACTCCCCGATCATATAATCAACTACCAGCTGCTTATATTCATGACGAAAATCAAATACTTTGAAGGGGATACCCAAGTGAACCGCCACCCGCTTAGCATCAGCTAAGTCGTCAGCCCACGGACAACGCATGCCGGGCACATCATTGATCCAGTTCTGCATGTAGACGCCCGTCACATCGTAGCCCTGTCGAACCAGCAAGGCCGCAGTTAATGACGAGTCCACCCCGCCCGACATACCAACGTAGATTCGGCTCATTCTGACTCTGCGTTCACTTTAGCGATGCCGAGTAGCTCGGTAATAGCGATAGCCCAACCGCGTTTGGTTAAAAACCACCTATGCCACAGTTTGTCGTTAGCCGGCATAGTCCGGTAGTAAATCGTGTCATCGACATACTCAAAGTTAAGCTTAACTCTCTTGAGATGGTATGGACTGCTGACCAGGATAACATTCTTAGCTCGCAGTTCATGCAAGATCTTGACTGTATTCTCAGCATTCTCTTTGGTGTCTCGACTCTTCTCCTCTACGGTAATCAGACGCTTGGGTATGCCGGCCTCAATAGCTAGCCGTCGCATCGCCTCGGCGTTTGAGATTGAGTCAGGGTCGGCTGAGGCACCGCTAAAGATAATGTGTCGAGCCCAGCCCGCCTTAAAGAGCCGAATAGCCATAATCGCTCGAGCTTCGGTGTCACCTCCACTGACCGCTACGATGGTATCCGCCGTGGTGCAGTTGTCTAATACCGAGGGAGCGACACAAGCCGACAGATCATCTTCATTCAGAACCCGGTTGATCGTACAGACGACTATCACCAGTACCACTACAATTGATCCGGCCAGCACCGCCAATTTACGTCCCATATCCTACCACCCCAAATTTGCTCTGCTCGCTGACGGCTCGTACGATTAGCTCGCTTGCTTGCGCTACATCGTCCTCAGTCGTTGGTCGACCGAGCGACAAACGAAGCGACCCATCCACCTCAGCCTCACTTCGCCCCATAGCCAGCAAGACGTGGCTGCGACGCCCTTTGTTTGCTGCACAAGCAGACCCTGTCGCCACTTGCACCCCCAGCTCATCCAGAGCGAAGACCACTCTCTCGCCATCCACTCCGGCGATAGAAATATTGAGAATGGCGGGCGAATTATTGTCACTCTCGTTAAAACGAATACCCGCCAAATGCTCCATTAGGCTCTGCTTTAGACTCTGACGTAGCTGACCCAAACGCCCGACCTCACTGTGGCGACGCTCCTCCGCCAGCACCAGAGCCTTAGCGAAGCCAATGATACCGGCTACATTTTCCGTGCCGCCCCGTAGCCCCATCTCTTGGCCGCCACCGACAATCAAAGGTTTGAGCTTGATTCCCGCCCGGACATAGAGTAGTCCTACCTGTTTTGGGCCGTAGCACTTAGCCGCATTAAGAGTCAGCAAATCAACCCCCAGCCTGGCTACATTGAGATCCAGTAGTCCCGCCGCCTGTGAGGCGTCGCTATGTAGCAGGATCGGCTGAGCTACATTACGTTTTTGTCGATTAGCTCTCACTTGATCTATGACCATGGCAATATCTTTTAGTGGCTGAACGACACCGGTCTCACCATTAACATAACCGACCGATACCAGACCAACCTCATCATCGATTGATTCCGCCAACTGCTTTAGCTCCACCCGACCATCAGACCGAACAGGCAAGATTACGCCACCTCCGGCCTGCACCGCATTAAGCACGGCCGGATGCTCCGTCGCCAGAGTTATCACCTTGCCCGAGACTCCATTTAGCGCCAGATTGACCGATTCAGTCGCTCCGGCAGTCATCACCACCTCAGCCGACCTAGCTCCAATGCAACGAGCCAGCTCAGACCTGGCCCGCTCAACATCTTGTCGTACTTGAGTTGCCGCAAGATATGGTGCCGACGGATTATAAAACTTATCAGTAAAATACGGCATCATCGCTCGGAGGACTCGCTCATCCACCGGAGTAGCCGCCGCATAATCTAAATAAACCATTACCTCTATGATACCACTAGATTACTCAGCCACCATATAACTCACCTCATCCAAGCACGACCGAGCTAGAGTCGGTTGTACCGCCCAAGTACCGATATAAGCAACGCACGTCCTTTATCTACCTAAGCTATCCTCACCCTGACGTCGATAGAGCAACCTGCTTGTCCGCCCCTAGCGCCTGAGCCAAAACCTCATCATGGGTGGCGCATACTGACGTATATAACTCGAGAGCCGATCCTAGCGCCTGAGCCAAAACCTCATCATGGGTGGCGTAGATGATCGCTCCGGGATACTCTGCTAGAGCCCGCTCAATATTCTCTCTAGCTCGGATATCCAGATGGTTGGTCAGTTCATCAAGAATTATCAGATCAAGCCGATCCAAGATTAGTTTTAAGACCGCCATCTTAGTTAGTTGTCCTCGTGACAGCTGGTTAAGCGGCACCGCCACTGCAATTGGACTTAGATCCATCGTCGAAGCAGCTTGGTAGATCTCGCCGGCCTCAGCATCTGCTTGGCTGAGTAGATTTCGCCCAAGGTCCAGTCCGTAGACACCCTGCGCCACGTAGCCATAGCGCACACCGGTCGTTATCTTGACAGTGCCGCTGTCCGGAGCCAGCTGACCGATAATAATTCGCAGCAAGGTCGTCTTACCCGCCCCATTGTCGCCAATGATTCTGACTCGCTCACCCGTTCGCACGGTAAAACTGATCCCTCGGAATAGGCTCTTCCGGTAACTCTTAGTCAAGCCGTCCACCGCTAAAATCTGGCGGTCGCCCAGCTGTTCAGCAGTAAAGTTGGCCCGATAGGCCTTACGTACGGTCGGCTTCCCGACACCGGACAGCTGATCCAGCCTGGTCTTGACAGCTCGAATTTCCTTGCCGGCTCTACTTTGCGTTGCGTTCTTTGCATTATTAAAGCCCCGTTTACTTTCGCACTTCAATTTGTCGAAATGCTTGTTCTCTGTCTTATGCGTTCGTGACCGAGCCATCGTCATGCGTTTATTCAAGCGTTTACGCTCTAACCTTGCCTTAGTATATTCTCCCCACTGCTCCATTTCAGCCTGTTTGATCCGCTCTTGATAGTCGCCGTAGTTGCCTCCATACAGTTGAGCTTTGCCGGCCTTGATCACCACCAAGCTGCTAGCCACAGCGTCAATGAAACGCCGATCGTGACTAACTATTATTACCAAACCGTCGAATCGCCGTAGTTCGTCCACTAGCCATTGCCTCGCTCGAGCGTCCAGATTGTTAGTCGGCTCGTCCAACAGTAAGCAATCATGGTGAGCCTCAAATAGCTCCCTTAGCTTAGCTCGGACGATCTCCCCGCCCGACAGGGTATCATTATGATGATCTTGTGGCAGATAGCCCGCCCGTCCCGTCAGCCGTATTGAACCGTCGTCCGGAGTCAATTGGCCGGCGATCAAGCGCAGCAAGGTCGTCTTACCCGTTCCGTTATCACCGATGATGGCTACTAGTCCCCGGCTGGGTAGATTCAAGCTGAGTCGATCAAGTATCGTCTCGCTACCATAAGAAAAAGATAAGTTAGAGATTTTAAGCATAGAACACCTTTCACAGATTAAACTAATTACCCCCTAGTTGAGTGTTCTATAATTTCATACCTAGCATTATACCATACGCCGATGCCGCTCAGCTTAAGTAGCCCGGTGCTCATAGATTAAACCGGCCGGGCTTGGCCATAAAAAAATAGCAGCCTCTTCTGAGGCTACTATTTTTACGCTAAAGATCTTTACCGATCTACTAGGCTTCGGCTGCAGTGTTGGGTGCTGCCGGCACAGGTGACTTGCCTTTATTCTTATTGACAGTCGGTCGAGCCGGTTGACCTGGCTGAGCGGGGTTGCCCGGAGTACCGGGGTTGCCCGGCTGAGCGGGGTTGCCGCCGCCGGCAATCTTCCTGTAGGTTACTACTACGGTCTTGTCGCTATCCATGGCTATATTTAGGGTGTCACCGGTCACATTAGCCACCGAACCATTGACCGTCACTTTGTCGATCTCGTAGCCGGGTTCCGGTGTGAAGACAACGGCCTCCATGCTACCTGCCGTAACGTTCGTCTTGCTGGGCGAGATCGTACCGTGACCACCGCTAACGCTGGTATTTAGGCTATATGTGGTCGGAAGCGGTGTACCGGACTTAAACATAGCCGCAACGTTAACCGGTTTGTCCGGCATGATGAAGGTAGTAACCGGGCTGGTCTTACTGGCCAGATCGCTAAGATTAATACCTTCCAATACAGTCCAGGCATCAAACACCTTACCAGTCGGTGCAGGATCAGCCACAAGCTGAATGGTCTGACCGGCCGCTGCAGCTACCACGCTGGTGCCACCAAGCTTGGCGGTACCATTGGTCACATGAATGGGGTATGTGGTATCCGCTTTCGCCGGCTGCGAAAGTGTCGAGACTACACCGAGCATCATCGCCGGCACCAACACTAGCGCCAGTAGCAGCGTCGCCAGTCTGCTTCGCTTCCTCGTACATGTTATTTTCATTTTTCCTCCTTTAGTCAGATATCAATCCGAGCCCTAATCCGACCCCGGATCTTAAACTTATTTCAAGTCGTAGTCAAATGTGTTAGCTATAGCTTAATCCGGCTACCCCCTTTACTCCTTATAACCTAAAACAGGCACTAACCCCGTTTACTCCAGTATAGCATAAAAGCTAACACCCTAGCTGAGCTCGGCATCAGTAGTTGACAGATGAAATATTCGTTCGACATTACCAGCCACTACTTCTGTCAGTTGCGCCAGGGACATACCTCGCACTTCAGCCAATCGCTCGGCAATCTGTCGGATGTATTTCGGTTGATTCGTCTTACCCCGATAAGGTACGGGCGCCAGATAAGGTGAATCGGTCTCTAGCACCACTCGATCAAGCGGAACGGTCCGATACACCTCCGCCAAGGTCGGGTCACGGTTAAAGGTGATAATACCGTTAACGCCGATACTCAAGTCACGCTTAAGCACCTGCTCGAGGTTGGCTTGACTGTCGGTAAAGGAATGCACCACTCCACTGACACTATGCGGAAAATTACTAAGTAGTGCCCAAAAATCAGCAAAGGCATCGCCGTAGTCACCGGATCGAACATGAAGCGACAGCGGCAAAGCATTGTCGAGCGACAACTGGATCAATGCTTCGAGAGCCTCCAATTGCTTGGCAGGTGGGACGGTGTCATAACAATAATCCAGCCCGACCTCGCCCACCGCCGCAATCACCCGCCTACTAGTGTCAATTAGTGTCTGCAACCGATCAATATCGCTAGGGCGAAAGTCGCCCGCCTGATGAGGATAAATCCCTACACCGGCTCTGAGTATCAGCCCCTCGGGCCGACCTTGCTCCAATGCATAGCGAACCGCCAGTTCACTATCCGCCGGGTCGCACCCCATGGTAATGATCTGACTAACGCCACTATCTAGAGCAGACGTCAGCACTTCGCTCGAACTCAGTGGGTAATCCGAACTATGGATATGACAGTGCGTATCCGCCGAACATCCGGCCCTAGTCATGCTTAGCCGATTCACCGTGAAGATACTTTTTGGGGAAGATAATCGGCGTAGTCTCCGGCACGCTGTCACCCCCGACTGCCTGATGGAGCTGCTGGGCGGTATCAGGTAGGAAGGGTGATAGATACTTGGCGACCAGCAGCAGCCCGTTAACCAATGTCGAGAATACTTGATCTAGTCGAGCCTGTCTCTCTGACTTATCCTCCAGCTTTGCCACCTGCCAGGGCGCCGAACGTTCAATGTATTGGTTTAACTCATGGACATACTCCATGATAGCCAATACAGCATCATGCAGGTTAAGCCCATCCATCGCCACCTTATAGTTACCTAGCAGGGTCTCCGCCTGGTCTTTTAGCTCATTATCATCGCTGACAAAGCTTAGATTGCCACCAAAGTACTTGCGAATCATAGCGATCACCCTGGCCAGCAGATTACCCAAGTCGTTGGCCAGCTCGCCGTTATAGGCTGACTCAAACTTATCCCAGCTAAAGTCGCCATCCTCAAACGTCGGCACATGCGCCGTAAAATAGTAGCGAAAGGCGTCAACACCATAGTCGTCAATAATTTCCAGCGGGCTGATCACATTACCAATCGACTTGCTCATTTTGCTACCATCGACATTGATAAAGCCGTGTACCATCAGTTTCTCCGGCAAAGGCAGGCCTAGTGCCAAAAGCATAGCCGGCCAGATAATCGCATGGAAGCGCAGGATATCCTTACCAACGATCTCGACCTGAGCCGGCCAATAGTCATCATGCCACTTCTCATCCGGATACCCCAGTACTGTTAGGTAATTAGATAGAGCATCGATCCAGACATACATCACTTGCGACGGATCACCGGGTACTGCCACTCCCCAGCTTAATTTGTCGGCAGGTCGTGAGATAGAGACATCCTGCGCCCCATCTTTTAGTAGCTCCAGGAGCTCTTTACCCCGAAACTCCGGTACAACAGCCGCCTTAATGAACTCTCTGAGCTGATCAGTAAACTTAGATACCGCCAGGTAATAATTATCTTCACTCAGCTTTTCGTATGGCTTACTGTGATCAGGACAAATAAAATCATGGTCTCGAGCCTCGCTCTCAGTCACAAAAGCCTCACAGCCGGCACAATACCAGCCCTGATAAGTCGATTTATAGATCACTCCCGCCTGGTCCAGCCGACGCCAGATAGCCTGAACCCGCTTGACATGGAGCGGGTCGGAGGTACGAATGTTAACAATATTCTGAGTAGCAAAATCCTGTTTGGCCAGCTCCGCCCCGATCTGACTAAGCGGCGCACCGAAATTCAGCTCAAGTGCCTGACGCATTCGCTGAAACTCAGGCTGAAGCTGATCAACCAGCCGTTGAGGCGTCTGCCCGCTCGCTGCCGCCTTCTGCTCAATCTTAGTGCCGTGCTCATCCGTCCCGATGGATAGTTTTGCTTGCTTGCCCCTGAGCAGCTGGTAGCGCAACAAGATATCGCCATATAAGTAATCAATCGCCGTACCGATATGTGGCGCCGCATTAGCGTAAGGAATCGCTGTCGTTAGATAATAC
>CAJPSI010000006.1 GCA_905373275.1 Candidatus Saccharibacteria bacterium UBA1103 | reverse complement strand
CTTACTGATATATCAACAGCCTTCGTCAACCACACTGTACTACTCGTACCTAGGAATGTTTGCTTTAATTGAGATTAGACTAAGTAATGAGACCAAGGAAATTACAGACATAACCTTCCTTCCGCCTCAAAGGGTGTCTTTCGTCCTTCGTCTGCGTCAGTCATTTCCTGAAGACTGTGCACGCTTGAAGCTCAGCAGTGCACGAGCCAGCCAGGCGGGTCTGAAGGAAATGATGATGTAGACGAAGAGTGGGGGGTTGACTAGGTAGTAGGACTGAGGAGACCATACAGCCTGCTCTGAATGCCTGATAGCCGCATCCAAGGGTGTCTGTTGTCCTTCACTCTATTAGTCATTTCCTGAAGACTGTGTGCGCTTGTAGCACAGCAGCACACGAGCCAGCCAGGCGGGTCTGAAGGAAATGATGATGCAGATGAAGAATGAGAGGTTGATCAGATGTCAATCAAGTATGTATTGTCAGAGCAGTGCAAATATCGTACTATATAGGTGTTATTTAATTACGTTGGACACTCTACGTGAGATTGCAGCGTCCCTAGCCTCGGAGAACAGGCAGAAGAGAGGTATCCTCATGGCTGAATCATCAGCACCCAAGATCAGAATCAAGCTAAAAGCTTACGACAGCCGAGTCATTGATGCGGCTGCTAAGCAGATCGTCGAGACGGCACTACGTAGTGGCGCTTCGGTAGTCGGTCCGGTGCCACTACCGGTCAAGCGGAGCACCTTTACTGTCGTCAAGTCGCCTCATATCTTTAAGACAGGTGGCGAAGCCTTTGAGATGCGAGTCCACAAGCGTTTGATCGACATCGTCGACGCTAAGCCAAAGACGATCGACAGTCTGCAAAACCTATCGCTACCTGCTGGTGTCGACGCCGAGATCCGCATGTAATTTGGTGCATGTCTGCAATTTCCCTCACGCATAGCTCTATAGCGTACGAGTAGTACAGGTGGTATCCTCAGGCTCCAGCTCAGAGCAAAGTCTGTAATTCCCCTACACGTATAACTCGAGTTGGTGCGAGTAGTACAGGTGGTCTCCTCAGGCTTGGCACCGTATAAACTACCACGTGCACTAGATAGCTTACTGATATATCAACAGCCTTCGTCAACCACACTGTACTACTCGCACCTAAGAATACCTGCTTTAATTGACAGTCAGATTAAACAATGGGGCTAGGGAAATTGCAGACGCCTTGATCCACAAAGTGAAGTTTAAGTTATAGAAAAAAGGAAAATCCCCCTGCTCGGAAGCAGGGGGATGCGGAGTGGAGGGGATGGATAGAGATGCCGGCGAGCCGGCGTACAAAAATACATACGTCGACCCGCCGGAGTGGTGCTAAATCTTGAGTGCAGAAGCACTCAGAATTTTCTGGTCGCCTAGAATCAGGCGACCCTCGTCCACTCCCTTTATGGGAGCAACGAGGAAATATTCCTCCCCTTTCGGAGAGGAACTTTTGTCCCCTTGAGGACTCTGGTCCTCAAGCGACTCCCGTAGCTCTGAAATTTTCTGAGCTACTGACTGATCCGTCTCGGGAGACCTTACGGTCTTCCGAGACTCCTTTTCTAGAGCGGCACACCGCCGCTCTAGAGCCGAAATTGCCCCAAGAGCGCACGTAAGTGCGTTCTCGGGAGAACGTACGAGCTTTTCTGCTCGTTTGATCTCTTCCCTGGCTGACGCCAGGGAAGCGACGATCTTCTCGTCGGAGGGCTTCCCCTCCGACAAGTCACTCCACTCAGCACCCGTATCGGGCGCTGAGTGCTCTTCCTCCGGACCGGCGCTAACCGACTGAGGAATATCCGAACGAGACCACTTTTTCTTAAACATCTTTTTCCTCCTAAGGAACGCAAGCCACTTGGTCTGTTACCAAGTGTAGCTTGATGCTACTCACTGTAACACCCCCCCCGCATTTGTCAAGCATTAGCGTAATAGATTGCTAAGTGCGTCAAGGTTGGCTAGCGCATCAGCTATACCATCACGTATGTTGTATATGCTTGTTGCCAAAGCATCAGCTGGACAGGCTCCAGCACGATACTTAACACTAGTAATCGCAAAGAGGACTTAAGGTGTAATAACGCTTTACTATGTCTAGTTAGCCTGACTAGCATCAGCTGGACAGGCTGGCACCGCATAAACTACCACGTGCACTGGATAGCTTACTGATATATCAACAGCCTTCGTCAACCATCGAGTACTGCTCTTTACTCACAGGAAAGCTTTCATGGGGGGCGGATTCATCACAGACAACCGAAGACTAATCAATGTCCTACAGGTAATCAATCGCCAGTGGTACGTTATGGGCGCCAGGTCTGAGGTTGATGTGATGAATCTATCAGCCCCCCATATAAAGTATTAGATAGCCCTTAGCACATAAAGGGTGTCTTTTATCCTTCATCTGCATCATTATTTCCTGAAGACTGTGTGCGCTTGAAGCTCAGCAGCACACGAGCCAGCCAGGCGGCAACAAGGGAAATGATGACGAGACGAAGAGTGAGGAGCTGACTAGGCGGTAGAACTGAGGAGACCACCTGTACTGCTCGTACCTAAGAATGCTTGCTTTAGCCGAGGTCAGATTAAGTAATGAGACCTGGGAAATTACGTGCCTATCAACACTAAAGAAAACAGCCGGGCTTGCCCGGCTGTTTTAACTACCACTCTGTCACAAGTATAGTTATTTGATGATCTCGGTCACCTGACCGGCACCGACTGTCCGACCACCCTCACGGATAGCGAAGGTCAAGCCCTTCTCCATAGCGATAGCCGCCTGAAGCTTGACGTCAAACTCGACATTGTCGCCCGGCATAACCATCTCCTTGCCCTTGGGCAGCTCTACCTCGCCCGTCACGTCAGTAGTACGGAAGTAGAACTGAGGCTTGTAGCCCTGCGAGAATGGCGTATGACGACCACCCTCTTCCTTAGTCAAGATATAGACTTTGCACTTGAACTCGGTATGAGGAGTGATGGTACCGGGAGCAGCGATCACCTGACCACGCTCAATGTCCTCGCGGTTGATACCGCGGAGCAAGATACCGGCGTTGTCACCAGCCTCACCCTCATCCAAGGTCTTCTTAAAGGCCTCGATACCGGTCACGACCGACTTCTGAGTCTTACGCAGACCGACGATCTCGACCTCGTCGTTCATATGGACGACACCCTGCTCGATACGCCCGGTCGCTACTGTACCACGACCCTTGATAGAGAAGACATCCTCGATCGGCATCAAGAATGGCTTGTCGAGTGCTCGCTTCGGCTCGGGGAAGTAATCATCCATGGCGTCAACCAGCTCCATGACATGATCCATCTCCTTAGCGTCACCCTCCAGCGCCTTAAGAGCCGAACCCTTGATGATTGGGCAGTCACGGTCGAAACCGTTCTTCTCTAAGAGATCACGAACATCCTCTTCAACCAGCTCAACCAGGTCAGGATCAGCCTGATCCATCTTGTTGAGGAAGACGAGAATCTTCGGTACACCGACCTGGTGCGCCAACAGAACGTGCTCTCGAGTCTGCGGCATCGGACCATCGGCTGCTGAGACGACCAAGATAGCACCATCAATCTGAGCGGCGCCGGTAATCATGTTCTTGACATAGTCGGCGTGACCCGGCATGTCGACGTGAGCATAGTGACGCTTCTTTGACTCGTACTCCTCGTGCGAGGTAGCGATAGTGATACCGCGAGCCTTCTCCTCCGGAGCGTTGTCGATCTGATCGTAAGCGACAGGCTTGTTGACATCACTAGGCAGGCGCTCAGCCAAGGTCTTGGTGATAGCAGCAGTCAGAGTGGTCTTACCATGGTCAACGTGACCCATGGTGCCAACATTGACATGCGGTTTGTTGCGTTGAAATGTTGCCATTTTACCCTTTCCTATTAATTAGTTATTAGACTTGTCGTGCGTGGCGATGCGATACTACATCGCCTCAGCTACGCTTAGGCTAATTATAGACGATTGACTAGGCGGTGTAAAGCTCCGTCACCTAAGGCCGACACTAAAACTTAGTCGCATCGTCGAACCCGCCGTCATGCCGTTGCCCGGCGAAGATCTCCGTCGGAATCTTCTTAGTCTTGACCTTGTCATTTACCAGACGAGTGTTGTCTTCGATAATTTTCGCCACTTGATCGGATCTTGCCAGCTTAGTTATCTCCTCCAGCTGCTGATCACCATAGCCGAAGTCTCTTAGCCAATCCCTGAGTACCCGCTCCGCCTTGGCTTGGTCGTAGGCGACGTTAAAGGCGTTCTGGTTGCTATCACCATCCGTCGTCTTGCCGGTATACATTCGCTTGATCATCCGCCAGATCATCGGCTGCTCCGACTTCTTAAGCGGCTTTAGCTGAACCGCCACCAGATACCTGGTGACTAAGTATGAATTAGGGAACTTGTAGCCACCCCGTCCATCTTTGATCGGATAAGGTAGGATAGCGACATTGTATTTCTTAAAGAAGCCCCGAGCCAGCTGCTTCTTAAACGAGTTGGCACAGACCGTACAGCCGGGGTCGATGATATCAAGGGCGGTAGGTTTGTTCTGGTCATAGTCATCATAATAGCTAACCTGACTCGGTAGATAGTCTCGAGCTTCCCAATGCTTTAGCTTGGTCGGGATAGCCATGATCGCTTCGCCGAACTCGCTAAACCACTCCCCGATCCATCGAACCGGATGCTCGTTAAAGGCCACCGGCACGGCGTCAATCGTGCAGGCCTCGGAACCATCAAGCGAACAGGAGCTCGGTGTCGTCGGATTGCAAGTACCATAAACGTAGAGCGAGACCAGCGACCTCGCCCCGACCAGTACCGACCAGATGGTAGTGAGGACGATTAGCACGGACAAAAGCTCCATCAAGGCCGACAGGGGCTTGACCCAATTAGGATGTCGCAGCACCACCCGACGCAAGACCGTCCCCTTGACATCTTCGGCGAAAGTAGTATCGCAGGTACGCAAGGTAATTCGCCGGGTGAAACAATGGGTCGAACGGCGAAATAGCGTCATGATCTGATCGGCTAGCCGTCTACTAAATAGGCGAATCAGAGGCACCGCCAGTACCAGTACCGCCAGGATAATAAATGCCGCTATGCAGACCATCTAGCGCACCACCTGCTCCATCGCTGAGATGAATTGCTCGATATCGCTCTGTCGGTTATGCAGCCCCAGCGACAAGCGCACCAGTGGCGGATACTGCTTGACGTGGTGTAGATAATGGTGGACGCAGAAATAGCCACTGCGCACCATGATGCCTCGGTCGGATAATGCCTGAGCCAGTAGGTGGGCGTCAATCTTGTCGTGATAAAAGGCGATGATCGGTCCGGGCTTCCGATTGAGCAGATGAATCCCCTTTGCCCCCGCTAGAAAGTTAGTCAGTTGCTCGGCGTAAGCATTCACCCGGCTACGCTTCTTTGCTCCCGGTAGCCACTTCAGTGCCGCCCCCAGCCCGACGATCTCGCCGTAGGGCTGGAGACCGGGCTCGAAAGCGGTATGAATGTGAGCGTCACTATCAGCCGATAGTTGATAGTCGCTCTCGGTTACGTCGTCAACCATGCCACCACCGATAAAGGATACATCCATCCGCCGCAGCAGATCTCTCCGCACCACCATCACCCCCAGGCTGGGAGCGTACATTTTATGAACTGAGAAACAGATAGCATCCGCCTCCACACCGGCGATCAGGTCGCTATAAAACGCCATAGTCTGAGCTGCATCGATAATTAGTAGTCCGTCTTGCTCATGAACCGCCTTAGCTAGCCGGCGTATATTAGAGAGCTGACGACCATCGACATTCGAGACGGCGTTCACGACGACCACCGCCCCACTAAAATCTAACGAGCCCCAATCCAGCGAGCCGTCATCTCGCCTAGTCACCACCTGACGAGGTACTTCCAGTCGCTTCGCCAGCGACATGGTCGAGAGAAAGACTGAATTGTGCTCGATGTCGCTGGTGATCACTCGCTTGATACCGTCAGGACAGAGCTGGCTCTGCAGTAGGTTGAGCCCGTAGGTAGTATTCTGGGTAAAACTGACAAAGTACTTTTTACCGGAGAGTTTGAGGCTGTTCAGCACGGCAGCCCGGGTGTCATCCACCATTTGGTCAACCTTTAGCCCCCAAGCATACTTGACTCTTTCGCCACAGGAGTTGTAGGTGGTGTAGTAGTCGGTGACAGCTTCGGTCACCACAGTAGGACGCAAGCATTGACAGGCCGAGTCGAAGTAGATGGCTGACTCCGGCAGGTAGGCGAAGTCGCCCGACCGGCTAGATTGATTAACCACTGGTTGTTTCTTAATTCCGAACAAACACACCCTCCTAAGTTGATTAGCTCTGCCTATTATACACCTTTGCGATTTTGATTATACGCAACTTGACACAATATCTAAAAAAGAGCCCTTGCTCGGAAGCAAGGGCTCAGAGAGGATATCTGATGAGGCTACGCCCGATCTCTAAAATCGACATACATGTCCTCGTCGTCATCAATCCCCAGTACTCTGTTCACCTCCTCTCGGTAGATGGCGGAACACCTTAGAACGGGGATGGTGTGACCGTCCTCATGGGAAAACGCAGATCCAACATACATTATCGAATACGATACGAGATGTAAACCTGGTTCCTCCTTAAACTCAAGTCCTTCGCTTGCATACCAGTTTTGATGGGGCGGATACACCCAACCGGTGCATCCTTTGCCACCGTCAACGAGGTCGCAATCAAGACCTTGCCATATCCCCCTTCCGATACACGCCGGCAACCTGTTCCATCCGAATAGTCTTGCCACCAAAGGCGAAATTCTGGTCAGATTTATAACGAGATGCTTGAGTAGAAGACTCTGCTCATATTGCGACATCATAGTGCAATTGAACTCAAGCTCACTCCCCTCCATTTTGAGATACTCAAGATAATGAGTCTTGAGCAACTCTTTCAAGATCTCAACATAAACCTCATTCCCCAGCACCTCACCAAGCGTATCCGGAAGCGCAGGGTCAACAACTCCGTGTTTCTGCGCAGCCTTTTCCGACCGCCATACTGTCACGGGTTCTTGAACTCTCTCAACTCCGCTGAATTCGATAACAATCTTGGCGGAATAGTCACCGTAACGACCTTCGGTGTTGTCCTTCTCATGCAATGCCAACTTTATTAGCACCTCCGGAATAACGATGTTCCTAGACGAAATCCTCATTAGCCTCTCCTTAATGAACGCAAGCCACTCGGTCTGTTACCAAGTGCAACTTGATGGTATTTACTATAGTTTATCCTCTCAGCATTTGTCCAGCTTGAGCGTAATGTGACCGGGTGCATCATATCCTTTATCCGCATCGTCATTTCTCTCAGACCCGCCTGGCTGGCTCGTGTGTTGCTGAGCTACGGGTGGTAACTACGCCTGACTTAATTCCTTGTCTCGGTGTTATAATTTACCTAAGCATGAGCGAGAAGCGGCAAGATCACCAATCGGACACCCGGGATTGCAACCCCGGTGGACTAAGCAGTCGAGAGGCACGTCGTCGGCTGGAGCAATGCGGTCAAAACGTCATCGCCAAGACCAAGCACATATCCGGCATCCAGGCTTACCTCGCCAGATTTAAGAATCCACTGGTCCTCATCCTGCTCCTGGCCGCCGGCATCTCTTTCTTCATGGGTGAGATAGCCAGCGGCACCATCATCACCGTAATCATCCTAATCTCGACCAGCCTCGACTTCGCTAACACTTACCGCTCCGAGAAGGCAGTCTCCGACCTGGAGCGATCCGTCCACACCAAAGCCACAGTGCTACGTGACGGCAAGCCTCGCCAGCTTGACGTCGCCTGCTTGGTGCCGGGCGACGTAGTGACAGTTCAGGCAGGTAGCATCATCCCGGCCGACGGTAAGGTAATTAGCAGTAATAGTCTGCTGGTTGATGAGAGCTCCTTGACCGGCGAATCATACCCTGTAGCCAAGCAACCCGGCGACCAAATATACATGGGCAGTAGTGTCGCTAGCGGGTCGGGCGAGCTTTGTTTGACCGCCACCGGTACTAAGACCGAGTTTGCTCACATCGCTACGTCGCTCAACCATGGTAATACCAGCGAGTTCGAGCTCGAGCTGACCCGCTTCTCCGGCTTGATAACCCACTTAACCCTGGGGCTGGTTATCTTCATCTTGGTGATAAATATCTTGTTTCAGCGCAGCCCCGCCCAATCACTCCTCTTCGCCATTGCTCTGGCGGTTGGACTAACCCCGGAGCTCCTGCCGTTAATTATGACCATCAATCTGACTAAAGGTTCGCTCCGCATGTCGAAGAAAGGCGTGATCGTCAAGAAGCTGGCTGCCATGCAGAACTTCGGCGCCATGGATATTCTCTGCACCGACAAGACCGGCACACTAACCGAGAACCGTATCAGCGTGGCCAAGACTCAGGACTTCAACCGGACTGAGTGTCGCAAGATTATTGAGCTGGCTCATACGGTCTGCCGGCTGTCGTCGTCGTACAAGAGCCCGCTGGATACGGCGATCATCAGTCACCACCAAGCTAAATTAACCGGCGTCCGGCTAGTCCGGGAGCTGCCCTTCGACTTTGAGCGCAAGCGAGAGAGTGTGATCGTCAGCCGGGCAGATCAGTTGACTATGATCACCAAAGGAGCACCCGACAGTCTTTTCCCGATCATTAGTCGCTACAGAGATAAGAACGGCACCGCCCGCCATCTGTCGCCCCTACTGCTCGACCGTCTTAAGGCAGATTATCAAGAGCTCAGCCGACAAGGTCTCAGGACCTTACTGATCGCCACCAAGTCTCTCGAGACCAAGGGTGAATATCAGACCAAGGACGAGTCTGACCTGACTTTCGAGGGCTTCGTCTGCTTCACCGACCCGGCCAAGAAAAGTGCCGCCAAGTCATTGCGTGATCTAAATCAGAATAATATTAGAGTCAAGATCATCTCGGGTGACGACCCGCTGGTCTGCCAAAGAGTCGCTCACGACCTCGGCTTAGAGGTGACCAAGGTGCTGACCGGCGATCAGATCAAGCGGCTCAATGACCTCCAGCTAGCCAAAGTAGCCGACCGGACTTCCATCTTTGCTCGAGTCAATCCAAGTGAGAAGCTTCGCATCATCAAAGCTCTACGCCGGCAAGGTCACGTAGTCGGCTACATGGGTGATGGAATCAACGACGCCCCCAGCCTCAAAGCGGCGGATATCGGCATCTCGGTCAATAACGCCGTCGAAGTGGCTCGTGACGCAGCTGATATCATCCTGCTAGGTAAGAGTCTGCGTTATCTCAATGACGGCGTGGTCGAGGGGCGACGGACTTTCGTTAACACCGCCAAATATCTTAAGATGAGCCTCAGCTCGAACTTCGGTAACATGATCTCGATGGCGGGCGCATCGCTCTTCCTGCCCTTCCTGCCGATGACTGCCCCACAGATACTATTAAACAATCTCCTCTATGATTCTTCTCAATTCGCTCTCCCCAGCGATAACGTCGACCCCGTCCAGCTGGAGAAGCCTCGTCAGATGAACATCAAGTCACTAAAGGAGTTTATGCTTGTCTTCGGACTAATCTCGTCCCTATTTGATTTCGTCACCTTTGCCATACTTAAGCTGGTTTTTAACTCGACTGCGGCCGGGTTTCAGACATACTGGTTTATCGAGTCGTTAGTCACTCAGACACTGGTCGTCCTGATCATCCGTAGTCCGAGGGCTTTCACTAAGTCTCCCCCCTCTAAGCCGCTTCTAGCAAGTATCGCAGGGGTAATCTTGCTTGCCTTAGCCATCATCTTTAGTCCGCTGGGCAGATATTTCGGCTTCGTTCGGCCGACCCTCGCCCCGATGCTCGTCATCTCACTGATTACCCTGAGCTACCTAGTCGTGGTCAGAGTAGTCAGCTTACTGATGGTCAGGCACAATGAACTTATCAAATAAAATACCCTGCGCATTATGCTCAGGGTATTTACCGGCTAGTTACCGACCGGCCTAGCCGTTACGTTTGGCGATGATCTCCTGCGCCACATTGGGCGGAACTTCCTCATACTGAGCCAGCTCCATCGATGAAGCAGCCCTTCCCTGCGACATCGAACGCAGGTCGGTAGTGTAACCAAAGAGATTAGCCAATGGGGCGAAGCCTTTGATTTGTTTCGCTCCACCCATTAGGTCGTCCATCGACTCAACTCTGCCTCTACGAGCATTCAAATCGCCGATGACATCGCCCATGAACTCTTCCGGGGTGACGATAGTCAGACGCATAATCGGCTCGAGCAGAACCGGTTTAGCTTGTTTGATGCCGTCTCTAGTAGCGATTGAGCCGGCCATCTTAAACGCCATCTCAGATGAGTCAACTTCGTGGTACGAGCCATCATACAGAGTCGCCTTGACATCAACCACCGGATAGCCGGCGATAACTCCGCCATTCAGCGTCTCTTCAATACCTGCTCGGACTGCCGGACGATATTCCTGTGGCACTACACCGCCCTTGATCTTATCTTCAAACTCGAAGCCCTTACCGACCTCGTTCGGCTCGTACTTAACCCAGACATCACCGTACTGCCCACGACCACCGGACTGCTTGATGTACTTGCCCTGCACTTCGGCAGTACCCCGTATGGTCTCACGGAAGGCAACCTGCGGCTCACCGGTATTAGCCTCGACACTAAACTCCCGGTGCAGACGATCAACGATGATCTCCAGGTGAAGCTCGCCCATGCCCGAGATGATGGTCTGACCGGTCTCCTCGTCGGTATGTACCCGGAAGGTCGGGTCTTCCTCGGCCAGACGCTGCAAGCCAACCGCCATCTTCTCCTGGTCAGCCTTGGTCTTCGGCTCGACAGCGATCGACACCGGCGGTTCAACGAAGCTAATCCCCTCAAGCTGGATGGGGTGAGCTTGGTCGCATAGTGTACTGCCGGTAGTGGTATGCTTGAGTCCGATCACTGCCGCAATATCGCCCGCTTCGACTTCCTTGATCTCGTCACGCTTCTCGGCAAACATCCGGACGATGCGCCCGACCCGCTCTTTCTCGCCGGTGGTTGAGTTAAAGACATACGAGCCGGAGCTCAGCTTGCCCGAATAAACTCGGACGAAGATTAGCTTACCGACGAAAGGATCAGTGGCGATCTTGAATGCCAGAGCCGATAGCGGTTCATCTACGCTTGGCTTACGATAGATCTGCTCGTCGGTCTTCGGATCGACGCCGTCAATCTCTTTGACGTCGACCGGTGACGGCAAATAATCAACCACCAGATCAAGCACCTTCTCGACGATAACACCTCGACCATCACCACCGGTGACCAAGTAAAAGTCACCATTTAGCACTAATTGACGCAGACACTTGACCAGCTCTGCCTGAGTAATGGAATCCTCACCCTCCGACAGGTATCGCTCAAATAGTTCGTCGTCAGCCTCAACCGCCTTCTCGACCAGCTTAGTCCGCCACTCCTTAGCCTTGTCCAGCATGTCAGCCGGGATTTCACCCTGGATTAGCTGGTGATCGGCATAGTCCTTGTAGGTGTAAGACTTCATATCGATCAGGTCAACGATGCCATTGACTGTCTTCTCGAAACCGATCGGCAGGTGAATTGGCAAAGCATTCTTGCTCAGCCGATGATGAATCGAGTCAAGCGACTTAAAGAAGTCGCCACCAGTCTGGTTAATCTTATTAATGAAGACTACCCGAGGGATATCGTACTTGTTGGCCTGACGCCAAACCGTCTCGGTCTGCGCCTCAACCCCCATCTTGCCGTCCAGTACACAGACTGCTCCGTCCAGCACCCGCAGCGAGCGCTCCACCTCAGCGGTGAAATCAATATGCCCCGGGGTATCAATGATGTTGATGTGATGATCCTGCCAATAGCAAGTTACCGCTGCGCTGGTAATAGTGATACCACGCTCTCGCTCTTGCTCCATCCAGTCGGTGGTTGCTTCGCCTTCATGCACCTCACCAATCTTATGCGCCAGTCCTGTCCGGTAAAGAATACCCTCCGTGGTAGTCGTCTTGCCGGCATCAATGTGTGCGATGATCCCGATATTACGAAACTTGCTCAGGGGGATCTTATTATGATCTGCCATATATCCTCCCTTAACTCCTCGCAAAGTGAGCGAACGCTCGGTTAGCCTCAGCCATGCGGTGAGTGTCTTCCTTCTTCTTATAAGCGACGCCTGTCTGATTAATCGCATCGACAATCTCGCCGGCCAGTCGCTCCTGATAAGGCGCACCCTTGCGAGCCCGAGCAGCCTGAACTAGCCACATGAAGGCAAAGTGCTCTTGCCTATGCCCCTGGATCGGGAAGGGAATCTGATAGTTCGCCCCACCGACCCGTCTGCTCTTGACTTCGTAATTAGGCGAGATATTACTTAGTGCCGTCTCCAGTACTTCCAGCGGATTCTCCGACTTGACTTTCTTGGTAGCCAGCTCCAACGCCGCATAGACCATCCGCTCCGCAGCGTGCTTCTTGCCGTTGAGCATCGACTTATTAATCAGACGCTGTACCTGGACGCTGTTATACTTGCGGTCCGGCTTGATCAGGCGCTGTAAAGACTTGGTAGTTTTACGTGGCATTACTTGTCTCCTTTCTTAGCACCATACTTGCTACGACCCCGCTTGCGACCTTCGACGCCTTGTAGGTCAAGCGCCCCGCGAACGATATGATAGCGAACACCGGGTAAGTCAGGGACACGCCCACCGCGCACTAATACAACGGCATGTTCCTGTAGATTATGCTTTTCTCCGCCGATATACGCCCAGACTTCCTGTCCGTTAGTCAGACGAACACGAGCGACCTTGCGCATGGCTGAGTTCGGCTTCTTAGGTGTCTTAGTGGTAACTTTGACACAGACGCCTCGCTTCAATGGTCCATTCTGGGCATAGGTCTTAGTCTTAAGGGTATTTTGGATGGTCAGCAAGGCCGGCGATTTGGATTTCTTGGTCGCACTTTTTCTCGGCTTACGAACCAACTGATTGATTGTAGGCATTGATCTCCTTTTAGCTATTGTTACATATCTAACTATACCATTCCGTCCACAGCACTGGCGAATGGCTAGAAACTCTTCTGGAATAGGATATCATATTACGACAGCCAAAACCAGTAGCATCATCTGTAATTCCCCTCCACGCATAGCTTGAGCTGGTACGAGTAGTACAGGTGGTCTCCTCATACTCCAGCAGAACGCAAAGCGTGATAATTAGTGCTTATGACTCAGAGTAAGCTGTAATTTCCCTCTATACATGGTCCTATGGCATACGAGTAGTACAGGTGGTCTCCTCAGTTCTACCAACCTAGTCAGCCCTCATTCTTCACTCTATTATCATTTCCTTTGTTGCCGCCTGGCTGGCTCGTGTGCTGCTGAGCTTCAAGCGCACACAGTCTTCAGGAAATGACTAATAGAGTGAAGGACAAAGGAAGGTGTGATAACAAAAGAAGGTCAGCAGAGGAAAATACCCATTAACTAAAGGGCTACTTTTGCGTAAGAGTAGGGCGATGTGGTTGACGAAGACTGTTGATATAACAGCAAGGTTGCAATTGCCAGTGGTGACTTATACGTCGCCAGCCTGTCCAGCTGACGCTAGTCAGGCTAGCTAGACACAGCAAAGCATTACTTATGCCTTAGGCTTCCTTTGTGGTTATGAGTATTAAGCATCGTGCTGGGGTCTGAGGAAGCTAGGTGAGCTACTCTGACTAAGGCATTGATACAGACGTAATTTCCCCTGGTCTCATTACTTAGTCTAATCTCAATTAAAGCAGACATTCCTTAGGTACGAGTAGTACAGTGTGATTGACGAAGGCTGTTGATATATCAGTAAGCTTACCAGTGCACGTGGTAGTTTATACGGTGCCAAGCCTGAGGAAACCACCTGTACTACTCGTACAGAGAAGAGTTATACGTGGAGGGAATTACAGACTATGCTCTGAGCCATAATACGGATTAGCTAATGCACGCCGGCGAATTACACTAAGCTGCCCGCAGGCTGCTGATCGGGCTCAGCCTCGAAACGCTCTTCTGCCAACTCAGGCTCAGGCAAAGCACCCGTGCCCACCGGAATCTTACGACCGATGATGACATTCTCTTTCAGCCCCTTGAGATGATCAACCCGCCCTGAAATAGCAGCGCTGATCAGCACCCTGGTAGTATCTTGGAAAGACGCCCCCGAGAGGAAGGAATCGCTATTAACCGACACCTTAGTGATGCCGAGCAGTAGCTGATCAAACGTCGCCGGCTCTTTACCCTGGGCGACCAACTCTCTATTCTCATCCATCACCGACGCCTTGCTGACCACGTCACCGGCGATATATGAGCCGTCGCCCGGATCACTAATCCTAACCCGACTGAACATCTGGCGAACGATGATCTCCATATGCTTAGCCGAGACATTACCGCCCTGGGAGGCGTAGATCTTGAGCATCTCATCAATCACATAGCGCTCAGTCGCAGCAACACCCTGAGTCTCGAAGAGGTCGCCCAGGTGCTTCGACCCGACCGTCACACAGTCGCCCTTATCGACATGGTCACCGGCTGATACTGCCAGCTGATATTGGTCATTACGCAAAGTTACATCAAACGAACCGTCTTCCCGACGAGTTACGACCGGTTTAGCCCGATTCTCAGAAGCACTGGGGTGCGGGGTGGTCATGATATCCGATACGCCGAACTCCACCGCTACCAGCTCGCCCGTCGCCTCATCTTTGACCTTGATCTGGTCAGGCATGACATTGATGACGTAATTATCCTCAGTCTCATTGATGGATTGGACTGTCAAGTCAACTCTCGCCAAGCACGCTTCACCGCTTGGACTGCGGGCCTCCAAGAGCTCCTCGACACGAACAATACCGGTAGAGATATTAGCTCCGCCGACACCACCACTATGCTTGGTATCCAGGGTCAGCTGCATACCCAGCTCACCGATCGACTGAGCAGCGATGACGCCGATCGGCTCAGCTTCGCTGACCAGGAAGTTGGTCGAGAGGTCGAGACCATAAGATTTGCGTGGTACACCTCTGAGCTCGGGCGTCGAGAGCACCGACATGATCTTAACTTCGTTAATCGACTCATCCTTATCAATAGCCGCCGCAATGTCGGAGCTAATCAGATCACCTTTCATGACATAGCCGGTCACATCCTCGGCGGCGTATCGGCCGTCCAGACGCTTAGCGAAGCTAACGCCGGTGATATCAGCCTCGTCCCGGTAGATAGTGAGGCCCGGGTCTTCCGGCACCTGATCATCCGGCACCGTGAAGACATCTTGCGCCACATCTACCAGACGTCTGGTCAGGTAGCCGGACTCAGCCGTCTTTAGAGCGGTCGAGACACCACCATAGCGAGAACCGCGAGTTACCACGAAAGCCTCCAGCGGGGTCATGCCCATCTTGTACGGACTCTTGACCGGTAGCTCGATGTCCTTACCGGTGGCATCCACCTGTACACCGATCATCGCCCCCGCCTGCTTGATACAATTGACATCACCACGAGCTCCCGACAGGGCTAATACCGACACGGACGAGTCGGTCACCTGTAGACGCTCCTCTACTTCAGAGGTCACTTTAGCATCAACATCTCGCCAGACCTTGACAGTCAAGCGCTTGCGCTCATCGTTAGTGATCAAGCCGTCGTTGTACTGCCCGGCTATCTGCGCCACTCTAGCATCACCATTGCTCATAATCTCATCGATATCATCAACCTCGAAATAGTCATCCATACCGGTCGAGAGAGCCGATTGAGTAGCGTATTCAAACGCTAGATTTTTAAGATTATCGGCCGTATCAGCAGCCACATCCGCACCATAACCATCGAAAACTCTCGCTACCACCCGAGTTAGGTCAGATTTCGCTAAGGTCTGATTGACGAAAGGAAAGTCCTCCGGCAGCACCTCATTGACCAGGACTCGACCCAGAGTCGTATCATAGGTCTTACCCCTGAAACGAATGGTGATCGGTGTCTGGTACTTGATCTCGCCGGCATCTTTCGCCATGACTGCTTCGGCCGGTGAGCTAAAGATCCGACGCTTCTCGCCTTCCTTTAGCTGAGTTGATTGCTTGTCATAGGTCATGTAGTAGCACCCCAGTACAATATCCTGAGAGATATATAGCACCGGACTGCCGTCAGCCGGCTTGAGCAGGTTACTTCGAACCGACATCAGATCCCGAGCTTCTGCCTGCGCTTCCTCCGAGAGCGGCAAATGAACCGCCATCATATCGCCGTCAAAATCAGCATTGAAGCCTTTCAGCGCCAGCAGACTAACCTGAATAGCCAAGCCTTCGATCAGCTTAGGCTGAAACGCCTGGATAGATAGACGGTGTAAGGTCGGCGCCCGGTTAAGCAGGACATACTTGCCCTGAATCACCTCATCCAGAGCGTCCCAAACCACCGGATCACCCGAGTCAATCAGACGTTGAGCTGTGTGGATATTGTGCGCCTGCTCCCACTCCATAAGCTTAGAAATGACAAACGGCTTGAATAGCTCCAGAGCCATGGTCTTAGGCATACCGCACTGATCTATCGTCAGCTCCGGACCCGAAACGATGACTGAACGACCGGAATAATCGACCCGCTTACCCAGTAAGTTTTGGCGGAAACGACCTTGCTTGCCCTTGAGCGAATCGGATAGCGACTTAAGTCGACGTCGATTAGTCGCTTGAGCGGCTCGGCTACCCCGAGTGGCACTGTTGTCGATCAGAGCATCAACTGCCTCTTGGAGCATTCTCATCTCATTGCGAGTAATCACTTCCGGAGCATTCAGCTCAGCCAGCTTCTTCAGACGGTTGTTGCGATTAATCACTCGTCGGTACAGATCGTTTAAGTCAGAGGTGGCGAACCGACCACCGGTTAGCTGAACCATCGGTCGCAAGTCCGGCGGAATGACCGGTAGGACGGTCAAGCACATCGACTCCGGCTTGATGCCGGCCGCCTGAATACCCTCGAGGATCTTGAGCCGTTTCTGCAACTTCTTCTTGATGGCACTGGCTGATTTCTTGGTCGCCGCTTCTTCACGTAGATCGTTAATCAATTGATCCAGATCAATCTCGCTCAGCAGCCGATAGAGCGCCTCACCGCCCATGCCAACCTCGATCAGATCCTCGTAGCCTTCCGGCAAGTTGAGGTAATCATTCTCCGAGATCAGAGCACTCTTCTGAAACTTGTCCAGCGCCTCTTTCTTGTAAGTATAGTTATCCTCCAGTTCTTTCAGCTCGTTATCCATCTCCTTGCTGAGGGCTTGCAAGTCGACCGGGTTGTCACCCTCGACTTCAGGTGCATTAGCCGCCTTATCGTAGCGCATCTTGATGGCGGCTCGCCCGGCCTCTCGCTCCGCCTCAACATCTGCCCTGAATTGATCAACCGTCTCTTGGTCAACTGCCAAGATAACATACGACTGATAATAAGCAATCCGCTCCAGATTCTTGACGGTGATATTAAGCAGAAGTGACATAGCACTGGGTACACCTCGCATGAACCAGATATGGGCTACCGGTGTAGCCAGGCTGATATGCCCCATCCGCTCTCGCCGGGCTGAGCTCTTTGTGACCAGCTCACCGTTCTTGTCGACGGCCGCCTCTCGGCTACGCACACCCTTGAGCTTGGCGTCATTAGAGTTGATATCCTTGACCGGTCCAAAGATTCGCTCGCAGAATAAGCCATCTCGCTCCGGCTTCTGAGTACGGTAATTGATCGTCTCAGGCTTTAGCACTTCGCCGTAAGACCAAGCTAAAATATCCTCTCGGCTAGCAATAGTCAGTCGAACAGCATTAAAGTCAGCCACTGACTTCTCGTCTTGTGATCGTGCCATTACGCCTCCTCCTCGTCACTTAGTTCACTAATATCATCCGGCTCTGCTTCATCATCCGATGCGACAAAGGCAAGATTATCCTCGTCGTCCAGCTCGGGTGCTTCATCAATCGGCTCGTCCATCGTCTCGGCTAATGACTCAGCCACCTCCCGGTCAGCCTCGACCTTACCGCCATCGCCAGCCTCAGTCACCAGTGCCTCAGCGTCTCTTAGCTCATCGTTATCCAGTAGATCAACCTTGAGCCCCAAGCCTTGCAGCTCTTTAACCAGCACCTTGAAGCCTTCCGGTATATCCGGTCCTTCGATTCGGTTGCCCTTGATGATCGCCTCGTAAGCCCGAGCTCGCCCCTTAACATCATCCGACTTGATAGTCAGCATCTCCTGCAAGGTAGTAGCTGCACCATAGGCCTCCAGTGCCCAGACTTCCATCTCTCCCAGACGCTGACCGCCATTGTGGGCTCGCCCACCTAGCGGCTGCTGAGTGACCATAGTGTACGGTCCGGTCGACCGAGCATGAATCTTATCAATAACCATGTGCCGAAGCTTGATCATGTACATCACCCCGACGGTAGTCTCCTCCTGGAATGGTTCGCCGGTTCGCCCATCATAAAGCTCGAACTTACCGCTCCGATCGTAGCCGGCTCGCTCCAGCTCATCGGCAATCTTGTCATTAGGGATACCTCGGAAAACCTGAGTGGCCACCTTGTAACCCAGCTTGCGAGCCGCCATGCCGATATGCACCTCAAAGAGCTGAGCCAGGTTCATACGAGAAGCCACACCCATCGGATTTAAGATCATATCAACCGGTGTACCATCAGCCATGAAAGGCATATCCTCTTCATTCAAGACCCGAGCCACTACGCCTTTATTACCATAACGACCGGCCAGCTTGTCACCGACCTGAATCTTGCGAGTCTGGGCGATGAAGATCTCGATCTGCTTCAACACACCGGCCTTGAGCTCGTAGCCGGAGTCCCGATCAAAGATCCGTACCGCTACCACCTTGCCGCCCTCCGAGCGGCCGACTCGATGCGAGGTATCCCGCACGTCACGAGCTTTCTCGCCGAAGATTGCCCTGAGTAAGCGCTCCTCCGAGCTAAGCTCCTGCTCGCCTTTCGGTGTAATCTTACCTACTAAGACATCACCTGGCTTGACCTCTGAGCCGACTGCTACGATACCGTTCTCGTCAAGGTTGCGTAATGCCTCCTCGGAAGCATTAGGGATATCCCTGGTGACAATTTCCGGACCGAGCTTAGTGTCTCGTACTTCAACCATGGAGCTGGCGATATCAATGCTGGTGAGAGCGTCGTCCTCGACCAAGCGTCGGCTGACAATAATGGCATCCTCCATGTTGTAGCCTTTCCACGGCATGTAGGCGACGATCACATCTCGACCAAGCGCCACTTCGCCATCGGCAATGGACGCCCCCTCGATCAGCGGCTGCCCCTGTTTGACCTTTTGCCCCCGAGTCACCACCACTCGCTGGTTGAACGACCGATTGGCGTTAGTCTTGACGAAATGGGTCGGGTGATAAGTCTTGATCAGCTTGTCGCTGTATTTAACCCGGATCTCATCGGCATCAGCTTTGAGCACCTCACCTGCCGCCTCAGCTACGATCAGCGAGGAAGTATTCATGGCCAGCTCATGTTCGACACCGGTACCAACGGTCGGCGACTCGGGATTGATCAGCGGTACCGCCTGGCGCTGCATGTTCGAGCCCATTAGGTTGCGATCCATGCGGTTGCGCTCGACAAAAGGAATCAGCGAAGCCGTCGTCCCAATCACCTGCATCGAGCTGGCATCCATATAAGTAACCTCGTGATTGTCAACCGTTTCCGGGCGCAGGTTGCGTCGAACATCCACTCGTTCGTCAGTGAAAGAACCGTCGGGGTTCAGCCGGACTGAGCTCTCAGCGATAGTCTCATGCGTCTCCGCCTCGGCATCCAGATACTCGATCTGATTCGTCACCTTGCCGTCAATCACCTTGCGGTATGGTGCGGTGATAAAGCCATAGTCGTTGATCTTAGCGTGAGTAGCTAAGTTCAGCACCAGACCGACTGCTCCACCCTCAGGTGTCTCAATGATACAAACTCTGGAGTAATGAGTCGGGTGGGCATCACGTACATCGATCTTAGCTCGCTCTCTAGTCAAGCCACCGGGGCCGGTCGAACTGAGGCGGCGGCGATGCGACAGCTCGGCGATCGGGTTCTCCTGCTCCATGTACTGCGAAAGCTGTGACGAAGCAAAGAACTCTCTCACTGCCGCCACGATCGGTCGGGCGTTGATCAGCTGAGCCGGCGTCACCGTAGCCAGATCCGCCACGGTCATCCGATCACGGATATTGCGCTCTAGGCGCAGTAGTCCCACTCGGAATTGACGAGCCACCAACTCACCCACCAGACGCACTCGACGATTGTAGAAAGCATCGATGTCATCAGCCGGCTCCCGAGTGTTATTGAGCCTGATGATCTCATTGACAATAGCCACCAGATCGTCAAGCAGTAAAACCCGGTTCTCGTTCGTCTCAGTCAGCCCGGTCGGCATACCTAGATCTTTTTTGATATTATCCAGGCGACGGTTGAGCTTGTAGCGACCAACTTTACCCATATCGAAACGCTTGAAGTCAAAGAATGATCGCTCTATCATCTGGCGAGCGTTCTCGACCGTAGCTAGATCGCCGGGTCTGAGACGCTGAAAGACGTCAATCAGCGCCTCGTTGGTAGTTCGGCTGCTCTCCTTAGCGATGGTTTCTTTAATGTAATCAACCTCACCATGATTAGTCTTAGCAAATAGCTCATTGATGGCGGTATTAGTGCTGTAGCCCAGGGCTCGCAGCAGTGTCGTCACCGGCATCTTGCGGCGACGGTCAATCCTGACCCAGATGACTCCATGCGAGTCAGTCTCGAACTGAAACCAAGCACCTCGACTGGGCATGATGCGAGCACCATAGTAGCGCTGATCACCGACTTGCTCGGCATCAAAGTAGACACCGTTACTGCGGATCAGCTGCGAGATGATCACCCGCTCAGAACCGTTGATTACGAAAGTACCTCGGTCGGTCATCCAGGGGTATTCGCCTAGATAAAGCTCTTGCTCCTTGACCTCACCGGTCGTCCGATTTACCAGCTCGACGTTAGCGTACAAGGGCGCTGTGTAGTCGGCGTTATCCCGGATAGCCTCCTTGTCTGATATCTTGGGCTCACCAAAATGATAGTCCTTAAAGCTGAGGCTTAGCTTCTCACCGGTATAGTCATCGATCGGATTAACCTCACTAAAGATGTCGCCCAGGTCGCTATCGACCATCTTGCGCCACGATGACTTTAGGTGTCCGACCAGATCCGGTAGGTCTATGACTTTGTGCTCCGGGCGGAAATAGGTGCGTTTGGTCACCCCATCTACCACGTATTGCTTCGTTGCTTCTGCCACGAGTCTCTCCTCTACTCTTATTTATATAAATATGGCTTGGCTGAAGGACCTAATTCTGTTTGACTGCAGTCCGGTCTCACCGTAGTGTGTAAATGAGACCATACCTGAGGAGCTCGTACCGCCGAGAACGAGCACCACAAACAGACTTACACTACTTCATTGCTGATAGTGTAGTTGATTATTTCTGAAAATGCAAATATGGTACCAGCTCAACTACTTAATTAACCCTTCACTCTTCGTCTCGTCATCATTTCCTTCAGACCCGCCTGGCTGGCTCGTGCACTGCTGAGCTTCAAGCGTGCACAGTCTTCAGGAAATGACTGACGCAGACGAAGGACGAAAGACACCCTTTAGTGCGATAAAGGATGATAGTGCGTAAGAGCAGGGCGATATGGTTGACGAAGACTGTTGATATAACAGCTAGATAGCAATTGCCAGTGGTAGGTTGTACGTCGCCAGGTCTGAGGAGACCATGTGCCCTGCCCTGAGCTACGAGGCTTAATCTTGTTAATATGCCCGTAATTTCCCCAGTCTCATGCCTTAGTCTAATCTCAATTAAAGCAGACTCTCTTATGTACGAGTAGTAC
>CAJPSI010000005.1 GCA_905373275.1 Candidatus Saccharibacteria bacterium UBA1103 | reverse complement strand
CTGGTGTAGGTCTTGATAAAGTCCATCTTCGCCGGGTCAATCGCCTCATCATCAGTTGGCGCCGGATTAGCCTCCGGCTGAGATGGCGCCACGATCGGCTCGGGGTCAGTATACTGCGGCTTGACCACATTATAGTCGCCGACCACTGCGTTATCACTGGTATTGATCGTCTCGTTAGGATTGAACTCCAGTCGATGCCCTTGATCATCGACGTTATAGTCACCCAGCGCCTCAAACTGACCACCGTCGTCATTGACCTCGTCGACGGATATTGCCTTGGCGTCTTTCGAGCCATTATTTTTACCTAGCATAGATGAGATATCCACTTGCCCTCCCCTTCATCATATTTCCTTAGCATGCATCATACCACAACCATATTGGTCTAGTAAACCCGCAACAGGGTCAAAGGGGACTTAGGTGCTATACTATTACGGTATGAGTGAGCAAAAGTCACCTATCCAACTACTATTGCCTCGGCAGTATGTCGAGCAAGCTCGCCGGGCGGTCAGGCACGCCAAGCGTCGCATCTACATCATCAGCCTCTGCTTTGCTCGAGGGTCAGCTACCGATGGGCTAATCGACGATATCATCGACGCCTCCAGGAGGGGTATTGATGTCCATGTGGCCGCCGATCTACTAACCTTTATCTGCGATCGCACTTGCACTCTACCATCAAGCCTAGCTGGGGCCGGCATGCGTCAGACTGATCAGCTACGCAGTGAATTAGAGCAAGCCGGGGCAGAGTTCTACTGGCTGGGTGCTAAGAAGATCCCTTACCTGCTGGGTAGAACCCATAGCAAGTGGACTGTGGTTGATGACGATGTCTATGCCTTCGGTGGAGTAAATCTTAATCAGTCAGGGACAACCGAACGCACCGATTACATCTTTCATATGCATGACCGGCAGATTGCCGATAATCTAGTCAGCGAGCAGCATCTGGTAGAGAGTATTGAGCTGGGCAAGGGTCACGCCGTTGACCGAGAAATCGACACTCAGTTCGGTACGATGCTACTTGACGGCGGCAAGATTAATCGATCCGTCATCTATAAACACGCCGTGAGACTAGCTAGGAAAGCCGAGAGCGTCCTGCTCGTGTCGCAGTACTGTCCCGCCGGTGAGCTAGCGCGTATTCTTAAGAAGAAGCCCGCCACCTCCATCTACTTCAACCCCAAGGGTAGCGCCAAAGATCCGGTGAACAATATCATGATCGGTACTCGCTCGACAGTAAAGAGCCTGACGACCAGCTATCAGCGACCACGCTACCTACATGCTAAGTTCATGATCGGTACCATGCCGGATGGCACTAAGCTGGCCATCACCGGCTCACATAATTTCTCCACCCTCGGTGTCCGAGCTGGCACCAGAGAGATCGCCCTGGAGACTAGCGACCCCGGCATCATTGACCAGCTTGAAAAATTCTTCGCTAGATACGTTAGCTAGACTTCTCCAGCTTGACGATCTCGACTACAAACTTCAGTGGAGTATTAGGAGCGATTGAGCCGTCCGCACTGCCTCGCTCGCCATAAGCCATGTTCGCCGGGATTGACAGCAGATAGACTCCGCCGACCTTTTTACCTGACAGCCCTTCCGACCAACCTTTGATAACGCCCTTTAGGCTAAAGGTGACTGGCTTAGCCGTCGAGCCATCTGATTTCGTGCTATCAAATATCTTACCATCAGGTGTCCAGCCGGTATAGTTGGCGCTCAGAGTACTATCGCTACTCACCGTAGCTCCGTCTCCCTCCTTAAGGGTATCGACAGTCAGGGCAGTGACAGTCTTAGCATCAAAGCTAGCCACCTTATCGGCGTAGCCGTCAAGCCCTCGCTTCTTCTTGCGCTCCTCCGCCTGTTCTTTCAGATATTCCTGCCTGGCTTTCGCCATGTTCTTCGCCTGCTCTTCCCGAGCAATATTGCTAGGGTTGATTTTGCTGTCCATGGTACTTAGCACCATAAAGACCAGCCCCGCCAATGTTCCTCCTAGCATAACGATGGCAATGATCCAGATGGCGATCCTTTGCCAGCGAGGCGTCAAGCTTCGTTCACTCATTTATCCTCCTTGTCTTAGATTAGTTTAGCCTTCAACTTACTCTGCGCTCTTTTCGCCAGATGATCGATCAGTCCACTGATCGCCTTACTATTAACAGTCTGGTGGCGGTCAGTGAAGTCAAGGTGGAAAGTAATATTCTGACACCGCTCTCCCGCCAGAAAGATATCCTTCGCCTGCATCTGATAGCTAAGTCCGTCAGCCATCTTCTCGTCCAGAGCCTGCCTGACGCACTCCTCGACAGAGCCAAAAGTCGTATCCAGTGACACCTGCAAGGTAACATCACGGCTTGTTCCCTGATAACGACTAATCGGATGGTAAGCTATATCATCATTCAGCCGCCCAAGCAACGGATCAAGGTATAGCTCATAACCGGCCAGCCAATCCGGCAGCTTGAAAGCCCGGCGCACCGACTGTCTAATCTCGCCAACCACTCCAATAAGCTGACCGGTAGAGGTAAGCACCAATGCTGCTGAGCGAGTCGGCTCAAATAGATTGAGCGAGCTGTCTAGCGAATGGTCGCACAGGTCAAGACGCACATAGCTAACATGAAGGTCGGGCGAACGCAGCAGGCAATCCGCTACATGCTTCGCCTCATAGAACGGCGCACCAGCCAGGCCAACTTTGGCCACAATCACCCCGGCTAGACAGGCTAATTCTGCCGGCAGCTCCGGCTCAACCTGATCCATCTGACCTCGTCTGTGCACTTTGCCCAGCTCAAACAGCATGAAGCGGTCGTAACCGGCCCGTAGATTACTGCCGGTCTTGTCCAGCAAGCCGGGCAGGAGGTCTCGTCGACAATACTGCAACTTAGGTGAGATAGCGTTGACTATGCGAAAGGCCTTAGCCTTATCATCACCAACCTTGTCCAGCAAGTCGCCATGGATGAAAGAGTAGCTCATCATCTCATTACCGCCGGCTTGATAGAGCCGATCTTTCAATAGACGATGCAGCTGATACATCGGGTCATCCTCCACCGCTACGTAAGGTCTGGTAGGCTGAGACGAAGTGATCTCGTCGTAGCCATTAACCCGCCCGATATCCTCGATCACATCCTCGTCGTAGACCAGATCGGGACGCCACCACGGCGCCACCGCCTTTACCCGATTCGCCTTAACCTCAACTGAATCATACTGCAAGCTCTTAAGCGTCCGCTCTATCATCTGACTACTATAGGGCTGACCATGATAACAGCCCAGCACATCAGTAAAACGGCTGACGGGTAGCTCAAAACTAGTTGATGTGCGTCGCCCCGGGTAGCTCTCCGCCACCTGACTAATTAACTCGGCACCGGAGTACTGCTGCAACATTACTACAGCCTGAAGTAGTACCGGGTGGGTCAATGCTACCGGCTGCCCCTTAGTAAAGCGAGTAATCGCCTCGGAAAAGATACCGTGTCGGAACTGCGTCCCTCTCAGATGATACAGACTAAAGGTGGCGCTTTCCAGCAGGACTCGCTTAGTCTCGGCCGTGATCTCGGTCGCTTTACCACCCATCGCCCCGGCCAGAGCGATAGGCAGACTCCTCTTTCGGTCACCGACGGCGATGACTATATCCTTCTGGTCCAGCTTGACCGTCCGGCCATCAATCAGCTCAAGCGTCTCACCCGCTTTTGCCAAACGCACCACGATATCAGGCTTGCCTGTCGGCGACAGTTTGATCACTTGATCCAGATCGAAAGCATGAAGCGGTTGCCCCGTCACCAGCATCAGGTAATTAGTGATATCGACCGGTGCCGAGATAGAATTGACCTGAGAGCGACCCAAGAAACTACGCAGCTGCAGGGGTAGCGACGAAGTCTGATCAATCCCCGACAGAGCGACACACTCGTAGCGATCGCAGATATCATCATCCATGATGGTTACCGTAGGCTTAACTGCCACTGTCGTGACCGGTAGCTTATCGGTTAGGCGGTTAAACCACTCCGGCGTCGAGACTTCACTACCGATAATCGCCATAACTTCTCGAGCAAAGCCGATCAAACCAAAACAGTCGGGGCGATGCGTCAGGCTCTTATTTTCGACTTCCAGCAAGTAATCATCCAGATCCAGTAAGTCGAGTAAGCTCTGTCCCGGCTGAGCCGAGTCGTCATCGACCTCCAAGATACCCTCTTGGTCGTGCCAGAGTTTTAGTTCACAGGGGCTAGCCAGCATGCCATAAGAAATAACACCTCGCAATTTGCGGCTACTTAACTTTAGCTCACCCTTTGTGTCATAGCTCGCCGGTACGATCGAGCCGGGTGGCAGCCAGATTACCTTTAGTCCGGTGCGAACATTGGGCGCTCCGCAGACCACCTGCACCATGCCGTCGTCGTCTCTGGGTACATCTTTGACTGCGCCACCATCGTCAATCCGGCAAATATGAAGGTGGTCGCTGTCGGAGTGATCCCGGCAATCAACTACACTAGCTACTACCGCCGACTGATAGTATGGCGCCAGCTCCGTCACTCCTTCTATCTCAACTAGGCGAGCCCCGATTAACTCGGTTAACTCCTTTACGCCGGGGTAAGCCCCCTGCGAGAAGTACTGCTTTAGCCAATTAAGCGAAATGATCATGCTACACCTCCAAACTGTCTCAGGAAGGTCAGGTTGCCCGACTCGAAATGACGTAAATCCTCGATATTATACTTCAGCATAATCAGCCTCTCTATCCCGCCGCCCCAGGCAAAACCTCGGTACTTCGACGGGTCAATCCCCGCCATCTTTAAGACATTGGGGTGGAGCATGCCGCAGCCCAGCATCTCCAGCCACTCACCACCTTTGCCACCGCCACCAAGCGCTGTCGGCTTTTCGATCTGAAGCTCCAGACTGGGTTCAGTGAACGGGAAGTAGCCCGGCTGAGTCTTGATACGAATCTCCTGCCGGTAATAAACCTGAAAAAAATCTTTTAACATACCCAGCATCTGAGCCAAGTTAGCATCGCTTGACACATAGACTCCTTCAAACTGATGAAAGGTGTGATCATGAGTTACATCGGCATCTTCATTGCGAAAGACCCGACCGTAGCTGAAGTGAGCGATCGGCTCACCCCGCTCCAGCTGTTCTCGCCCGGCTGAGAGAACTCTATTCTCCATGGCTGTCGTATGAGCCGGTGGGATATAGCCCTCCTCCGTCCGAAAAGTATCATAACCATCTCGAGCCGGGTGATCAGACGGAAAGTTGAGCGAAGCAAACATATGATAGTCATCATCCAGCTGACGTGCCTCCTCGCAAACAAACCCCATCCTGGTAAAAACCTCTACCACATGGCGAATCTCCCGAGTTAGCGGATGTAAGCTAGCCTGCTCGACTGGCAAAAGCGCCGGTCGTACCGCTTTAGCACCGAGACGACCGGCACCAAAGGGAGCCGTCACATCCAGTGGCTCGACTTCCGTCACACTAGCCACCTGAGCCAACTTATCTACCTCGATCTGTAGCTCTCGCTTGAGCTCATTTAGCTTTGCCCCAAACTGAGCTTTGTCCGGCGCCGGCAAGCTCTTTAGCTTGCTAAATAGCTTCTTTAGCTCGGGCGCCTTAAGAATGTCTCCCGGCCGATCCAGTTTAGTCAAGCGCTCCAGCAGTATCTCTCGAACAGTCTCTATCGTCATACCTCATATGATAACACAGCCGGTAAGGTACGCCGACTAAGTGGCATTTAGCTTAGTCTGAAAGTCCACCCTGGCTCGCTCAATCGTCTGCCGATGACCGTCCAGCCATTTTTCATTCTCGCCTAAGGCACGATTCATGTCGGCACCAATCTCAGCAAAAGTGGTACTGGCAGTGATCCGCTGACTCAGCGCTACCATCGCCTGAATACGCCCGGTATCCTCGGGATAGTACTTCTTCATCAGCTCAATAATCTTGTTGATTCGCTCGAGTAGGTCACTATTGAGCACCGCCCCTCCCGCTACGCCGGAGTTAAACTGAGCCACCAGCTTGTTGTGTGCCCCCATGATCAGCTGATAGCGACGCAGGTTATTGATCAATGCTTGGTAAGACGCCTCCAGCTTGGTCGTCCGATCATACTTAGCGCAAAAGATATCGCCCAGCCAGACCTGTCGCAAACGCACCACTTCTTTAGTAAGGTCTTTGTTATTAGAAATAGCCTGGTACTGGTTATTGGCTTGCTCAATATAGTCGTTAGCCGCCTTAGTGGCATCAACCACCACGACTGAGCCGCCGGCAAAGACCAAAACAGCTACGACGACCAGGGCGATACCGGCTCGCTTGATGGTTCGGCTCGATAATCCGGAGCCGCTACTCGACATACGTTCGTCCATCATTTTTGGTTAACCACCACTACCAAAACAGCTGTTATCAACATAATGGCGACGACCAACCATAGTCGGATCGTCTTGACTTCATCCGTAGCTCCGGCCCGGTTATCATAATCAGCACCAAGACGGGCAGCATCACCATCCAGGGCCGAGGTGGCTTGCTTCGCTCTTAAGTCCGCCAGCACTTTCTGTTGTAACTCCGTCTTTTCCTCAGTTTTATTATATATGATAGCCATGACCAGTATTATAGCAGAATTAATCACAAAAAATAGGAGCTTCTCTCAGCTCCTATTTTGTCGCTCTATCCTACCGACTAATCTTGGCAGTCGCAGTCGTCGGACTTAATCCGATCAGACAACATATGGTAGATAAGTATACCAATAGTCGTACCTACGACCGTACCCAGAACATAGACTAGAACCGGCCACAGGAACGCATTAGTGCTACCCGAACCAAACACTCCCATAGTCGAAGCCACGGCAGGGTTCAGAATAGTTTTAGAGGCATCAGAGGTGCTGATCACCAAACCGGCTAACCAACAAAGACCAATCACTAGACCCTTAGCAACCTTCTGATGCTTCTTTTTCCGGTCGTAGGCGTAGCCTGCCCCGAGACCAAGTACGATCGCACCGGTCATCTCACCCAGCATAGCAACCCACTCTTTACCCTCGTTAAGAGCACTGTACTGATATAGCTTAGGAGCTGGACCTTTCTTGGTAATACCCAGCTGTTTAGCTATGGTGTCAATACCGCCGTACTGTAATGCCCACTTATCAAGACCACCGGCCTTTTTAATAACCTCCTCAGTTACACCGGCTTTCATTACACCACTCTTAATCGCTGCTTTATATTCAAAGCCGGCATTATTGATACCGGTGAGCGCAAAGAATGCTAAAACAGCACCCAGCACCTGCGCCACGATAAAGGTCGCTGCTTTCACTCCATCAATCTTGCGCAGAATCCAGCGAGCAAAAGTGATCGCCGGATTGAGATGCACCCGCCCGATCATCACCAACGCTGATATCGTCAGAGCGATGACGATCAGTCCATAATTAGTGTTGTTGATCAGCCTGATGAATACCGCCGTCAGTATAAATGTGCCGACTAGCTCAGCTGCTAGACGAGCCGGATTTAAGGCAGCTAACTTCTCGGTAAACGTCGCCTCCTCCGGCATAGCCAGCACCGGGGCCTCCACCTCAACGACTTCAACTACCTCTTCCACCTCCGGCTTAGTAGTCCGGCGCTTGCTTCGTGTGGTTGACTCAGATTTGGCTGACTGTTTCCGACTGGCAGTAGTAGGGCGCTTACCCTTCTTTGTAGCCATGTATGTCCCTCCTTATTTAGCTTACTCGTTCATGTTACCGCATATATTGGCTAAAATGCAAGTGTTAAACCTGTTTGATCGGACTGTCAACCTGCTCTGCCGTAATAACCGGAGTCGATCCATCGGCAGATATCTTGATCACATCCTTGTCCACTTTAGCGAATTCTTTATAGGCGGCATTATAGTGATTCACGGTCGTGCCTAGACTATTACCAAGCTTGCGCAAGTATTCATCGTACTTAGCGATATGCATGCCCAGCTGAGCTACTCGTTTCTGGATCTCCTTAGCTTGCTCCTCTATCTGGAGACTACGAAGTCCCTGCAGTACCGTCTCCAGGTATGCCATAAAGCTGGTCGGACTGGTGATGATCACTCGCTTATCCCGAAAGGCATACTCGATTAGATCCCGAGCTGAGCCACCCTGACCGACATTGCCGACCAGTAGATCGTAGTAGAGACTCTCGCTGGGAATAAACATAAAGGCAAAGTCCATGGTGTTTTCGCTCGGTCGAATATATTTGGCTGTCTCATCAATCCGCCCCTTAAGATCCGCCTTGACCTTGGTCATCAGCCGAGCTCTCGCCTCTTTATCCGTTGACTCAATGTACCTATTATAATTCTCGAGCGAAAACTTAGAGTCTATCGGCAGAATCCGCCCCTTATCCAGAAAAATTACCGCATCGACGATCTCGCCATCCTGAAAGCGGTATTGCGACTGCCATTGATTGGTAGCCAGGACGTTATCCAGCACCGAGTTAAGATAGAATTCGCCGAAGACACCTCGCTGCTTCGGGTTCTGTAGGACATTCTGCAGAGTTTTCAGCTCGTCCGCCACGCTAACCACTCGCCGATTAGTCTCATCCAGCTTAGCCAGCCGGCTGCTGACATCGTTGACGATCTTTGCCGACTGGCGCAACTGGTCTCGCACCGAATCTTGCGTCCGATCCATCCGCTCGGTCAAGGTTTTATTAAGATTGGTATTCAGGTCAGACACTTCTCGGCGTAGATGAGCCAGATCATTCTGCAGATACTGCTCCTCCGCCTTCGGTCGCTGTTGACGAATCAGCGTAACGATCAAGACTAGCACTGTCAAAGCTAGTAACCCGATAATTATCTCTTGTCCCGGCACTTTCCCTCCTCTCTATAGTTCCGTCCAGCCGGTAGCTGTCGCTTTTATTATATCCGGTTGCCAGACCGACCAAGCCGCCTCCCTGGTCGCTACTTCGCCACTCCAAACTCGCATCGGCTGGGTAAAGGGCTGACTAACCACTCCCCCCTCACCGGCTACCAATAGATTATCGTCGTGGAATAGAGTAATCACTACTCGATAAGAAATAGTGAACTTGTGCAGAGTCTCGGCTATTTGCTTGACTCCCTGCGAAAAGGTGATGACTCTAGGATAATAAACCGCTCGGGCCAGTTTCTGCAGCTGCGCTAAGCTCAGCACTAGATGACAGTTCTCTCGAGCTAAAAGCGCCTCGGCACTATAGACCAGCAGATCAATGGTATCCCGAGCCAACGTCACCCTGGTCTCTTGGTGTGCCGGGTTAGTTAAAAATCGCTCCAGCAGCTTCGCCGTCTCGGCATTAGCGCCATTATCACCGATAAAGAGTAGGTTATTCGACCAGCTGGCCGCCACCGCCAAATCTCGCTCAGCCCCCAAAGCTAGCCCACCGCTAGGGTTTGATGGCGCCAAGATCAGGTCATCCAGCTGATGACGCACCGCTGTCGGTAATTTCGCCCCCAGAGCATCAGGAATAACAGCTCTAACCTCACCGACACCAAGCTGCCTAGCTAGCTGATACGCTGACGCCACTGCACTAAAGCCATGACTATTGCCACCAATGATTGTTAGCCGACCGGCCTGATCTCGTCGCTCCGGCCGACTCCAAAGAATATCGCCATATAGCGGCTGACCGGGCTGTTGTTTGCGCCAATAATCAGCCATTTATCTAATCACCACCCCGATCGGACAATGATCTGACCCGAGTCGATCAGCGTAAATCATCGCCCGGTCAATCCGACGACTAAGTCGCTCGTCCACTAGGAAATAGTCAATCCGCCAGCCGATATTACGTTCCCGGGCTCTCGCCCAGTGTGACCACCAGGTATATTGATCGGGCTCATCACCATGTAGCAGGCGGAAACTATCGGCAAAACCGTCACGCAAAATATTAGCAAAGCCCTGTCGCTCTTCATCAGTAAAGCCGTGTTTGCCGACATTTTGCTTAGGGTTAGCCAGGTCAATTTCCTTAGCTGCCACATTCAGGTCGCCGCAAAATATCACCGGTTTATCCCGTCTCAGCTGATTCATATAGCTAAGGAAAGCCGGATCCCACTGAGTGTAACGAAGCTCCAGTCGGCTCAGGTCACCCTTAGCGTTCGGTGTATAGACAGTACATAGGTAGAAACCATCCAGCTCCAGCACCAGCACCCTGCCTTCAGCATTAGCGTCGCCGAATTCATCCCGCCCGAGCCCGAAGTCATTAGCTATCTCGGCCGGAATGTTGCGTCGTATCTGAGCAGCAGTAATCTCGCCGAATAGCTCACTCCGCACCAACATGCCGGTCCCACTATAACCGGCTCGCTCGGCACTATTTAAGATCAGCTGATAACCCGCTAGATGAAAATCAACCTGCTCGGGCTTTAGCTTAACCTCCTGCAGGCAAAGTACGTCCGGTCGCTCATCATCTAGAAAGCTAGCCAGCTCTCCTTTCTTAACGACCGCCCTAAGCCCGTTCACATTCCAAGACGCTAACTTCATCCGGCTTACCTCTTCCTTCGTTGCGCCAGCTCTCGCTTGATATCTCGCTCCTGCACTGCCCGACGCTTGTCATAACGCTTTTTACCTTTACCGGCAGCCAACTCCAGCTTGACATACCGCCCATGCGTCAGAAGCTTCAATGGCACGATAGTCAGACCTTCGCTCTTGCGGTCGACCAGCCGCTCGATCTCTCGCCGCTTTGCCAAGATACGTCGAGCCCTGGTATCAATCATAGTACGAGACTGACCGCTACCCTTAGGAGCATTGTTATTGAGGGTAAATGAAGCATTGATCAAAAAGAGTTCGTCTCTGCCAGTCTGAATATTACGCTTAGGCACGACATACGCTCCCCTGAGACTAACATGACCCAGCCTGGCCGCCTTAGTCTCCATACCGGTCAGAGATAGCCCCACAGTCAGCCGATCACTCAGCTGGTAATCATAGGTCGCCCGACGGTTGACAACTACCCCCGTGTTCGTCGAACCGGCTTTTTTATGTCCTCGCCTCGCCACTGATTTCATCGCTACTCCAGTATAACAGTTATGCTACAATATCTCCAGATGAAAAAAGTAACTGTCAACCTGATTTCCGAAAGTGTCTTTACCGTTCAGGGACACGGTGTCCACACAGCCTTTATCGAGATGGAGAATCTGCTCGCCAAACAGCCGAGCATCAACCTACTGGTCAACCAGCGACACGCCCGGGGGGTCGATATCACTCATTTTCACACCTTCGGCTTCTTTGCTTTGCGCCGTTTACTATCTCGTCATGTCGGCAAAAAGGTTATCAGCGCCCACGTCGTACCGGACAGCCTGGTTGGCTCAATCGCCGGTGCTAAAGTTTGGATACGACTATTCAAGCATTACCTGCGCTGGTTTTATAATCAAGCCGATCTAGTCATAGCGGTCTCGCCGTACACTAAGGAGGAGTTGATTAAGCTAGGCATCAAGAGCCGGATCACCGTCCTACCCAACTCCATTGATACTACTCAATATCATAATAGTCCCGGCATCAAAGAGCGCTGTCGCCGAGAACTGGGGCTTGACCCGAAGCGAGCTATCGTCGTGGGCAACGGACAAGTCCAGCCTCGCAAACGCTTCGACAGCTTCATCCGAGTTGCCAACCAACTGCCCGAGGTTCAGTTCATCTGGATAGGTGGCATCCCCTTCAAGGCAGCCGGGGCAGATTTTGCCGAGCTCAGCCGAGCCATGCGACGTTCGCCGGCTAATGTCTTAGTCACCGACGTGGTGCCCCACCAACAAGCTCGTCTCTACATGCAAGCCAGCGACCTGATGTTCATGCCTTCCGAGCAAGAAACGTTTGGTCTGGCACTAATCGAAGGGGCAGCCTGTGGCATGCCGGTTATCGTCCGAGACATTCACGACTACGACGCCACCTTTGGCGACTTAGTGATTCGTAGTGATGAGGATCATTTTGCTACAACGATTAAGCGCTATCTGACCGACAAGCAACTCTACGCCGATGGCGTCAAGCGCTCGCACCGGATTGCCAGCCGATACGACACGACCAAGACTGAGCGTCAGCTGCTTGATCTCTACCGTTCGCTACTGGACGATAACTCTGAAGCTGCTGGGGTATAATAAAGGTCATGCGCATCGGACTATTTACCGATTCATACCGCCCCGCCCAAAATGGCGTAGTGGTAGTGGTCGACGTAACTAGACGAGAGTTAGAGAAAATGGGACACGAGGTATATGTCTTCGCCCCCTCAGCCAATCTGCTTAATAAAGTTGCCGAAGTCGACCAAGCCGACGACCACCTGATTCACTTCCCAACTATCCGAGGGGCAGGCTTTAAGGAGGGGCAATTATCAGTCTTCTTCCCCGCTAAGCTGCTAGATAAAGTCCGCAAGCTCAAGATTGATGTGCTACATTTCTTCACCGCCGGACAGATGGCACTCTTCTGCTGCTATGCCGCTCGCAAGACTAACGCCGTCTTGATTGGTCAACATTGCACCGATACCTACGAATACTCCGATAGTTACCGCCTGCTCAAGATCGGCTATGCCGCCATGGGGGCGTTGATGCCTCTAGCCGTGCAAATGACTACCGAACAAAAGCTGGGGCTAGCCACCCTATACACCTTTGCCGGACACGACCGTGATGAAGGCTGGGGGCGGCGACTGGTAGCCGGTACGCTGGCTCTGTGGTACCAGGCATGCGACGCCACCATCGCCGTCAGCCGGAAATCAGCCGACCAGCTGACTGATATCGCTAAGCGCTATCATACCAAGATGAATCTAGTCACCATCCCGACCGGCGTCAATCCACCGCCCCCGGTGACTACCGGGCAGATCAAACGATTTCGCCAAGCCAACGGCATCAGCCCGGACGACGAGGTAATCATTTATTACGGTCGTCTGGGGCAAGAGAAGAATCTAAAGCTGCTCATCCCAATAATTGAGCAAGTAGTTAAAGAACGCCCTCAGGCTCGGTTGGTTTTTGCCGGTGACTGGGAATATCGAGCGACATTAGAGAAGCTGGCTCTGGCTAGCCCGGCTCGAGACCGTATCACTTTTACCGGACGATACCGGCGAGACGAGATTGGCATCCTAAACGCCATCAGCAAGATATACGCCTTTCCATCGCTGACCGACACTCAGGGGTTAGTGGTGAGCGAAGCAGCCTACGGTGGCTTACCGATCGTCCTATGTGACCCACTAGCCCCGGCTTGTTTCGAGGCAAACGGCAACGGACTAGTGGCCGCCGATGATCCGGCAGATTTCGCCGACAAGGTCATCCGGCTACTATCTGACCCCAAGCTCTATCACCGGTTTAGCCGGCGTTCCATTAAGCTGGCTAGTGAGCTAACTGAGACCAACCAAACCAAGAAGCTGGTCAAAGTCTACCGCCAGGCACTACGCCGTGAGCGACACCACGCCAGCTAGCACCCCAGCGCTAACATGCCAGAGGTACTAGAGCAAAGAGTGACCAGCTAGCTACTTGATGTAGCCAAACTGGCGCAAGTACTCGTCAATCTTACCCCGATCGAACCCCAGCACCAGCTGACCGGAGATATCTATCACCGGAACGCCACGGAAATTGCCGCCGATCTTAGCCATCAGTTCATCATGAGCTGACTGGTCATCTTCAATGTTCTTGTCAACTGTCGGCACATCCATGCTCGCTAAATACTGTACCGCCATCTTGCAGTAAGCGCACCAACTAGTGCTATAGATGATTACCGGAGCTTTTTCTTTACTCATACCCCTCCTAGATTACTAAAGTTATTTTACCATAAGCTGATTACAATACCAGTAGCCTTAGGCGTCATACCGCCTCAGCCGACGCTGGTCTTCTCTAGGTTTGTCGTTTTTACTGTATAGCTCTATGAAACTAACCTCAGCTCTATCTACAGCCACTGCAAATACCAGACGCAGCTTACCTCGATACGAGTCCGTATCGGTATCAAGACGCATCTTGACCACCTCCACTGCACCGGTCTTAGTCAGAATAGTCGCTTTCTTGCCGGCCAGAAACAGCTTCTTGAACTCCGCTTGCTCCGCATCGTGACGCCCGTAGAGTGCTTCAATCAGATGCTTTGTCCGCTCCAAGTCTCCTTCTAGACTCCGAACTCGCTTCTTCAGCGCTTTAACATCCTTTTCAAACTCCGGTACTCGACTATAGTTCATCATTTGGTTCGGTCACTGCCGTAGCATCGGTTCGATAAAATGTATCACGATAATCAATTGGCCCATGTGGTGAAGCGACAATCCAAGGGGTATCCCGATGTGATAACTCGCTTAACTCAGTAGCCGTCTTATCACTGAGTCGATCTAACTCGCTATCAATATGCTTGATCTCCTGGGCATTCAGCCGGTCCAGCTTAGCTGCAGCTACTGCCAGATATTTCTTCTGCTTGTTATTAAAATACTCGGTGGTGACGACCTCCAATTCACCCGCTTGTTCCATATTTTGAACTAGCGCCATGAAATCTCTGGTCTTAGGAGTAGGTCCGAAATGATTGTGGTAATATTCCAAGCCTGTCACGCTCTGACCATACTTCTCATAATAATCAAAGTCGATAAAATAGAGCAGCTTATAGAGCACCGTTTCGCCCACATTAGGTTTACCGCCAACTTTATTTAGGATATAGAGGAGTACTTGACGGAGCTTCTCGGGCTGATAGCTTGGTGCGATCTCTCGTGGGATAAGATCAGTACGCTCCTCCGACACGACAGAGGGAAGTTCCACCTCGTTCATATCCTCTATGATTATATTGCCGTCAGCCAAGTCTTGGAGGCTGATCTCGTAATATTGACTGAGCTTTCTCAGCTCATCTAGCCGAGCCTCTCGGGTGCCATTTTCCAGCTTGATATAGGTCGCACGAGCAACGCCAATAGCATCAGCCACTTCCTGCTGAGACAACTTGGCTCGTCTACGTAGCATCTTAACTGCTTGGGTAAAGGTCATAGTGCCTCCTTTCCTAGGAACAATACTACATTAGTATACAAATATAGTCAATATTTGTGTCTAGGTATAGAACTTACTCCGAGCTCCGACCTGACTACTGCGCTTGTCGCTTGGTTAAGTGCCAACCACCACAATACGGACAACGATAGACCTTAAGCTGTAGATTATTATTGGTAAAGATTAGCTCTTGCTGCTCTGCTACCAGCTTAGCCTCTCGCTCTGAGTCATAACGCACTTTGCCGCAAGAGCGCCGAGGTGGCAACGGAACGAAGGGCTTTACTTTGTGTTTTGCCATCTTACTGTTGTCCAAAATAGATGCAGATCGATATGCTTAGCCGCCACTGCTCCATCGCCTGCCGCACTAACGATCTGTCTAATCTCACCCGAACGAATATCACCGCACGCCCAAATATTGGGTTCGTCGGTCATCAGATTATCACCGGTCACGATACGACCCGCCTCATCCAGCTGAATCTTCGTCCCTTTGATAAATCCATTGTTGGGCTCGGTGCCGACGAAGACAAATACGCCGTCGCAGTTTATCTGTCGCTCTTTCTGACCATCAGTCACCTTGACGCCGGTTAATTTATCGCCGTCGCCCACCATCTCAAGAGGACGCCACCCCTCCAGGACGATTACTTTGTCCGCTTTGGTTAGCTTAGTCAGCTCCTCCCTTAATATCTTATCTGCCCTTAGGCGGCTACGTACCAGCATGACAATGTGCTTAACCTGCTTGGCTAAAAAGATCACTTCTTGAACCGCTGTATTAGCGCCACCGACTACTACAATATCCTTATCACGATAAAAAGCTCCATCGCAAGTAGCACAATAGTGCACTCCATGCGACGAGTACTCCGCCTCACCCGGGATACCTAGATGACGATAGCCAGCCCCACTGGCGATCAGCACCGCCGTCGCCATCACCTCGCCGGCATCGATCTGAAGGATTATCGGTCGACCCGGCTTGATGCTATTCACATTGGCAAACTTAATCTCTGCGCCGAAGCGCCTTGCCTGAGACTCCAGTGAACTCGCCAGCTCTATGCCGGTTACCCCTTCGGCAAAGCCGGGATAATTGTCAACCCGGTCGATGGTTGCCACTTGCCCGCCTATCAGCTGGCTCTCCAGAACTATCGTCTTGTGCCCGGCTCGACTCAGATAGATCGCCGCCGTCAGTCCGCTCGGGCCGGCCCCAATGATAGCTACGCTGTACATCTCTTTCATACAGCTATTATATCAAGCAGCAGGACATTTGGTCATAATCAGTGCCACATAGGGTGGCAGATCGACCAACATACCGGCATTGATAGCCTCCAGCTTAAGCTCAGCAAAATCCGCTGAATAACCCTTCCACGACGAGTTAAAGCGTATCAACCAATCACCATAGGGCAAGGGTAACCGGTAGTCTCGCCACTTTTCGCCACTAAAATTAGCCACTATGACGACCGGTTGATCTCCGTCGCTACCTCGCTGATACATCAACACCCGACAATTGTCATCTTGCAACAGCACCCTGATATCGCCGCTCTGAAGACCGCCGGTGTCACCATAGCGATTAGTCCTCAGAGCGATCAGATGACGATGCGCCTCGACAATGCCTTGAAACTTGCCCGCATTGTCCCAATCAAGTGCCTGCCAATCATTAAAATCACCCGCCTGCAAGAACTCCGACCCGGCTAATATCATCGGTATCCCCGGTGTGGTCATAGCGATGGCGGCACTCAGAATGGCAATTCTCCTAGCACTAACGCTATGAGTGTCGGTCACCGCCGTCGCCACTAGCCGCTCATTGCCATTAGCCGCCGTATCATGACTATCAGCAAAAACGACCCGCTGACGCCAATCGCCGTTAAAGCCTTGCCCTTGCACATTGATTAGGTTAGTCAAGCCCGGCGTCTCGTTGCCGATATGCAAAGCACCACGGATCACATGTGGTAGGCCAAGATCCCACTGGCTGTCAAAACCCGCCCCGCCATACTCAGTGGCATTAGTCACCTGTCCGTTACCCGAACAATCCTCGGCGATCATCAGGCAGTCAGACTTGATCTTGTGTGCCCTAGTAGTCATGTCAGACATAAGGCGCCAAGCGTCAGGTAAGTCGTGAACCGGGTCATTATTCTGACCGATCATATTACGCATGTAGATAGTGCTATCGATCCGAAAACCGTCAACGTGATAGTCGTTAAGCCACATGGCGATATTGTCAAGGATGAAATCCCGTACTTCCACCCGTCCATAGTCGGGTCGCCCACCCCACGGCGTCTCGCTCCGCTCGTCGTTGTAGAAATAGATCCCACCTCGATCCGCTTCACTCCAGCCGTCGAACCGCCATAAGGCAGACTTAGGGCCGAAGTGATTGTAAACCATGTCTAAAATAACCGCCAAGCCTTGCCGGTGCGCCTCTTTAACCAAGGTCTTCAGACCGTAGCTACCACCGTAAGCATTCTCTACCGAGTAAAGCGCACTCGGCGCATAGCCCCAGCCATGGCTGGTCGCCATGGAAGTGATAGGCATCAGCTCCAGCGTAGTCACACCCAATTCCTTTAGATAGTCCAGCTTACTTATGGCTGTAGTGAAAGTACCCGTAGTCGATGGATCCGGTCTGGCAAACGTGCCGATATGAATCTCGTACAACACCTGTTGACCTAGGGGCGGCATGGCAAACTTATCGTAGCCCTCCCAATCAAACTTGCCATTAGTCACCAGCCCCAGCCCATCGTCGCTGTCGGTTAAGGCCTTCGCCCTGGGGTCGTTGCGATAATAAACTACGCCATCATAGCCCTCGAGCTGGTACTTGTAGCTATGCCCGGCTCGCACCCCGTCAACTCGTACTGACCAGACACCCGTCTGATCGTCCTTGACCATCGGGATAGCTTGCCACTTTGAGAACTCGCCCATCACCGCCACTTGCCGGGCAAAGGGTGCCCACACCCGGAAGATAGCACTCTTGTCAAATAATTCCACCCCCAACTTGCTCATTAGCTCTATTTTAGCACAAGCAATTACATTAACTATTGGCATTGGCGCCCCGCAGGTCACTCATACATATAGCCTAACGTGTTATAATTAGAATGTTCTAATATTCATAAGCTGCGGAAAAGTAGTGCTTGTGGTAACACAGGTGGCTTTCACTTCCTAGAAAGAGCATCCGCTCCAGCAAAGTGAAAGCTTTTCTGTAGAAAATGAGTATTAGAACACCCATGGCGGGTGCTCTAATAGGTTTAGAGGCACTTCGTTAGTATTAGCTAAAAAGAGGCGTTGTGTTATGTCGTAGGTTTATATTCTTACAATGATGTTAATAATAAGAAGTACGACTTGCACTCAAGAGTCTACGATACACAACAGCTACGAGGAGAAAGGTGCCATATGCGAATAGGCAATGAAGATTTATTTGTTAGCTACACGATGAAAGGCTGGAATGGCCATGAAAACGAACAAGTTGACGGTCAAAGCCTTGAATATTATTTAAGTATATTAGGTTGGTAAATCATGGGATTATTAGATCCACTAAAAAAGATGTCATCAGCCGCTGGGCAAAGTAAAGTCTTTACAGACATCCAGAAGTCCATAAACAATTATCAGGATAGAAAGCAGGCAATCGCAGATGGTAATATTGAACCAATTCAAGTGAGCGCCAGATTAAGAACTAACGAGAAAGCCTTTGCTGAATTTCAGGCCAAACGGGTAGTGCTTGTTAAAGAGTCCGTTAATCGAACTGTAACGAAAAGCAAAAAGAAGGGTGTTTTGACTCGAGCCGTTAGCGGTGGATTATTGATGAAGCCATTTGGATTGGGTCGATTCGGAGCTTTGGGTGGAGCAGCAACGGCTGGTAGTAAAAGTATCTCCACAACCCGCCAACAAGACGTCAGTAAACTGAAGACTATCGACAAAGGCTCTATTATTATGACTAATCAGCGTATCCTGTTTATAGGCAAAGAAGCCGTTAGTTTACCCTATGACGAACTTGTGGCAGTTAATTTTAGAGCGACTATTAGTGGCGTAGTAATGAGCGTTAAATATACAGGCATGTTGAAAGATGAAAGATATGTCCTGAGTGGTGATGATGCCAGAAAAGCTGGCTTGTATTACAAGGGAATCGTCGGGAAAATGATAACTCAATAAACTAGAACGTTGTCATGCAATTCAGGATCGACATAAACAAAGACACCACGAATGATTCGGCTGCATCATAAGCGACCCACCTTGACACTAACTAAACGACCATTATAATAGCTAGTGCGATGGGGATTGGCCAAGCGGTAAGGCAACGGGTTCTGGTCCCGTGATCGGGGGTTCGAATCCCTCATCCCCAGCCAAGCACCAGTCTTTGGAGTTAGGATAGGCAGAGCCTATCCTTTTTTACATTAAAACCGTAATGATATCCGGTCATCACCCCCTACTCCTCATACTTCAGCTGGGCATCTTGCTTGGTAATGCTGACCGGTGGATAGAAGGAGTCATTAAAGGTTGGCCAGTTGCGATAAGCACCGTGCTTCTTGCTGGTCGTGATCGCCATATCAGTGTAGGCCGCCGAGTCGCAAGTCTGGATGATCAAACAGACATCGGCCAGCGCCTTAGCGTCGTTCTCGGTGACGTTATCCACGCCTGAGTTGGTCAGTAGGTTACGGCAGAACGATAGCAACTCAGTCCGAGCATCCAGATCGCCCTTGATAAAACCACGAGTGGTCAAGTGTTGTCCTTCGCCGATAATGCCGGTGATCAGCCGGCGCATATTTTCTTTGATATCGACCTTCCGCATAAACTGATCCGCCTCACGAACGTTATAGATGTGTTGATTGCGTTTATCACCTCTCCTGGCTGACTCAGGCTTACCCAGGTCGTGCGTCAGCAAGGCAAGTCGAATAATCGGCAATAGATCCGCCGGCAACTTATCGGCGTAATTATTGTCAAAGTTACGCAGTACCGTCTCGGTATGCTCTTCCAGAGTAAATTTCTCCCAGTTACCGGCGTCAGCCTCGTATATCCTCCGGTAGCCCGGGACTTCCATAGCTTTATCCACCAGCTGCTCGGGGGTGGCGTAGAGGTTATTAGATAAGTAGTCGACAAACGAGCCCCCGGTCGTCGCCTCAGTCTCCAGACCGTCAGCCAGCCGAATAGCAATATCGCCAAACTCTCGTGCGGTAGCTTGACGCCTGTGAGATACCTCTGTCTCAGTGTCGACTTTAGCGAGATCAAACAGAAAGACCGGCTCAATATCCTTCAGTATGGTCGCCGACCGAACCCTCTCCCTCACTCCGACGACATGAGCATTCCTCAACCAGCTCGCCACATAGGTCTGATTGATCGGATAAGTATCCCGGTAGGCATCTTGCTTCTTTAGGTAGTCATTGACAATTTGCACCGGGTCAACAGTCATCAATTTCTGAGTAAACATCGCCCCGGTAATGTGCCGCACTGTCATATAGTCAATCCCCAGCCTCTCGGTAATTTCCGGTAGGTCAGACAGTTTAGGCAGACGACCGCCGGCACCCAAGAAGTCTTGTGGGTGAAAACGAGTCAAGATATCTCGATGATCAAAGTCAAGTGGAGCGCCGACCATAAAGGGGACTCTTAGCTTAGTGAGAGCCTGCTTAATCTGCTCTTTTTCTTCGGCAGAACGGCCGTCCTGACTGAAACTACCGTCAATAATGGTGGCATCGGCGTCTTCCGAGACGATCCGATGAACTTCGGGCTGACCGCCCTCCAGACGACTCCGCTCGTCAGCAAAGCTCCGAGCATTCTCTGCGGTATCTGTCGCCAGAGCTGAGACTTTATTAACATTATCATGGCTGGTGGTGTCACCATCATTACGAAAACCCGGCGAGACCTTCCAGTCATCTCCATTAGCATTGCTACGACCGTGATACAACTCAAGCGAGCTAAGCGGCGTAAATAACCCGACCTCCTCCAGATATTTGATCGCCTGATATTTTCCCCGGTCGTCAATACTACGGCTACGCTCTTGACGAGAGACAAGCTGAGGCTCGTCTACCGACTCATGGGACACCGCAGATAACGCTACTTGATTATGTCTCATTTTTATCTCCTAAATACCTAACAGTATGATTGTAACACACTGGCTAGCTAAATCGCTCATTACTTACCTAGCAATCGACGAAACCAGCGGACCATCGATACAAATAACTCTCGTCCCGAGGAGCCGGCCAGTAGCTTAAACGTTCTGACGACTACCCTTCTCGTCTCCGGATCACTCGTTCGGACATCGTGGAGTACCCGGTGCCAATGCTTAGCTAAATACCGACGCAGATCATCAGTGGTGCGGCAGTTCGCCTGGATGAGCATCCGATATAGCGCATCGGCAAAATACTTCCTTTGCTCCAGAGTTAATCCACCAAGCCAACGCCGAATGGTTCGATTGACATACCGAGACGATCGACTGACGTGACCGACCGTTGCCAGCCTAGTTCCGTCAACCCGCCACGACAATGAGTCGTGCTGATTGATCAGTCGAGTATCGCTCTGTACCACCCGGCCATCGCCTGCCTGCTCATCCAGCAGTAACCCGACCAACGCTCTCTCGGGCACAGTACTATGGATTCGACCTTTTAGATTGCGCCACTGCGCCGAGCTAAATGTCTCCGCCAAGAAGCCCGGTCCATCATGATTGTAGACCGCTACGATACGATCTCTAGTGGCCCGGTCAGCCATCAATCCGGCATAGACAGCCAAGTTACCTCCCTTGCTGTGACCGCCTAGCATTAACCAATTCTGTGATAATCCGGCTATCATCTGCAAGTAGTGGAGTGCCTCTCGTTGGGCTGGTAAATGGCGCTGAAAGATCATATTTAGATCTTCTTTCCAGCCCGCCAAACTATCGTCAGTCCCCTGAAAAGCTAGGTAGTCGAGATAACCCCGATCGGTATTGATCGAGAAGGTAACCGCCCCGAACTGCTCCTCCAGCGTGCTGTCAACCTGATGGCGATAGTGATGCAATAAGACCTCGCCGAAGCGACTGCTCCCGGCACAGACTCTCAGCAGCTCCGCCCCTCGGGCTCGGTTCCACATCAGTCTGCCCAGTCGTTCAGCCTCGACCAGCCGGTCAAGCTCAGACAGGGTGCAATTAAAGTTGCTGATCTTGCCAAAAGGTGAGACCGTCAGATCAGCATAGCAGAGAGTCGACAAGATCAGACTATCCACTTCGTTAAATGGTAATCGCCAGAAGTTATAGCTGCCGTACCGCTCGACATACTGTATGACACTCCGGGTCGCCCGTCGTCGCTTCATACCCAGATTATAACAAGTGCTATAATGATTATAACCAATCATACCTCGGTCACTGTGCGGTTTCATAAAATTATCCTGAGATGGTACGAGCTGATGACGGATGCTCTAGGCCTTTGGATACCCCGAGCTAACCGTCTTAGTTTTCTTAGGAGTTTTATGAATCCAATCATATCAATCAATCAGCCGGTCGATGTCGTCGTTTCTTTTGGCCACTCAGCTCACACTAATAGAGCTATGCCCGTCAAGATGCGTCATCATGGCGTCGATATCAGCCTGACTAAGCTGGGCTTATGCTACCCCGTCCGACACGGCACCAGACTATGCTACATCTTTGACGTCAGCGACGGCACTAATGACTACTCCCTGGAGTTTGATACGACGACCCTACGCTGGACTCTACTGTCATTGATCGATGGAGCGAGCCTATGAGCCCTCAGATCAACCCCGCCCTACCGCAGATCATGTGGCTGGATCTCAATAGCGCCTTTGCCACCACCGAGCAACAAGCTTATCCCGGTCTGCGCCACCGACCGGTCGGGATCACCAATCGGACTAGCCCTAATTGTTGCATTATTACTGCCAGCTACGAGGCTAAAGCACGGGGCGTCCATACCGGCATGAGACGCATTGAGGCTCTGCGCCGATGCCCCGGATTAATTCTGGTCGAGTCTCACCCCGCTAAATACAGCGCCGTTTACCGACGCCTATTCCAGATCATGCACAGCTATTCGCCCGACTGCGACATGAAGTCGATCGACGAGGGGTATATCGACCTGAGATCGACCAGCTACGATACGCCGGCCAAACTGATCCGGCTCGGGCAAGAACTAAAAGACCGGGTCAAGCGAGAAATCGGTGAGTACTTGACTATCAATGTTGGACTAGGCAGTAATCGCTTCCTAGCCAAGCTGGCCGCCGGTCTACATAAGCCCGACGGACTGGATATGATCACCGCCGACAATCTGGTCCAAGTATATAGCCGGCTCCAGCTGGAAGACTTGACCGGTATCGCCGAGCACTTAGGGCGTCGCTTACGCCAAGCCGGCATCAATACACCGGTGCAATTCCTGGAAGCAAGCGAGACGACTCTGCGCCGGCAGGTTTTTCATGGTATCACCGGCACTTACTGGTATCAGCGACTGAGGGGATATGAAGTTGACGATCAGCCGACCGGACTAAGTATGATCGGGCGGCAGTGGGTAGTTGACCATGGTAGCGACGACGAAGATTACCTGAGCTCCTGCCTGCACTGTCTAGCCGAAAATGTCGGACTAAAGCTCCGCTACCGCCGGATCAAAGCTCGTGGCGTTTGCGTCCAGTTGCGTCTGCAAGCAGGCGGGCATTATCAGCGCAAAGTTCTATCGCCCGGCCCTTTTGACTCCGACCAAGCCATCTGGCAGCTAGCCGAACCGCTGTTCCAAGCTCGCCCCGCCGGTCGCATTTGCCGGCTGGGGATATATGTTTATAATTTTCAGTCGATCAATCAAGACCAGCTCAGCCTGCTCAGTCAGACCACTCGCTCCGCCAGTCTAGTCAAGGCGATCGACCGGATCAATCAGACCTACGGACTAGCTACGATTCACTCAGCTCACTCCAGCCTCGGCGTCAAGCACGTCCGCCGGAAAGTACCTTTCGGTAGCACGAAATACTTTGATCTGCTTATTGACTAAATAATCTATAGGCTTTACCATTTTGTATAAGGAAATGGTAGAAAAGAGATGCTAGCTAAGTTACGAAAAATCGCTAAGAGTCTGTGGCTGTTAGTAGCCACCAGCGGCCTGGTCAGCATAGTAGTCGGGCTGGTAGCGATGATTAGACCTCAGCTCGTCTTGTCGGTCTTTATTTATCTCTTCGGTGTCTTAGTCTTGCTGATATCGGCTATCATACTGGGTAAGTCCCTGCTCAGTGTTAAGAAAGACAATCTATGGTGGACGTCGATGATCTTTGCCGTATGCGGCATCAGCATTGGCACCATGGTGCTGGCTAATCCGATCGTCGCCCAGGCTTTCATCGCAGCCATCCTAGCAATCTATATCTTCATCCAGTCATTACTGGGCTTAATTGCCACTTCCTACTCCGAGGACAATGAGTCCAAGCCGCTCATTACCACCATCGGTATCATCGGTGTCATCCTCGGCTTCTTAGTGCTATTCCAGCCCCGGCTAGCCACCACGGGGATGATGTGGATTGTCGGTATTTACATCTTTGCCTATGGTCTAGTAGCGGAGTATTACGCCATCCGAACCTACCGCAAGACCAAAACGCTCCGCCAGGCTATCCATAAGGCGGAACGAGCAGTCAATCAATCCACCAAGACCAAGCATAGCCCCGATGATATCGCCGAGGCAGAGGTAGTCCGGACTAAGGCTAAATCAGCCGAGCAAGCACAGAAAGACTAGCATGCACTTGATACATCTGCTAATACTGCCGCCCATCATCATGGGGATCATCCAGGGAGCGACAGAGTTCATTCCCGTTTCCTCCTCAGGACACCTGATCATAGCCGGCCACCTGCTGAGGCTACATCACGGAGGTCATCTATTTATCCAGGCGCTTGATTTCGGTACGACCTTGGCTCTGATCATTTATTTCCGGCATCAGTTAAAAGAACTGGCTCGACAAGTATTCGTCGAGCACGACTATCGTCTGCTCCGCAATATCGCCATCACCTGTCTGCCCGTCGGACTGATCGGCTTCACTATGTCAAGGTTTGTCGAGC
>CAJPSI010000004.1 GCA_905373275.1 Candidatus Saccharibacteria bacterium UBA1103 | reverse complement strand
GCCTTCGTCAACCACACTGTACTACTCGTACGTCAAAGAGTTATATATAGAGGGAAATTACAGACATTGGGGCGGTAATTAAGTAGGTCACGTACTGCTCTGAGCTACAGTATTGTCGCAGGCGACGTTCAGGCGCTGGGGCTGACTTTATGCTATCATCTAAAGGTGAAAGAGTGAGCTAGAACAGATGAGACTTATCCTGAATTATTTCAAACCCCTTTGGAAGCAGCTGCTATTGATCGTTGGCTTTACTGCCGTCAGCGTCTGGGCGACCCTGAAGATACCGACGGTCATGTCGCAGATTATTGACCAGGGTATTCTCTCAAACGACCTTAGCTTGATTATAAGGCAGGGGCTATGGATGCTGGCACTATCGCTGGCTGACATCTCCGGTATGATTGTCTCAGACATCATCACCAGCCGGGCGATGGCTCGTCTGGCCGGTGATTTACGATCAGACATCTTTCGCCGGATAGAGAGTTTCTCGCTGAATGAGATTGATAAGTTCTCGACGGCGAGCCTAATCACCCGCTCGACGAATGATGTACAGCAAGTCCAGCAATCTTTCCAGATGGTGCTGGGCTTGGCGATACAAGCTCCGATCATGATCGTCGGAGCGGTGATCGGAGCACTGAGAACGGCACCAAGCATGACCTGGTTAATCGTCTTGACGGTGACTATCTTGCTGGTCGGTATGGCGGTGATCTTTGGTATCGTTACTCCTAAGTATAAAGTGTTGCAAGATCTGGTCGACTGGCTCAACTTGGTGGCTCGGGAGAACTTAGCCGGGCTCAGAGTGATCAGAGCTTTCAATAATGAGTCGATAGAGGAGCGTAAGTTTGACCGGGCGAATGCTGACAAGGCTAAGCTGGAGACTTGGGTTAATCGGATTACCGGCATCTTTCAGCCCGGCATGTCCTTGATCGTTAATCTGGCGGTGCTGGCTATCATCTGGGTCGGCGCTCATCTAATAGTCGAGAGCAAGCTGGAGATTGGCGGTATGATGGCGTTCTTGCAGTATGCCATGATGGTGGTCTTTAATGTGCTGATGCTGGCTATGGTAATCTCGACCTTACCTAGGGCTAGGGTGTCGGCCGGGCGGATTGCTGCCATTCTGGAGACGAAGTGTCAGATAGTAGAGCCGACTGACCCCGAGACTATCGACGACAATCGCCGGGGCGAACTGGAGTTCCGCCATGTTACCTTTAGCTACCCCGGAGCTGAGTCGGCAGTTCTTAATGACGTCAGCTTCACGGCCCGTCCGGGCGAGATGACGGCAATCATTGGCTCGACTGCCAGTGGTAAATCGACACTGGTCAATCTAATCCCGCGGCTGTATGACGTGACGTCGGGGCAAATCCTGATAGGCGGTCATGATATCAGGCGGATTAGTCGGGCTGAGCTGGTCAAGGCACTTGGCTTCGTGCCTCAGCGGGGTGTGCTATTTAGCGGCACGGTGGCAGGCAATATCAAATATGCTGACGAAGATATATCGGATAAAGAGATGCGCCGGGCGGCTAAGATCGCTCAGGCAGACTTTATCGAAGAGCTGGATGGTAAATATAAAGCTCGTATCGCCCAGGGTGGCAATAACGTCAGCGGCGGGCAGAAACAGCGGCTATCCATCGCTCGGGCTATCGCTAAAGATCCTGACATTCTCGTCTTTGATGATAGCTTCAGTGCACTGGATTATCAGACAGATGCCAAGCTTCGACGGCAGCTCATGCAGCAGGAGTCAGATAAGACTATTCTGATCGTGACTCAGCGTATTTCTACTATCAAGGATGCCGGTCAGATCATCGTACTGGATAAAGGTAGGGTGGTCGGTGCCGGCACGCATCACCACTTACTTGGTAGCTGCTCGGTTTATCGAGAGATAGCCGGCTCGCAATTTAGTGATAGTGAGATGAAGCGAGAATTAGAGGAGGCTAAACATGTCGGATAATTCAAGCGGCGACAAGCCGGCCAAGCGGAATGTCTTTGGGCATAGCCAAAGCCCGGCTGAGAAGCCTCGTCATTTTCGTCAGACTGTTCTGCGCTTGGCCGATTATCTAAAGGACTACACTCGGCAGATAGCTATCACCATCATCCTGACTCTCGGTGGAGTCATCTTGACAGTAATCGGCCCGAAGGTGCTGGGCGATATGATTAACCAGGTCACTGACGACTACTCTGCCAATAAGGTCTACGAGTCGGCCAAGCGGAGCTTGCCTCGGCAGACTAAGCTACCGGCCGGCACGACGGTGAAGCAGCTGATGGAACGAACGCCGGCGCCGGAGCGAAACAAATTTACGGCTCAGCTAGCTAAGCTACCGGACAATCAGCAGCGCAAGATCATGGCGCTAGACATTACGAAGAAGCCGAATTATCATTTCGACACCATGGCTAGCACAGGGCTTTGGCTAGCCGCCGTCTATATTATCGGAGCGATTCTAAGCTACCTGGAGGGCTGGGTGATTACCGGGGTGACGCAGCGAGCGGTCTATCGTCTGCGCCGAGAGATCAGTCGCAAGATCAATACCCTGCCACTTAGCTACTTTGACCGTCATTCTTATGGTGATGTGTTGTCTCGGATTACTAACGATATTGATATAGTCTCACAGAATCTCTCCAGTGTTATCACCCAGGCGTTCCAGAGCATCGTGATGGTTGTGGGTATATTAGCGATGATGATCTCAATGAATCTGATGCTGACCGGTGCGGTCATGCTGACTCTGCCGATCAGTGCTATCGTCGTGGGCATAGTCTTTCGTTTGAGCCAGAAGTATTTTGCCAGTCAGCAAGAGATATTAGGCAAGCTGAATGGTCATATCGAGGAGACATATAGTGGACACAATATCGTCAAGATATTTGGCGGCGAGAAGCGAGCTATCAGTAAGTTCAATCGTTACAATAATAGTCTCTATCGGTCGTCCTGGCGAGCGCAGTTTATTGCCGGCGTGGTTTACCCGATGATGGAGTTCGTCGGCAATCTAGGTTTTGTGATCGTTATTACGCTGGGAGGATACCTGGCCGCCAAAGGGCGTCTACAGATTGGCGATATTCAAGCTTTTTCTCAGTATATTCGTCGGTTTAATGAGCCGATCACCCAGATTGCCGATCTGACCGGCCTGATCCAGTCGATCATAGCTGCCAGCGAGAGAGTCTTTGACTTTATTGACCAGCCGGACGAGGCGATCACATGGCAAAAAGGCGGTCAGACCATTAGCCGGGTCACGGGGCGAATCAGTTTCGACCACGTTAAGTTTGGCTACGACTCGGATCGACCTGTCATCCATGATTTTAGTGTCGAGATCAAGCCGGGTCAAAAGGTCGCCATAGTCGGACCGACCGGTGCCGGCAAGACCACTATCGTAAACTTACTGATGCGCTTTTATGACCCTGACGAGGGTATCATCAAGCTGGACGGCGTTGATACTAGGCAGATATCTCGACACAATATTCGACGTAACTTCGGCATGGTTTTACAGGATACATGGCTGTTTGAGGGGACGATCAAGGAGAACCTTCTCTATGGTAAACCGGATGCTAGCGAGGAGGAGCTACGAGTTGCCGTAGAGACGGCGATGGTTGATCATATCATTAAGTCATTGCCCGGCGGCATGGATACCATTCTGGGCGAGAGTGCCGATAACATCTCGGCCGGCGAGAAACAGCTCCTGACGATCGCTCGGGCGATGCTGGCCAATGCTCCGATCACTATCTTGGATGAGGCGACCAGCAACGTCGATACTCGGACGGAACGACTAATCCAGCAGGCGATGGACAAGCTGGTTGAGGGGCGCACTTCCTTTGTCATCGCCCACCGTCTCAGTACTATCCGTAACGCTGACCTGATCTTAGTGATGGATCATGGCGATATCGTCGAATCGGGCACTCACGATAGCTTGCTGGAGCAGAATGGATTCTACGCCAAGCTATACAACGCCCAGTTTGCCCATTAGAGAAGCTCACTCGTAAGGGTATCTTTGCTATAATCTAGCTATGGAAGACAAGATTAGTGCGATCAAGCAGTGGCTGGGTAATGACGCCATCAATATATTTGGTATTCAATTCTCGGGCAAGGATACGCTGGGTGTACCTCTGGCTGAGAAGCTGGGGGCAAAGTTCATCAGTAGCGGCGACCTGGTGCGCTCAGCCATGAAGAGCAGTGATGATCGGCGGATTCGTCAGGCGGCAATCGACAGCCAACAAGGTATCTTGACGCCGACCGATGAGTTTCGTCAGCTTATCGCCCCACATCTCAGCGATAAGCAGCTGAGCAATCAGCCCTTGGTGCTGGGCTCGGTGGGCCGCTGGATTGGCGAGGAAGAAGTGGTGATGGAGGCACTGGAACGGGGCGGACATCGTCTCAAGGCGGTGATAGTGCTGAATATTTCGGAGGCTGAAGTTTGGCGACGTTGGGAGCAGGTCAAGGATGAACGTAATGGCGGTCGAGCAGATGATGTTAGTAAAGAACGGGTGCAACGGCGCCTGGATGAGTATGCCGAAAAGACCGTCCCGGTGATTCAAAAATACCATCAGCTAGGACTGGCGCTTGATGTTGATGCCGGCGGGACGATTAAACATACTTTCGATAGCGCTATTGATCAGCTATATCAGCTGGCTAGTCGCTAGCTAGGGCTGTCTGGAGGCGAAATAGCTTAGAGCGATGAGTGCCATTGCCAGTATGATCACGATGATTAGCTTGAGCTTATGCGGGCTGGTCCGGCGGACCGATTGATGGTCGAAATAGACGACTCCGGCCAGTCGACCGTTCACTGCGACACCTAGGGCCGGCTGAGCTTGGGTATCACTCGGCAACCCCTTGATCTTACTCTGCCTCAGAAAATCAAGCTCGCCGACTAATATCCGGCGTCGGGCGACGGTGGCGTATACGCCGTGGGCGGAGGGGCGTAAATTGCGAGCCGGTGCAGGCTGAATCAGGCGGTCATGACTATAGCTTGCTAGATAGTCTGTATATTGATTGCGGTAGACCATCCGGACGGAAATGATCAGGGCAAGTACCGTCTTGCGGTCATACTGCGAGCCGGTCTCGATCTTTTTAAGTACTATTTTAGTTTGATTCATTGCTATAATTTTAGCATGTCTGTGGATAATCAGCGGCTGCCATATGATAAGGTGGTTCAGGCGGTCTTGGGGCGAGCCAAACGGGCCAAGTCAGATCAGGTCAGTCGGAGCGAACTGGCGATTATCCTGGGTGAACTAGCTCGGGTGCTGGGTCGGCAAGTAGCCGGCGCAGTAGTGGAGCTGGGTTGCTATCGGGGTGCGACAAGCTTAATGATGGCTCAGCTGATGGTTGAGCTGGCACCGACTAAGCAACTTTACTTGTACGATTCATTCGCCGGATTACCAAGCAAGACCGAGTACGACCGGTCGGCCCTGGGCGACGACTTTCGGCCGGGAGTACTTAAGGCGAGCAAGTCAGAAGTATTAAAGGCTTTCACTCATGCTAATTTACCCCGCCCGACGGTCAAGAAAGCTTGGTTTAGTCAGCTAAGCGGTGACGATCTGCCGGAGCGGATTTGCTTTGCTTACTTTGATGGCGACTACTACGACAGCATCAGGGATAGCTTCAGAGTTTGTCGGGGTCGGCTAGCTCCCGGTGCTACGCTGGTGGTCGACGACTACGATAACGCCGGCTTACCCGGTGTCCGACGAGCAGTAGATGAATGGCGGGAGACCGGCCTTAGTGATATCAAATCTTTCCGCCCGGTCGATAGTCTGGCGGTGATCAGGCTTATGGTATAATTTTACTAGTGAAAATATCAGGCGGAGTAATGGTTATCAGGCGATCCGAACACTGGGTGATCTGGCTTTTGCTGGTGATTAGCCTGGCGGGTCTGGCGGTGGCTAGCGCCTTTTTCCTGCGTCAGAATAATCTCAATATGGTTAAGCTGCGGGATGAGCTGGCGCAAGCAGATAAATCCGGCAAGGTTGAGGTGGTTAATCAGGCGGCTCGTAAACTACAGCGCTATGTGGCCGGCCATATGAATACGACTACGGGGCGGGTTGCTCTACAGACGTTATATAATCAAGCTGCTCAGAAAGCTTTGGAGGAGGCTAAGCCGGCCGAAGTTGATAGCTCGGGCTATAACCTGGCGGCAAATGCCTGTCGGTCGCAGCTAACCAGCTACGGTTATCAGTCGTGGGCCGGCTGTGTGGCTAACAGGGTTGGCATTCGTCAAACCACCGAGCTGGCGGGAGCGACGATGCCCGACCCTGATCTGTACTATGTAGAGTACGCTCCGGCGAGATGGAGTCCTGATTTCGCCGGTATAACCTTAGTGTTGCTGATCGTCAATGCGATCATCCTGATCATCAAGCTGGTCTCGATGATCGTCGGAGCGATACGTCAGCGCTTGCGGCGATCGACCTTAGCTAACAGTAGTTGACAGTAGTAGCCGGATAATATACTCTGGAGATGTAAGTTAAGAAGGAGGATATCAATGGCAGCTTATGAATATGTCAATTCAAGAGGAGTGACATTCTATCTACATGAAAAGAGAGTGATCATCAAGGGTAATCGAGAGCAAACGATTCATTTCTTCGCTAAGAACATTGGTGGTCGTAGCGGCAAAGAGACTCCGATTGATGCTGTTCCCGCTGATTACTATGTGGTCGAGAATCCTCGTAACGGCTTTCCTACTCTAAAGAAGAAGAAATAACCCCTTAATATCCGCTAGGATAATTAACATAAGATACCCCAGCTAAAGTGGGGTATTTTTGTATCGTAAGCTTGGTCGGGGCAGCTGGGTTTGAACCAGCGACCAATCGGTTATGAGCCGACTGCTCTGACCACTGAGCTATGCCCCGACTTAGAGCTAATTATAGCATAGCGGTGATGCTATAATGTGGTTGTGCTTGATAGATTAGGGCGAAAGTTTGTGCATTTCTGGACTGTTAGTCGATTGGTGCTAATGGTCGTTATTGTTGCTGTGGCGGTCTGGATGGCGATGGTTATCCAGGTGCTAAATAATAATTACAAGCTACAACGTCAGGTTGATAATGCCAAGCTGGATAGCCAGATGCTTGAGCTGGAGAATCAAAACCTGCGTCTGGAACAGCTCTATTACCGGACAGATGAGTACATGGAGCTATCTGCTCGGTCGCTACTGGGTAAGGCTCTGCCGGGTGAGCATTTGGTTGTCTTGCCTCGTGTTTCGCATGCTAGCAAGACTAAACGATCCGGTAGCGCCGTGGCGACCAAGTCGAACTTTGACCAGTGGCTGGATTTTCTATTTGGTCAAAATAGATGATAGAATAGAAGCAATGAAAAGAGAAAAGGGATTTACCGTTGTCGAAGTTGTAGTGGTGATAATCATCCTGACGACCTTGGCGACATTTTTCATCTTGCAGCGTAGTAGCCTGGAGAAGGCAAGCCGAGATCAACAGCGCAAGACTGCTATCAATGCCATGTACTACGCCCTAAGGGAGGGTTATCATCGTGAACACGGCAATTATCCGCTCCGGATTAGCCGAGAACAGCTACCGATGATTGACCCGACATTATTTACAGATCCGTCCGGCTATACTCTGAATGGCGATAAATGTGTCTATACCAATATCCAGGGTGAGCAAAAGACTAATGGTAAATGTGAATATCGCTATAGTGCCACCGACTGCGACAGTGATGGCAAGTGCAAGAACTTCACTCTGACCGCCAAGCTGGAGGCTGAGGCGGACTATACTAAGTCAAGCCACAAGAAATAGCTAGCTCTAGCCGGCTAGCTTGATGACGGTGGGTTGGATTGGTCGGTCGGACCGCGGTATTTAGTAGTCTGCCCTTCATCAACCTGCTGGACGACGTGGTTGACGATGCGGAACTGCTCCTTGGGGCGGTCAACGAAAGTGAAGACATAAGTCTGCTCGTCGCCGATGGTACTTAGCCTAATAGAGCCGTAGTTGAGGATAGTCTGGATCGGGTTAGTCTGGGCGTAGCTACAGTCCTCGATATGCTCGATCTCGACATTCTGATTACGTTGCGAAAAAGGGGTGTACTGGATGCAAGCGAAGATCCGTTCGTTAGTGACGATAAAGGTATTTTGGCGGTAAACCTGAGTACCGACAATGCCACAGAGCAAGGTCAGGACGATGGTTCCGACGAATAGCGATGCTTCTGTGGTGAAGTCGATCTTGATCGGCGAAGTGCGATCAATCAAGATGGTCACGATCGCCATAGTCAGAAAGACCGCCAGAGCGAACAGCCAGATCCGGACAATACCCCAGAAAGAGCGCTCAACATCAATCACAACATATTCTGTCGGCGAAAACTGAATATCAGGGTAATCATGGACGCTACGGTCGTGGTCGGCTTGCTCGGCCGGTGTAAGGTGGTTGGGATCGGAAGGGACAGGTGGGTTATCGTTCATAAGGCTATTCTAGCATATTACCGTCGGACGCCGGGCTAGTTACGGTGTGGTCATAACCATTCTGGTGGCGCTGGTCCAGTTGCCGGTCGCTTGGTAGCGGTTGCCGGCGTCGATCAGGGCTTCCCCTGAGTTGAGCATTCGGACGCTAGGCTCGGTGGCGTAGATCAGGCTAGGCTGGTAGAGGGCGATGGCGGGACAGTCCTTGAGCCACTGATGGACAAAGGCGACATAACGAGCTTGACGAGCCTCTGGGTTAGTATTGCTACGTCCTGCCGATAGAGCGATCTCAGCTCGTCGAGAGCGGTAATTAGCTAGGTTGAGTCCTGACGCCTGAGTCTGAGTCGATGACCAGTAGGCAAACATATCGGGGTCGGCGCCGAGGTGAATCTGGTAGACAAGTACGTCGTAATTGCGAGGCGCTAGGTAATTTTGCTGTGCTCCGCTAGGTGGAATGGCTCTAACTTGAGCGTTAACCCCGAGCTTCTTCCACTGTTGAGCGATTAGGCGAGCGACGTTCTGATAGTTAGTGTCGGCGATGGTGATGATATTGAGATTAAGCTGGGCACCGGACTTTTGGCGATAGTCGCTACCCTGAGGCTGAACCCATCCGGCGCCGTCCAGCATCTTCTTAGCTTCCTCTAAATTGTAGTCCGGTTGCTTCAGCTGATCGACTTGATCGTATACGCCGGTGGCAATCGGTGTCTCCAGCGCAGTCGGCTCGTGGAGCCTGTTGTCACTACCGCTGAGAACCTGTCTTCGGATGGCGCTGCGGTCCAGCCCCAGACGTAGAGCTCGTCGGACGACGGGGTCGCCGGTCAGGTCGGCTTCGTTGTTAAAAATGGCGAAGACTCCATCAGCAGTCTTCAGCTGAATTAGCTTGAAGTTGTGCTTTAGCTGGGGTAGGCTGTCAATCTTAACTCCGCTGATAGCGTTAACCTCGCTACTGATCAGTCCTTTGATGAGGGAGCTATTGTCGCTATATGTTCTGATGGTGAAGGTGTTCAGCTTGGGCGGGCTGCCGTAATAATTCGGGTTAGGCTGGAAGCGCCAGGTGGATGAGTCGCCCGACTTCTCGGTGCCGGCGAAGCTAAAAGGTCCGGCACCGACAAGCTTAGCCGGCTGCTTATTGGAGAGATCGGCTATCTCTATGGCTGATTTACCCTCCAGGATATGCTTGGGTAAAACTCCGAAAGTCAAAGCAGAGTCGAATGACATCAGTGGAGCCGGTAGAGTGAACTCCACTGTCGTGGTATCTTTGGCGGTGGCGGTGATGGTCTGCCAGCTACTGCTAATGGCGCTATTGATCTCAGGCTTTTTCATTAGCGCTAAAGTGTGTACCACGTCTGAAGCAGTCAAGGCTTGACCGTCAGCCCATTTAAGATCCGACCTTAGCTTGACTGTCCAGACTTTACCACTGTCATCGTGCTGCCATGAGTGAGCTAGCTGTCCATGGAGCTTGTTGGCGCTATCATAGGATAGCAGCCCCGGATAAACCAGCTGACTAGCTGCTTTCTCGGTGTCGGTATTCGCATAGAGAGGGCTGATAGTGGTTAGCTTGTCCACCACTCCTTCCACATAGTTACCGCCGGGAGCAGCCGCTTTTACCATGGTTCGGCTATTTATCCGGATGGCCTGGGCGAAACAGCAACAGATTAAGAGTAAGATTAGGCAAAGCCACAGGACTACATCTCGGCGGACCGCTCGGATATGGTCTAACCTACCGGTGATGAAGTGACCGGTATGTCTAGCAACCGAGCCGGTGGCTCGATCGACTTGTCGCCGGGCCTGTTTGACCCACTTACTACCGGCTGAGCTCTTAGTTATCAAGATGAAGCTCCTAGACCATCATGCTGCCGAGCAGGCTAACCACAAAGACAACCGCCAGGATGATCGTGGTGTCATATAGGTTCTTTTCCAGTCCTCGCCTGGTAGTGAACAGTTCGCCGCTGGCACCAAAACCTGCCCCGAGTGAGGCACCGCGCGCTTGCAATAAGATGCACAGGGCGGTGAGACTGGCGCTAGCTACTATGACAATGTTTAATATCTCGCTTAATTTCATACTTTCTCCTGATTTAATTCAATCGGCGTTAGGTTATTCAGTAAGTAGTTTAGCAGACTGAGGATCAGGCTGCTAACTATAGCCCAACCAAAGCTCATGTGAATATTGGGCAGCATGGCGATAGTCAGCCAGATCATCAGTCCGTTAATAACCAGGGTGAATAGCCCCATGGTTACTAGGACAAAGGGCAGGGACAGGGCGGTAACCACCGGCTTTACGATGGCGTTAATCGCTGAGAAGACCAGACCGGCCAGCAGGAAGGTTGCGACAGACATCGGTATTGAGTTTAATGTATCGTAGCCGAATAGTTGTACGGCTACCCATAGACCTAGCGCACAGACAAACCACCGAATAGTAAAGGATAATGTTCTCTCCACGGGGTCATTATATCACAGCCGGGACTTAATCCGGCGAGCCAGCTTAGCCCCGACTACCCGGGTCAGCTCGGCTTCCTCGCTTTGTCTGACCTGCTGAACCGAGCCGAAGTGTCGGAGTAGCTTGCGTCTGGTGGCGGGGCCAATGCCGGGGATGCTTTCCAGTAGATTGCCGGTTTGACCTCTAGTCTTAAGGCTACGGTGATAAGAAATGGCGAAGCGATGTGATTCGTTGCGTAGCCGCTGGAGGAGCTTTAGCAGATCGGTGTAACGATTGACGGTCGTCTCACCTAGCATGGTGAAAGAATGACCAGCGGAATGATGCGCTCCCAGGTGAAAGTTTAGGCTGTAGTAGTCGCCCCGGTCGGTGACCAGCATGCCCGGCTCGGGGTTAGCTAGGAGGTGCTGAATACCTTCGGGTCGGATATGGCTATAGTGCTTACTGACGATCAGCTCGTCATTGCGCTTAGCTAAGCCAACTAGGGGGATATTGAGTACTAGCCGGTGTACGGCTCTGAGTTGAGGTTCGCCACCGTCGACGATGATCAGATCGGGCATCCCCCAACTCAGATGGCGAGGTGAGAAGCGTCGCTTCATTACCTCGGCCATAGCGGCAAAGTCATCATTGCGGTGCCGGTGAATCTGAAACTTGCGATATTCTCGCTTGTCGGCCACCCCGTTGGTGGCGACTACCATTGCTCCAACTACGTTCTGACCGCTCTGGTGGGAGATGTCGTAGCATTCCAGGCGACGAGGGATGTCTGCCAGCTGAAATAGTTGCTTAGCCTCCATTAGCGCCTTGTCTTTGCTAATATCCATAAACTCATCTCGTCCGAAGATGATTTGTCGACGCAGTTCATTTAGGCTGGTTAGTTTATTGCGTAGCCTGAGGGCAGTTTCGTAATCTTGCCGATCGCTAGCTTGCTTCATCTCCCCGGTTATCTCTCGTTGCAGTTTGACCCGCCCGCCTTTGAGGTAGCGTACCAGCTGATGCAGATCGGCTCGATAATCGGTACTGCTACCGCTTGGCACTAACCCCAGCTGTTTTAGTAGAGCGGATTGACGGTCGCCGGGCTTAGTCAGATAGGGAAAGGTCTTGCGCAGATAACGTAGTGCTTTTCTGAGTGGTGCACCGCCGTAGAAGGGGCCGATGTAGTCTGCGCCGTCATCGGCCGGTGCCCGAGTGGTGGTGACTAGGGGATATTCATCATGAAAATCGATACGTACGTAGGAGTTATTTTTATCATCACGTAGCAGGATATTGTATTTTGGCAGGTAGCGCTTGATCATCTCGTTCTCGAGAAAGAGAGCGTCGATCTCGGAGTCGGTCTCAATCCAGTCTGTCATGGCGATATGCTGGACCAGCTTGGTGGTCTTCAAATCTTTGGGGCTACTGTTAAAGTACTGACGGACTCGGTTTTTGAGTACGGCGGCTTTACCCACGTAGATTACTTCACCCGACTGATCCTTATGAAAGTAAACACCGGGTGAAGCGGGTAGGGTCTTGAGCTTGTCAGCCAGAGCTTGATTCATATCTCTATTATGGCACAGCCAAAGATCAAGATGTGACGATCACACTTGCCGGTGCTACAGACTATAAGCTGGTGTTGGGTACACCGGGTAGCTTGGGCATACCAGGTACACCGGGTGTAGGCGGCTTAGTCGGGGTGACGGGCGGCTTGACCGGGTCAGGGTCGGGTGTTTTTGGTGGTGTGAGCGAGACACAGGTAGCTGGGTAAGTGCCGTCGACCGGCTGAAGTGTCCCTTTGGCTCGAGATTGCTTGGTCTGTTTATTCGGTACGGAGAATAGCTCACCTAGGCCGGGTCGACGTGCGGCCACGCCGCTGACCACGGTACAGACCTCCCTGGGCTTTCCTTTGGTGACAAAAGAGTAATTGAATAGGTTAGGAAGATGAGTCATTTTCTCGGGTATTACGATCTGTCCGTCAAGCAGTGCTATCTCCTCCTTGCTTAGCAGACCGGTAACGTCGGTCGGTACGAGCTTGAAGTCCGGGTAAGAAACATCGGGGTATGGTTTGCCCTGGTCGTCAAATAAGCGGTCGGACAGAGCGTAGATATGGTTATCGACTCCTCTGGCGGTCAATGATTTTCTGTCTCCATAGATGTTGCCGATGAAATCCCGTAGCTGGGGTAACGAACCGACTAGATACGGCGTAGCCTCGTAGATAGTGGCAGGCTGGCTATCTTTACTTCGCCAGTATAGCCATAATTTGCCTTGGTTATCTAGGGCATAAATACTGCTTATTTGCTTCACTCCACCCCGCTTGGTCAATTCGTCTGTCTTTGCTTCGACGATTGACCCACCATTGCTAGTACGCTGATAGAGTTTGTTTTTAGAAGTGAGGAACCAGATTCCTTTGTTCTTATTATCGTAGGCGGGGCTGTTGTTGTAGGCAATCTCTCTAATCGAGGTGTCTCCTAGAGCGGAGCTTAGGTCATACTTTTTACTGGCGTCGGGAAAGAGGCCGTTAGTCAGATCCGGTCTGGGGACGCCCGGCTCTATATTTCCTCTAGATAAGCCGTAAACGGTATTTTGACTATAGGCGAAACCACCTCTAGAGGAGACACCACTACCGATACCGAGGATGTGGGTACCTGATAAGCTTTTATCCGGAGTTGGAGTATTGTGTCGCCAACTCTCTTTCCAGTCACTCTCCCAGCCCCAGTAATAAACTTTGCCCGACTCGGAGATAGCGGTAACGATATTAGCAGAATCGTCTCCATAGGTAGTTAGCTTAATGATCTTATCGCCGTTAAAGTACCCGGTAAGATCTTGTGGCTGATCGTAGTAACAGGGTGGGCGTTTGATAACATAATAATTGAGCCTATGTGTTCCTTTGATTTGGCACTTAGTGCCTACACCGACTGACCCCATGACATTATTACCCCAGGCGTAGACCCTGCCACTCTGAGTCAGAGCAAGCACTGTGCCTGCGTATAGACTATCGTCTTCATGACGTTTGGCATTTTTGCTCTCTTCTTCATTATTGACAAAGATGGTATACGAATCGGCGTTACCCAGGTGTAATATCTGAATGACATTGTCATCTACCGTTGTCCCCGGCGCTTGGCTAGTCTGCTCCGCACCGGTGTTAGGTGCGCTAGGTGTTCTTGCCGTGCCGGAGGTACCGGTGCGACCGTTGCCGAACCGGGTGGGTAAATTGGCGGCGGGGACACCGGGTCCGACTTGGTTGCCATTGGCTGCGCTATTATTGTGGGTAGCTCCCTGATTCTGGTTGGGCTGGGTCGGACCGGTCTGACCGTTATTGCCACCGGGATTAGGCTTCGGATTCGGATTGGGATTTGGGTCAGGCTTAGGGTCGGGCTTGGGATCCGGCTTGGGTGGCGTTGCCTGTGGTACATCGACGCAGGTAGCCGGATAAGTGCCGTCGACAGGCTGAGTGGTCTCAAAGCCTACGCCACTGTGTATTCCACCGGTCGAAACCGTGGTCTCAGCGGCGCCACTGAGGGCGGTGCAGACTGTACTGGAGCTGCCCTCAAGGACATAAGAGTAATCATAGAGCGAGGGAACTTTACCGACATAGAAGTAGGCGGGAACAGTGATATTACCGCTAAAGAGCCGAACCTTTTTCTTGTTAACAGCGGTAGTGACGTCATTTGGCTCGTACTTCTTCTTACCGTAGGTATTGCCATCCTTATCCATGAAGCCGAGGTTGATGGTGTAGAAACGACCATCTGTACTGCGTAGTACCATCTCCTTAGTACCGACGATGTCACGCATAGCCGGTATAGTGCCGATCATATTGGCCGATATGTCTTCCAGAGCAGCCGGTGTCTTGCCGTAGTAATATGCCCACATCTTGCCCTGGTTATCGATAGCGTAGTTAAAACCAATGTGCTTGATACCGCCGTGTTTAGCGACGGTCTCGTTAGTCGCTTCGTAGGTCGTCCCATCGTGGCGTATCATCAGGAGCTTATTCTTAGAAGTAAGAGCCCAGGCGCCATAGTTTTGGCTGTTGCCTGACTTGGTAGTAAAATCAGCTTCTCTAATGGTTACATCACTCGGTAGTGAATTGGAGCTGTATGAATATGACTGGGGCGAACGCAAGCCATCCTTTGGTCTACCGTTGTTATGCATGTCGTAGACCACTCTATCGTCCCAGGCAATGCTTGGCCAGCCGGTAGTCATACCGGTGGTATGAATGCCTGACATACTTGGGTCAAGGTGAGGGGTGTTGTGCTGCTCGTCCTTCTTCCAATCGTATCGCCAGCCCCAGTAGTATAGCTTGCCCGACTCGGTGATAGCGACGGCAACATAGCCTTCGTAGCTGGAGAGTTTGACCACTTTTTCGCCTCCGAAATACTTGGTCAGATCTTGTGGCTTGTCGTAGTAACAGGGCGGCTTCTTCTCGGCGGTAATTTTGACGCTACCCTGCTCAACAATGGTGCACTCAGCGCCGATGCCGACCTTGCCGTACATGTTGTTGCCCCAGGCGTAGACTTTACCGGTCTGGGTCAGAGCGATGACCGTGCCTGCATAGGCGCTATCCTTCATCCGTTCACCTTTATAGGCGTACTCGGGGATGCCCAGATGCATGATCTGGATGACTTGGTCGTAGCTGCTGTCGTTTGGGGCGGCGATGACCGGAGTGCCGGAACTGATTATTGCTGCTAACGATAGAATCACTACTCCCAGTGCGTATGCCAGGCTACGACCAAGCTTGGTTAGTCGATAGCAGACAGCGCTTTGTTTGTTCATTCTTGCCTCCATGTTTTTATTTTTATCAACAGTTTCTAACTATAAGCATAATATACTAAACATTTTCTCAAATAGCAAGTTCCGTGTTAATAGACAACTATTTTCTGAAATTATGTTATATTTATTACCCACTTCAATCGTCGCTCAGACTTTCTTGTATGTATTCCTCTACTGTTTCGATAATAATTTGCACAGACTCGGAACAGTTTTTGAACATTATTAAATCAAATATTGCGTCTGGGTACTTACGAATAGGATCGGCCAATAACGCATGGATAAACGACTGGGTAACACCAGTTACGCCTCTAAAATCAATAATTATTGATTCATTTTTTTCTAAACTAGGCAGTATAACACTTATGCGAATATCTCTTGCTATATCTTTATTCTCGCCGTATACACCCACCCTCTCGGTCATATGGATTATCATAAGAACTTGAACCTTCTGTAGTTACGCTTCTTTCTAAGTCGAATAGCCTCACTGTACCTATCTCGAATTTTGCTCAGCAAATTGTTAAATCCCTCCAAATCATTGTCGAGAGTTAAGTCAATTGCCACGAGCGTGCCATCTAAAAACGGAGCATTATTTTTTTCAGAATGACGATCATCTTCTGGATTGATAGTTAACCGAGGATTCTCTGAACGTTTATCACGCAATAATAGTTTATATATCCCCGAACCGCTATAAATCATAAAATAATTTCTAGCAACCTTTGCAATAGACTTTACAAAAAACAACCCCGCTCCAGCATTATCCCCCGTACCACCAGTATGTGTAGTAGTGCCAGATACACCAGGCAATAATGACCATTTTATAGCATCTATATCGCTTTCTGAATGACTAGGCCAAAACTTACTTAAACTACGTCGAATTCCAATACCATTATCACAAATACCAATCCGAATCGTATTTGATTTTTTATAGTATTGTGCTGCTACAATCGCGCCAGTGTCGCTGGCAGCATGTTCTAGCACATTCCTGATTAGCTCGCCCACTATATATTTAATAACATCTGCCTTTTCGGGCGGAAGATGTAATAAGGGAACTATATCTGATATAAACTTAGATTGCTCATTGGGATTTTTGATTATTGTTAACGGAATGAAACGCCCAGAGGGGTCTTTTCTTTTTATAGAATAAGGCGACTTCTGTGCCGTAAATTTAAATAGCCCCATACTGTCAAGATACGACCCCGATGATGCCGTTAGATTCGGTAGCGCCACATTGTTTTTTCCAACCTTCAGCGCCAGTGATGCTGTAAGCGTTAAAATAGCTGGATGCACATTTATCCATTTTGGGTGCGTATCTATTGTTAATTTAGATGGGTTTGACAAATCAAGTCTACTTAAAAAACCATCAAAATACGCTAGGTAATCAGAATTTGAATAATAAATTCGCATGACCTCATTCTACCTGTATAGCGTGTTTTTGTCAATATACGTCATACAGGTGACTTACAAAAAAGTTAACAACTTGTTACGGTAATATTCATACTGCTTGCGGCGGGCTTCAATTTCTGCTGGCAAGCCAATAGAAATATCGATGGTAAGTTTTTCAAATTTATCAAGGATAGAGACGATTTGCTTTTGCCTACTTGGCACTATTTGTTCTCTGAATATCTTAGAGACACTGTCGGCGAATCTCAGGGCTCCAATCCTGTTTCAGCTTCCTAATGACATACTTAGTCAGCCATGTGTTATTATTGCTAATTTTCTCGTCAGTTGATAGTACTCTGAACTGCTGATTGGCCTGATAGCGTCTAGCTTTAGTTAACCTGTCTGCCGTGATGATTTCTCGGCTTCTATGGTTAAAATCTGCCAATCCAGCAATACAGGTAATAACCAAGACGGTGGTAGAATGGAAGTATGTTTGCAGATACGGCAGAGGTGATGATCGTGGCCGGTAAGGGTGGGCGAGGTGTGGTTAGCTTTCGCCACGAAAAATATGTTGATAAAGGCGGTCCGGACGGCGGCGATGGTGGTAAGGGTGGTGACGTTATTTTCGTAGCAGATAATAACGTCAACACTCTGGCCAGCTTTCGCTTCAAGCCCGAGCTGAGAGCGGGCGATGGCGAGGCGGGTGGTAAGCGGAGAAAGCATGGCGCTGATGGGGTAGACAAGCTGGTTAAAGTGCCGGTGGGCACGGCGGTTTATCGTGATGGGCACTTAGTGGCGGAACTAACGACTGGCGGCCAACGCCGGGTGGTAGCATTTGGCGGAGCGGGCGGCTTCGGCAACGCCCATTTCAAGTCGTCGACCCGTCAAACGCCTCGAGTAGCTGAGGTAGGCGAAAAGGGTGATAGTTTCCCGGCTAAGCTGGAACTCAAACTGGTAGCAGATGTCGGCCTGGTTGGATTTCCTAATGCAGGTAAGTCAACTTTTCTATCGGTGGTATCTAACGCTCGACCGGAGATAGCTAATTACGCCTTTACCACACTGACTCCTAATCTAGGTGTGGCGGATATTGATGGGCGGTCTCTACTGATAGCAGATATCCCGGGTATTATCGAAGGAGCCAGCCGGGGCAAGGGGCTAGGGCTGGAATTCTTGCGTCATATTGAACGGACTTCAGTTATCCTCCACATGATTGATGCTATGACGGAAGATGTAGTAGAGAGTTACCGGGTGATTCGGCGGGAACTGGCTCAACATTCAACAGCGCTAGTGACCAAGCCCGAGGTGATAGCTCTGACCAAGATAGACACAGTACCTGAATCTACGGTGAAGCAGCAGCTGGAGCACTTGCGCCGGGTGACCAAAAGTCCGATCTACCCCATATCTGCCCCGGCCCATTTGGGAATTTTGGAGCTACTGCGTCATTTAGCTGAAATAGTCGAACAGCAGAAGGCTAAGCAGACACCAATTGACAAAGCTGATGTATCAAGCAGAGTCGAGATTAAGCTGGATAGCCGACAACAGGCGACTAGCTGGTGGGTTAGCCGAAGGGATGACGGAAGCTACTTGGTGACCGGTGAAAAGATTGAGCGTTTCGCCGAGCGGACGGACTTTGCTAGCGAGTTTAGCATCAATCGCTTGAGAGACATCTTGGCTAAGCTGAATATCGTCGCTGAGCTGGTTAAACAGGGAGCGACTGGTGAGTCGGTCGTCGAGATTGCCGGACATCGCTTTCCGCTACGGGAGCAATGGGATGATGTATCATAATGAGGCAAAGGAGGGGTAAATGTCAGGAAAGTTAGTTTTGATTCGTCACGGTGAGAGTGAGTGGAACTTGCAGGGTCGTTGGACCGGCTGGACGGACGTGGGCATCACGCCGAAGGGGGCGGCTGATGCTCGCAAGATGGGCGAGTTACTGCGGAGTATTCATTTTGATGAAGCATATACTAGCCGGCTCAAGCGGACGGTGGAAACATTTCAAAACGTTGTCGCTACGCAGGGGCAGCCCGAACTACCTTACAAGCAAGTTGAAGCCCTCAATGAGCGTGATTATGGCGACTATACCGGGCTAAATAAGTGGGAGGTGAAAGCTAAAGTCGGCGATGATAAGTTTAACGCCATTAGACGCAATTATGACGAGCCGATCCCGGGAGGCGAGACCTTGCACATGGTTTACGACAGAGTTTTACCGTGGTATCAGACCGAACTGCTGCCCAAGCTACTTAGGGGCGAGAATATCATGCTGGTGGCACATGGCAATTCGATCAGAGCGCTGGTGAAATACATTGAGAACATTAGCGATGCCGACATTGCTAAATTTGAAATGGTTTTTGGCACAATCTTGGTCTACACCGTCGATGAAGCCGGTCGAATGGTAGATCGTCAGACATTAAAGGCTGAGATTACTCAGACCAAAGCCTAGGTGGTATTTAGACTAGGTAATAGCATTGACAGTCCGTCAAGCTTATGCTATTATACAAAGTAGCTTCCAGCTGAAGCCGTTAGCCTGATGTAACTAACGAAATGCCTACCGGAGAGACCGTAGGCATTTTTAGTTGGCTGAGTCTAGACTGGTAGTTTTAGCTAGGTGGTCAATTGCCTTCCCGGTAACTATTCGCCCCCTTGGGGTCCGCTCGATGAAGCCAATCTGGAGTAGGTATGGTTCGTAAAAGTCCTCAATAGTACTGGCCTCGTCGCCGGTGATGGCGGCGATCGTATTGAGCCCAACCGGGCGGTCACGATAATTTTGCCACATTACCCTGAGCATATGACGATCGGCCGGGTCGAGCCCTAGCTCGTCAATCTCAAGCATCTCCAGGGCAGCCGTGGCGCTACCGGTGTCAATGATGCCGTCGCCGTTAATGTCAGCGTAATCACGGACTCGCTTGAGGAGACGGTTGGCGATGCGGGGTGTCTGACGGCTGCGCTGAGCTAAGGCCGAGCTAGCGTCGTCATTGATCTCGGTCTTGAGAATATGAGCGCTGCGCCGGATGATCTGCTCAATATCTTGATGACTATAAAACTCTAGATGAAACAGATGTCCAAAGCGATCTCTCAGGGGAGCCGCTAGGCTACCGGTCCTGGTAGTGGCGCCAATGACGGTGAAGTGGGGTAGATCTAGCCGAACTGAGCGGGCGGCCGGTCCTTTGCCGATGACGATATCAAGCTTGAAGTCCTCCATGGCTGAGTAGAGCACCTCCTCAACTGCCCGAGATAGGCGGTGGATTTCATCGATAAAGAGGACGTCACCATCTTGGAGATTAGTCAGGATGCTGGCCAGATCGCCGGCTCGTTCGATAGCCGGACCGGCGGTAATGCGTAGCCCTGCTCCCATCTCATTGGCGATGACACCTGCCATAGTGGTCTTACCTAATCCGGGCGGACCATATAGCAAGATATGATCGACCGGCTCGCCTCTTTTTTTAGCTGCCTCAATAGCGAGTCGGAGATTACGCTTCATCCTATCTTGACCGATATAGTCAGCGAAGGTCTGGGGGCGGAGTGACAGCTCCAGCTGGACTTCTTCACTGCCCCCCGGCTGCTCAAGTGCCGGAGCGGTAGGCTCGACCAAACGTTGGATTCCCATATAGCCTATTTTAACATCTATACTTATGAACGCTTCTTTAAGGCTAGGCGAACCCGTTCATTAGTCGGCAGATCGACCGGTACGTCACTCAGAAAACGAGTAGCATCAACTAGATTGAAGCCGAGGGCGATTAGGGCGTCCAGAGCCTCATCATCATTTGGGCTGATGAGACTGCCGGTCGGTCGGTCGGAGGTGAGACAGCTGGGCTGACCGACTTTGTCTCGCAGACTGACGGCGATCCGCTCGGCTGACTTCTTGCCGACCCCGCTTGCCCCGGCGATGAAGCTGATATCGGTAGTGGCGATAGCATTGCGAACTGCCTCGACCTCGCCTAGCCCCAGGATAGCCAGGGCAGCTTTGGGTCCGACTCCCTGCACAGTAATCAAGAGCTCAAATAGCCTTTTGCCGGCGAGTGAAGAAAAACCATAGAGTTCCTCGGAGTTCTCTTTGACGGAGTGAAAAGTATAAAACTTGCGCTTCTCGCCTACTCTGGCACTATCGATATCAATGGCGGTGGTAAATATTTCATAACCTACTCCCATCACATCAATCACCACCGTGCCGGCGGTCTTTTCGATAACTTCCCCATTAATGTAGGCGATCATGATCTTATTCTACTACAGCTGTAGATCTTTTTCCTGAGTTAGACCGTCTCTAGTCATGAGGCGGTGAGTAATGGCGGCAGCTAAGGCGTCGGCGGCGTCGTCGGGCTTGATAACGTGGGGAATCTTGAGGTGGAGCTTGACCATCTGCTGAATTTGCCGCTTGTCGGCCCGCCCGTAGCCGGTTAGTGTCTGCTTAATCTGAAGCGGGGTATATTCAAAGACGGGTAGATCGTGCTGGGCTGCCACCAGAATAACTACACCTCTAGCCTCGGCAACACTGATGGCGGTGGTGATATTGCGAGCGAAGAAGAGCTTTTCGATCGACATCACATCGGGCTTGGTGCCGGTTATGATCTCGTCTAGTGAATTATAGATGTCGAGCAGACGGGCTTTTAGCCTAGTGTGACTGGGGGTGGCGATCACCCCGGCATCGACAATAGTCGGATGATGGTGATTCTCGCAATCAATCACTCCGAAGCCCAGGATACCCGTGCCGGGGTCAATGCCGATGATTCGCATTTACTTCGTGCCCCGATGACGTAGCTTGTCGTAGGCTTGCTTAATCTCCTGACGATACTGCCAAGCTAGGATGCCCAAAGCAACGGCCGTAGTGGCGATCAGGGCGATAATCAGAGTGGTGGTGCTGGTTGATTTAGCCTGGTCGGTTGATGTCTTAACGGGATACTTAGCGTTATCGGTTTTGGAACTATTAGTACCGCCACTGACAGCCTTTTTCTTGACACAGCGATTGGTCTCAGGGTTGCGCTCGTAGCCATCCTTACAGGGAGTGAGTTTATTCTTAGCGTCAGCACTGTTGGTGTCGGCAATCTTGACACAGCGATTGGTGATAGGATTGCGCTTGTAGCCTTCTTTGCAGGGAGTTAGGGAGCTGGCGCTGGTGGAGCTACTGGCAACTTTAACGCAACGGTTAGTGGCGGGGTTGCGGACATAGCCGGCCCGGCATGGCAGCAGCGTTGAGCCGCCATTGTCATTTTCCTCGTCTTCGCCGGTCGCAATTTTACGACAGCGATTGGTCTCAGGGTTGCGTTCGTAGCCATCAGGACAGTCAGGTAAATCATCGTCGTCGGATTGTACCTTGCGACAACGGTGTGTTTCGGGGTTACGTTCATAGCCCTCGGGGCATGGTTTTAGTGATTGGTCATTATTATCCGGTTTAGGGTCCGGCTTGCGACATTTACCGGTTTTCTGATCTCGCACCTGGCCGGTCGGGCAGGCTTTATTTTCTTCAATAACGTTATCTTCGCCCGGAGTGGGACGAAAAGTCGTTTTCCAGACGCCATTTTCATCAAGAGCTAGGCTTGTCCCCGGCTTGGTATTACTGTATCGCTTGTAGCTAACCACTGTTGTGTCGTCGCTATCGATCAGGTAGATGACGCCGCTAGCTTTGGGCAGAGGCGGAATCTGATGCTCGGAGATATTGATACTATATAGTCCACCCGGGTCAAGATCGTGGTCGGGCAGCTTGTGATGAGCTGAGTCCTTGACCTTACCGGTGGCTAGATGGCAATTTGATAAGTTAATGGTCTCATCACCGGTGTTAACGAGCTCGACGAATTGTTGGTTGTCGCTTAGATTGGCTCCGATTTCGTTTAAGTGCAATTTGGTGCACTGACCGGCTTTCGGCAGGTCATTGGGGTCGGTGGCGGTAACCGATGGGTCACTGCATTTGATGGCTTTACCGGGTGTCTTCTTGCCATAATAAAACTTGTTTGAGAGCAGACGTTTGCGGTCGCCGTAGTCTGATTGGCAGCGCTGGTAGGAGTAGCCATCTTGCTCGTCCAGGGCGTCTTCAATCTCCTGGAAGATACTGTCGCCATACATTGTCTTGATGTATTTTTTGGCTAACCAACCGACCCAGCCTTCGCCGAGAGACAACTTCTTGTAGGCGTGGGGCTTATAGCTATGAAAGTCACCGATGGGCGGCATATCGAAATCAAAGGGTAGGTTGACGACGAAATCTTGCCAGCCGAGGGCGTTGTGGTCGTCGTTATTATAGAGCTCTACGTAAGCACCTTTGTAATCATTGTCCCCTAGATAGATTTCGCTGATAATCCAGCGTTGATCTGTGATGGGATCGCTATCAATGACCTTGGCTAAGCCGGTTTTGGTCAGAAGTGAGACAATCAGGCAACAGATAATTAATAAAGCAAAGAGATGAAGTTTTAGGTGTTTTATTTTCATCGCTGGGGTTAGTGTAGCATCACTTGGCTAGGCTTGTCCAATTTTGTGGCTTATCTAAGCTGGCTGGATTTAATTACTCTGTAGATTTTGTCCGGATTTTGTCCGGATTTTGTCCGGATAGCATTAGACTCCACCTGTTGACCCTATATTTCTTTGTCCGGATTAGCCAGTTGGTACTTTGTACCAGCGCCAGCGCCTATTCTTTTGAGTAGCCCCTTATTGACCAGATCGAGTAGCTCACGCCTGGCTTTTCTGTCGTCGCTTCTATTGTTCATATGGTTTATATTGCAATACTCTCTATTGGAAATAGCTCTATTGTGTTTGGCGTGAATCAGAGCATTAATCTGAGTATCTTTCAGTCTGTAGTTATTATTGATTCGCTGTAGCCATGTCTGGTCTTCATTAGTATGGGGCGATGAGAAGAATAATGTAGCCCTAAAGCAACTGGAAATGTTTTCAAACTTCGGCTTTAGTAGTCCTCGATTCCTTGTTGCTTGATAGATTGTCAATATACCTCGAGCACTTTTATCGGTAATCTTATATGTTCTGAGGAATTCTATTAGATTTGGATTTCGTGCCTTTGATGATGCTCGTTCTAAATCTTGGATTGCTACGAGGCTTTCTCCGGGATTTGATATCTCTATGCGGTCGGGATATAGCTCAATATTGACACATGAACTCTGGATCAGATAGTCTCTGTGTGCTAATGCATTAGCTAGTGCTTCACGCAATGCTTCTTCTGGCAGGACATATCTTTTTTCTCGGAGACCAGTGTCTCTATTTATTACATTTTCGGTTGGAAGCTGATCTTTTATGTATTTGAAAGCCTGCTTAAACTGATGTCGTATGTTGCCGTGGAACTCTTTCCTGTTGCGATATATCTCATTGGGGTTTTCGACTTTATTTAAGCCGGAGTAGCTTCTGAAGTCGATGTAAATATTATTAAGCGCCTGATCTATGCTTTCTTTTGACCCGAAGGCGACTAAGCCAAAGATTGTCAGTCGGTTACCTCGGGTGGCCTTGATCTTCTTTAGCTTACTTTCGAGATTTTCTAGATGTAGGCGTTTTAGACCGGTTTTAGATATGTAGTTGTCGATAACTGACTCATCGATGACCGATGCATTACAAGCAACCTCTTGATTCTCGCCTCCGCCACTGGCTCCGGCAAACAAGCTTCTCATCTCGTCTTCTGATGCCTGAACTGTTGTTGCTCCCTGTCGGATATATATTTTCTTAGGACCAACTTTCTTGCTATATATTGGCTTATTGTAAAATTCTTGCTCTTTAACTTCCACCTTGAGGTAGCTATCCATTGTTTCGATCTTGATGATGGGCTTACGATTAAATAAGTCACCACTGATCATACTGGATAGGTCTTTCTGTAGTGCGTCCAGCTGACTACTGTCTAATCCTATGATTGTTCTGTCATCAGCCACTCCCAGGTAAATATCTCCGCCCCTCGTGTTGGCGAAAGCGCTGATTGTCTTCCACAAATCATTCGGCAAGGACGCTCTGGCCGTATTGCAACAGCTCTTAAATTCAGTAGTTTCACCTTCGTAGATATTAAGCTTCTGCACGATCTATTACCTTTGTTATTTCCACTTCTCGTCCTTGGTCTGCTCGGTGACTAATCTTAATGGTGATATGCTCGGTCGGTAGGACGCTCTTGATGCTGTCGCCCCACTCAATCACTGTGATAGCGTGATGGTCGCAGATGGTCTCAGCTAACTCGTCGGCGATAATACCGGCGTCGCTGAGGCGATAAAAATCGTAATGATGCAGCGTCAGTCCATTGCGACCTCGGTAATTACAATTGATGGTGAATGATGGCGAGGTGATGTTATCTTTGATACCCAACCCCTGAGCTAGTCCTCTGGTCAGAGTGGTTTTGCCGGCACCAATGTCGCCGACCAGCTCAATTACCTCGCCTCCTTTAAGCTCGGCACCTAACTGGCGACCAAACTGTTCCATCTTGGCCGGACTGGTGATGATCATGGGCTTATTGTAACACGAGCTAGAGCAGATGGCGTTTCTTAGCCCAGATGATCACGACGATAGTGGCAACGACGGCGATGGCGGTAACTATCAGGAAGCTATTGCGGACCTCTTGCATCGGGACGTGAACATTCATGCCGTAAAAGCTAAAGACCAGATCGGGGACAGCGATAAGCATAGTAGCGACAGTAAGAGTCTTCATGATCGAGTTGAGCGAGTTGTTGGTCATGGTGCTATAGGCATCACGAATACTGGTAATGCGCCTAGCGTTAGAATTACAAATACCAATATACTGTTGAGTGGCCAGGATGGCGTCGGTAATATCGTCGCTATTGCTGCCGGACAGGGGGATAGATCTGTCGGCCTGAATACGCTGCAAGAGAGGTGCTAACGGCGTAAGGGCACTGACGAAATCGTTAATCTGGTCTTCCAGCAGAATGAGATTTAAGAAGACCTCGTTCTCCAGCCGACGAGTCTGAATCTCGGCGACGACACTACTAATGGCGTTGGAGTGGGTCTTGATGTAGCGGTCGTACGATTCTACCACCCGGGTCAGGAAGTAAACTAAGGCTGACTGGACGGTACGAGCCAGAGCGAGATTACCGACCAGGGAGGTTAGAGGTAAAACCGGCGATAAGTGCATACTGGTGATGATCAGCAGCAGGTGATTGTTGTAGACTACTAGAACCGGGCGGGTAATAGGGTTAACTTTCTGGTTGGCTCGGGCGTTGGGCAGACTGACGTAGAGGTAGTGGTAGCCGTCTCGTTGGGTGAGGTTAGGGGTCTCATTAATATCAAGCGACTCTTCCAAGGTGCGATAAGATAGATTGTACTTATTAGCGAGGCGCTGTAGCTCAGGGCGGGAGATGGATTCGATAATGGCGATGCCATTGAGTCGGTTGGGCATGGCACTAACATCAGGCAGTTCAGCTGCCTTACCTGATTTGCCCACCAACGTAATCATGAGCTTATTGTAGCATAAGCAACTTGCAAATCTCGCAGTGTAATAGGGCGGGGCTGTTCGCTTCTGAGAAAGGTGATGGTGAAGCTTCTATTAACAGCATCACCATGAGAGCTACCTTGATCGTACCCTAAGGTCGCCTATTTATTTAGCCGGCAATGGTTCGGTAGGACAGCCGGTCAGCACCCGCTTCATGGCGGAGCTTTCTGCCGGAGTGACCCATAGTCGGTACTTCAGCTTGACGGCAATCTGACGAGCGACGTAGGCGCAATGAAAGGCGATGTTACTTGGTAGCCACTGGTCGGCGTCACTGTCGGACTTCTCTTGGTTAGCGGCGCTACTGACGGCGATCAGCTCCAGGTCGTCATTAGCTAGCTGCTTGCGTTCGGTGGCGGAGAGGTAGCGAGCGCCGGTTCGCCAGGCATTGCCTAGGGCGACGACGTGGTCAATTTGGACTTTCTTAGAGACTGCTTCTTTGGTGGATAGCTCTATTTGTCGGCCAGTGTACGGGTCGAGTAGATTGCCACTGACGACCGTACAGCCGTTCGGGGCGAGCTTGATGTCCTTGACGTCACGGTTGAGAATCTTTTGCCTGACATTGCAGCTGCGCCAGCTTGCCCAGCCATGACTAAAATTACTGCGCTGGTAATCATCTCCTGTCTCGGCGTCTTTGACTGGTAACTTGGTTAGTTGGTCGATCGCCAGATTGCTGTTAGATTCAGACTGGTGGGTCGGAGCCGGAGCAGGGGGTGGTGTTTGGCTGGTTTGATAGAGTTGATAACCGAGAATGCCGACTACGATCAGAAGGGCTAGGCTAATTAGCCAGCCCCACAAACGTTTGGTCGAGCTGCCTAGCTTTCTCATTTTCGTTTTTAGGGTCTTGTCGTATTATACTAGACATAGATGAAAAAGACATTGACAATCTTGCTGTCGCTGACGATGCTAGCGAGTTGTGTGGCTACGCCTGCTTTAGCTGTACCTAGTAGCGAGGTGGTCAAAGCTAACTGTCGGGCAGTGCAGTCGGTACTTAATCAGATGGAGAAAGCTGATGCGGCGCTAAGGATTAATCGTGGCCGGGTCTATAATGAGCTACTCAATTTATTCTACGCCATGAATACTCGGTTGCTGAGCAATAAGATTTCGCTACCTAACTTAGTCTCGCTTACCTCGGAGTTTGAGAGTGTACTCGGCGAATTTCGGACTAACTACAATAGCTATGATGATGCGCTGGGCGATCTGGTGGGGGTGAGATGCCAGGAAGAGCCGATAGCTTTTTATGACAAATTAGTGAAAGTGCGAGATGAACGGGCTAAGCTGAATGGTAATATCAAGAGGCTGGATCAATTGGTTGAGCTATACGGAGATGAATTTAATACAAATGCAAAGGCGCAGATCAATGCTCGATAAATTAGCTAATATTAAATCTCGTCTAGTCCGACATCAATTTGCTTGCTTTATCAGCCTGTGTATCTTACTGGCAATGGTGATGACGACTATTAGCTTAGACTTATATCGTAAGAGTGGGGCGATCAAGCTGGATATGAGTCGACCCGGGTATGAAAAGGTGCGAAGTAAAGTAGAAAAGAGCCGAGATGATCAGCCGTTCGAGAGTTCGGGTGCATTGAACAAGACAGCTATTTCTGACTTTGATCAACGGATGAGCAAGCACCGCAAGGAGCTGAAGGGCTTAGGTAATTATGATAATGCTAACATCAGTGACGAGAGTTTGGGGCTAAGCTCCTCGCCGGTTACGCCCTAGCTCAGAGGTGATGACTACTGTTGGCACTCTTGACTAGCTAGTGCTAATTACTTATAATGCGGTTATGATGACTGAGCGCCAGGCTAAGATATTAGCCGCTATTATTGAGCAGTACGC
>CAJPSI010000003.1 GCA_905373275.1 Candidatus Saccharibacteria bacterium UBA1103 | reverse complement strand
GCCTTGGTAACCCATTCTAGCCCAACGCTCTCTAATACCGCCTTTAGATTCCCAGGCGCCAGTATCTTCGTGCCAGATAATTACGCCATACCTAAAATCTTGCCAGCAAGTGTCTTTCTCAGGACAATATTCGGCATTAGTTGGTTGACCTAGTTGCTGAGCTATCTGGTTATATCGTTCCCTTATAGCTCCCTTAGTGTCATATTGACGTGTACTGCCAAACCAATTAGTAAACATGTTATAGAAATTGCGGTTACCATAGGCACTGCAGGCATCACCGTAGCCCCAGTTAGCTCGGAGTGCTGCCTGGTTGGGTACATAGGGGGTATAGCGATAAAGAGCGGAAGTAGCCCGGTTAGCTACGTAAACTCGCTTCGAGCCGCAACTACGATTCGGATGATATAGGATATTACTCGTCTCATAAGCCGGATAGTTACTCCAACCACCATTAAGTACCTCACGGAAGAAAGCTGCCGCTGAGCGAACTTGATTAATGAAGCCGGCGTGTTCCGGTCGACAACCCTTACCGTCGTCCGGACAATTAAAGCCTGTGGCGTGGTTGTATTCAAGATTGCTGGGGAAAGTATCGCTGATCAGCCGCTGCTCTTTCTCCAGTACAACCAGCAGAACTTGAGGATTGATGTGATAATCTTGAGCCGCTTGCCAGATAATATGCGAGGTCGTCTGGCCGCTAAACATTTCATCTGCCATACAGACGAAGTGACCGTCCCTGATATTATAGTGGTATCCCTTGACCGCCTTAGCTAGGTTGCGGTCATTGCATGGGTTCTTACTATGGAGAAAGTCCCAGATATTCCGCTCACTCATGGTAGTAGTATTACTCATGACGAAGTCAGTCATGATATTACTATCATCATAGCCGGCTAGATAAGCTTTAGCCTGTTTACCGGAGTGAAATAGCGTATATACCATCAGACTACAGCAAAGTATACTCACTAGTAGTACCACAGCTGTCGCCAGTCGTGACTTGTGGGTGCTTATCTTCAGTTCACCATTTTTCATAGGTCTACTTCGTCAGTAATAGTACCGGTCTTGCCACCACCGCTGGCTACCACTTTAATAGTCCAATGACCTTTAATTTGTCCCAGCTTACTAACCGGAATGTCCCAACCATAACAGCTGGAAGTCTGCGGATTAGCAATTAGCTTGGCTTGGTCGGTATAAGTCTGCCCATTAGAGCGAGTTAGAGTTAGTTCACATTTTCCATTAGGATCATCAATCCACTGGTTAATAGTGATTCGCACTCTCATCGTCTCGTTCACCGGAGTAGCGATACTGACTGAACCGGTCAAAGAGGGCTGGCTCTGAGTGCTCCCACCTTCATAGCGAGCCGGTGCTTTCCCTGTACCTTGATTAGTCGAATGTGGCTGATTAGTCTTGCCGTTTTCGGCAGTCACGGTCTTATCTGTATGATTATCGCTCGTCTTAATAGTCTTCTTGTGACTATCCTGTTTAGCTTCTTTGGCTTGGTCTCTTTTAGCTGTCCGGTTGTGGGTAACTGCCGCATAGGTGATGCCACCCGCTATAAGTGCCAGCACTACTAATGTGATGACGATTATTTTTCTGTTAGAGTGTTTACGTATTTTCATAATTATTCCTCTTTTTACTTATGTTTATCATAGCACGTCTACTACCGTTACGTAAATACGCTGATAATTTACTTTAGTTAAAAAATGATAAAATTAAACTAATGTCAAAGTTAAATCACCCCCGCATCGCTCTAGTCTGTGATTGGTTGACGGAGATTGGTGGGGCGGAACAAGTACTCTTAGAGCTAACTAAGATTTTTCCCGAAGCACCGATCTATACTTCGCAGTATCGTCCTCGTTTGGCTACTAAGTTTCAAGGCAAACGAGTGATTACGGGCTGGTTAAATATTCTGCCCAGGGCTTTACGTAAGTTCATCGCTCCTTTGCGGGCGCACTATTTTAATCACTTACACCTGACCGGCTATGATATCGTTATCTCAGTTTGTAATGCTGAATGTAAAGGTATCAAAGTGGCGAGCGGTACTCGTCATATTGCCTATCTACAAGGTCCGCCTACCCAGTATTACTGGGGTATGTATGATCAATATATCGCTAACCCTGGCTTCGGTAAGCTTAATTGGCTAGCTCGTTTTGGACTAAGAGTGCTGGTCAAGCCGATGCGTCGCTCGGACTGGCGAGCGGCTCAGCGCCCCGATGTTTTGCTGGCTAATTCACACTACGTGGCGGATGAGATCAAGCGTTACTATGGTAGATCCAGTCAAGTGTTGTTTCCTCTGGCCCAAGTAGACCAGATCAAGCTAGCTAGTCAGCGGGTAAAAGTGAAAGATATCCGTCAGATCCGCCAAGAGCTATTTAGAGGGGGAGACTTTTATGTCGTAGCCGGTCGGCAGGTGAACTGGAAGAGATTTGACTTGGCTATCCGGGCTTGCCTGGAAACCGGAGAGAACTTACTGGTGATCGGTAGCGGACCGGAGCATAATTCACTGGTGAAACTGGCGGGGGATAGCTCACAGATCAAGTTCTTACCTAAATATGACGGGGTAGGAGAGATAGTTAAATATTATCGGTCAGCTAAAGGGCTAATTTTCCCCAGCCTGGAGCCTTTCGGCATCGTACCGGTCGAGGCATTAGCGAGCGGGTTGCCGGTACTGGCATTCCGGCGTGGCGGGTCGGCTGACATCATTAGAAACGGAGTGAATGGACTATTTTTCCCGGAACAAACGGTTGATAGTTTGGCGGAGGGAATAAAAAGATTTAACGTCGCACAATTTAAGCATGACCAAGTAGTTAGATTGGCTGAACGTTTCTCTGCGGAGCACTTTCGGAAGAATATTAAGCAGATAATAGAGCAGTGACCGGTAAATTAAAGCTAATCCTAACTAAATTGAAGGCGTTCCGGCGACTGTCGCTGCTGGAACGGCTTTGGCTCATGGCGCCAATTATGATCTGGTTTTCTTATTTACCGCGAATCAGTTTGGCGGAAGACGGCACGATGAACTACGAGCTGTCACTGACGCTGATCTATGTTGTGATATTGGCAATTGTCGGGTTGCCGAGGGTTTGGTACCACCGGTCGGAACTGAGGCAATTGAGGCCGGTTTGGCCGGCTAGTGCCTTTATTGGCTGGTCCGGTTTATGTGTAATCTGGTCAGATAATCGTACTAGAGGTCTACTGACTTTTGCTGTGTATGTCATGCTGTATCTCGTCTTCTTAGCGTTAGTGGCTGAGCGTCGCTTACTGTGTCGGCTATTACCAAAGCTGGTGAGAGTAGCTATCCGGGCGACGGCTTCGGCTTGTCTCTTGGCGATCATCCAGATAATTTTAGGAACATTTATTGTCACTAATCGCCATACCTTCGGGCTGTGTGCCGGCTGCGTGGCGGGACAGTTTGGCTTCATCCGGCCAAACCTACTGGCGATCGAACCGCAGTTCTTAGGTAGCTTGCTGTTAGCGCCACTTCTCTACATTACTTATCTAACCTTACGGGGGAAACATGACTATGCTAAGCAGCCATTGCTATTAGTGCTGATGCTGACTACTCTATGGTTAACGCTATCCCGAGGAGCAATCTATGCTTATCTGGCTAGCCTGGTAGTGATGATCTTGCTAGTCAGAAAGTGGCGTCGTCAGCTGGCGGTAGTAGGGTTGGTCGCCTTATCTCTAGTGGTCTGCCTGGTCTGTCAAGGTACTCTAGCTAGTGCTAACCCACGGATCGACAGTAGCTTTACTCAGGCGGTATCGACTAGTCTGAATCATCTATCAATGGGAATCATCCGACTCCCCTACCAGCGGAAATCGCCGACTTCCCCACCGTTGATTTCTCAAGAGCACGATAAACAGCCGGCTTATCATGGCTACGTTGTTGAGTCGACTAACGTGCGACTAAGTCTGACGAAGACTGCTCTAGCTGCTTGGCGGTCTAACCAGCTCGGTCAGCAACTTTTTGGCACCGGACTGGGCTCGGCCGGGATAGTCTTAGCTCGGCAGACGGGAAGTCGGTACCAAAAGGAGATAGTCCAAAATGAATTTGTCGAAGTCCTGTTAGAGCGAGGGTTGATCGGTCTAGTTTTATTGGGTGGACTAGTGGCGCTATACGGGAGGTTATGCTCTCAGCGACGAGATTATTTAGCACTAGTTATCTTGGTTGCTTACCTGGCGCAGTGGTGCTTCTTTAGCGGGCTACCTAATGCCCTGCATATCTATCTAGTGCTAGCGCTGCTAAGCGCTAAGCTACTAGACGGCACCTCGGCTGGTAAAAACTTGCCGGATGGTCTTAAATAAGATTTGAATATCCAACCCGAAGCTCCAATTCTGTACGTAATAAATATCCAGTTTCCGTCGTTGCTCCCAAGGTAAATCTCGTCGACCGGATATCTGAGCTAATCCGGTGATACCGGACTTTACATTGAGGATCTTGTGCTTCTGCTCGTATCTGTTTAGCTCTTGAGGGATCAATGCTCGGGGTCCAACCAATGATATATCACCCTTCAGCACATTGAAGAGCTGAGGCAATTCGTCTAGAGAAAAACGACGTAGGTAGCGACCGATCGGGGTAACCCTGGGGTCGTCATCGAGGAAGTCACCATTAGCCCGATATTTATCGATTAGCTCGGGCTTCCCCATTCGCTTGAAGGCCTGCTCGGGAGTGGTGCCGTCATACTTGGCATACTGAGTCCGGAACTTATAGAGAGTGAAAAGCTGGTCACCTCTAGTTAATCTCACCTGATGAAAGATGGCGCTAACCTTGTGGTCAGTTAGCTTTTCGGCGATGAAGACCAAGAGGAAAACCGGTGACAAGATGATGATGGCGAAGAAGCTGGCGACGATATCAAATAGTCGCTTGATGATACGTCCCCAACCGATCAGACGAGTAGGCTCGACGATCATAACCGGGATATCACCCATGAATAACTCAGTCTCCAGGTGGTCTGATAAGTCGTTGACATCACTGGGGACGAACATAAAGTCGATGTAGTGCTTCTGAGCAAAAGCCAGAATCTTGCTGTCCACTTTAGGGTTCTCGGTGGTAGTGACCTGGATGATGATATTAGGCAGGAAGTTGGCTACCGCCTCATCGAAAGTCTTGTAATTAGTCCACTTTAATCGTCCATCACCGACTACGCCTTGCAGGTGATAGCTGCTACCCGGTCGCTTAATATCTCTCACCAGCAATTTCGCTGTTTCATTGTCGCCAACGATTAAGACATTAGGTAGCCCAATGTTGCTGCGGTTGCGTAGATAGCGTCCCAAGTAGAGCAATCCCCGCACCAATCCCAAGAGGACGATGGATATCGCTAAGCCATAGAGGGGGACTTTCTTAGCCGGGAAGACATGCTCAGCATAAAAATAGTCGATGAAGACCATGAAGATCATAGCTAGGAATGCCCCCAGCAGTAGACGCCCAACGGTTGAGCTGGCGGTACGACGTTGGCTAGTCTGATAGAGACCGATCACACTGAAAATTATGATGATAAAGGGAACTAATAGAAGGAGAGATTGGAGATAAGTGTTAGCAGGGATGGAGTTGTGAATGGGCGTGCCACTGATCTTAACTCGGAGGATAAAAGCGATACTATAGGCGCTGACTACAGCTAAGGCATCGCCGATCATAAGTAAGATAGTGAAGACAAATGACGATCTGCCTCTCATACCTATACATCATACCACATATAGCGTTGCACTGGTGGTGGCTAGTTTGCTAAAATGCTAGAGTTAAGTATGGTAAAGCGAGTTAAGTCTATCGATGGGTTCGTAGTACGACCTCGACCGGTTAGCCAATCGGTCAAGAAGCCGATTTCTAAGGCTTCTACTACTGGTGTTGCCACCCCTCGTCGGGTGCCTAATCGTCGCCCGGTGATGACTCCGGAAGACAAGCTGCTGAGCGATATTGAGGACTCTCTGTCGCAAATTGGCGACTTGGACCTTGCTGACGAGGTGTCGGCACATCCGACTAGACGTCGTCAGCGTCAAATGCCGGATCAGCCCAAGCTTAAGCCGAAGCGTCACTTATCCAAGGGTAAGATAATTAAGAGAATCGTCATCATTATCATCGTTGTCCTCTTGGGGATAGCCGGTTACTTAGGGGTGAAAGCACTGCTGGCCAGCGGTAAGATCTTTAAGGGTAATCCCCTAGCCATCTTTACCAATAAAGCTCGCTTAGCGGAAGATAAAAACGGTCGAACCAATATTCTGATCTTCGGTACCTCGGGCTACTCGATGAGCGAGAATGCTTGGGATGGAGCCATGCTAACCGATTCGATCATGCTGGTATCCATCGACCAAGACAAGAATAACGCCTATATGATCAGCCTACCCCGAGACCTATATGTCAAGTATAAATGCCCGGCTCTCGGTCGTACCTCGGGCAAGCTGAACGAGGTCTTTTACTGTGCTTATACTAAAAATAAGGATGAGAAAGCCGGGGCACAGGCACTGATGAGTAAGGTCAGTGAGATCTTAGGACTAAACGTCCATTACTATATGCATGCCGACTGGACGGCGCTAGTCCAGTCAGTTAATGCGGTTGGTGGAGTGGATGTCAAGATCGAGAGTACTGATCGACGGGGTATCTATGACTCGGGGACGAAATTACGTTTTGCTAATGGTGAGATTGCTCACCTGGACGGCGAAAAGGCTCTGGCTCTGGCTCGAGCCCGCAATCACAACCCAGGTGACTATGGCTTGGCCGGCAGTAACTATGACCGAGAAAAGAATCAACAAAAGATCCTAGCCGCCTTACAGCAGAAGGCTCTGGCGGTGGGGACGATTCTTAATCCCACTTCGGTGAATGGCTTGATTAATAGTATGGGTGACAATCTGATCTCCAGCTTTGACACCAGCCACGTCCAGACACTTATCGGCGTCGCCTCGAAGCTTAAGCTAGCTGAGATCAAACAGTTACCCTTCGTTGGACGGCAAGATGGTGGCGAGGATCTAATCCAATCTTACTCCAGTGGTGGAGCTTATGTCGGTGAGGTGCCGGTAGCCGGTGTATTCGACTACTCGGTGATCCAAGCCTATATCGCTAAAAATCTCAGTAAGAATCCGGTAGTACGGGAGGGTGCAGTGATAGATGTACTGAACGGCTCGGGGCAAGAAGGCTTAGCAGCCGGTAAGGCAGCCGGGCTAAAGACTGATGGCTATACTGTCGGAGTAATCTCTAATGCACCGACTCTAGCTACACCGGCGGTGACGATTTACCAGCTGAATAGTGCCATGGTCAAGACAGCCGAAGCACTCAAACATAAATACAATGTTGAGCCGGTTCAGGGCGGTCTAGCCGGTTATCATACCAAGTCAGACTTCGTCATCGTTTATGGTGCCGGCTCGGCTACTACCGGTAGTCATTAGATCTTGCTAACGGCCAAGTAGTTAATTTTCTTACCTTCGGCCAGATAGCGTTCTTCATAGGTGGTCTTGACGGTAGCGTCACCGGCTATTTTATCGCCGTATAGATCGTGACTTATCCGGTCAATCCGCCACTTCTCTGTAGTGAACTGCTGAACCGACCAGTCAAATAAGTTGTCGTTATCGGTCTTCAGCTTGAGCCGACCGTTAGGTGCCAGTAGCTGATGATAGCTGAGGAAGTGTTGTCGATTAGTCAGGCGATGCTTGATATTTGATTCTTGTGGCCAGGGGTCAGGGAAGGTTAGCCAGATTGTTTGGATCAGCTGATCGGGCAGGAGACGTCGGAGATTATCGGCATTTGACCAGAGATAAAGGATATTAGTAAGCTTTGACTCACTAGCTAACTTAGCGCCACGGTATAGCCGATCACTCTTGCGGTCTAGAGCGATAAACTGCCGTTCGGGATGAGCCTCGGCAAGCTTAGTCAGAAACAGTCCATCACCGGCACCAACCTCCAGGGTGACCGGTAGCGAGTTATATAGGATAGACTGCTTGGCTTCCTGCCACTTGGTCTCACTATAACAATTAGCTAGCCTGGCAAAAGAGGCGAATTTATACAGTTTACGCTTCCTAGTGATGATATAGTTGTCAGGTTCTAGAGAGGGGTCGATATTCATCATCCCTCAAGGTCGGCGATCGAGATATCAGACTTCTGCAGATTAGAGACTAGGCGTTTGCGAAACTCGGCACTAACCTTCCACTGGTAGCCGGGCATGGTGGTGCCGCTGACGGTCACATTGATACCTTCTTTACCAATCGTACCGAACTCGTCGTAATGCGGGGCGTCGACGATGGCTTTACTCCAGGTGCGATCACGGGCCATGTCCTCCCCTGTCTGGTTAATCACTTTGATAATATCGTCAACATTAGTGCCGACATCGACGGCAAAGGTGAAACGGAACTTAGAGTAGCCTAAAGTGCGGTTAATGACCTCGGTGATAGAGCCGTTGGGGACGATATGAACATTGCCGTCCCGATCCCTCAGAGTAGTCTTACGCAAGGTGATAGAGCGAACCGTCCCCTCAACCGGGATACTAGGGAAGCCGACTCCGGACAGGCGCACTACATCGTCAACTCGATACTGGTTTTCCAGTACGATCAGGAATCCGGCCAGCATATCTTTGACGACCGCCTGAGCACCAAAGCCGAGTGCCACGCCGATCACTCCGGCTGAGGCGATGACCGGCGCCAGGTTGATCCCCATATCAGTTAAGACGGTGTAGATAGCCGTCAGAATGATCATTAGCTTGATGATAAAAGAGAAGAGATCGGCTAGAGTCTTGGCTCGTTTTTGTCGCTCAATCTTATTTAGATTTGTCTCATATCGCTGTGCCTTAACGAAACGGTTGATGATGGTGTGAGCCAGAGGTCGAGTTGCTTTACATAACAGATAAGCGACGACAATTGTCACTAGGATCTGAACCGAGTTTAGATCATTAAACCACTTGATCAAGCTATGCACATAATGAGCGATCATCTCATCCATGGCTATATTGTAGCAGAGATTAGCTAGTTGTCATCCGACCTAGCCTGGTTCGGACTGGGAGTCGGTTTCTTGCGGAAGGGGTTGTCCAGCTTGGGGTCAAGGAAGTGTGAACCCTCGCTACCGGGCGAAGCTTGTTTCTGCTGGACTGTGGGAGCCTTGACGATAATTCGCTTTGGCTCAATCTTGATTATTTGCTGGCGGTTAATCACTACATTAGCCACTAGGAACCTTTGTAGTAGGGTCGGCTTGACGTAGAGTTGGCGAATCATAAAATTAACCGGGTCGACGGTAAAGCTATCTACTTTACCTATCTTCTGGTGATGATCGTCTGATACGGGCAGCCCTGTGAGAAGAAAGTTGTAGTTAATCACTTCCAGCAGGCGCACCATCCCCTCGGGTGACAGGATATTATCCGACGAATCAACGATGGCGCCGATCTCGCCAAACTCTCGGATATCGTCGGTGAAGACTACAGCCGGCTTGAAATCTACTTTCGGACCACTGACGTAGAAGGCAACGATCCGTAGATTGCGGGGGTTGATGATCGGGCTATCGAGACGGGCTAGGGGCTGCCCGGTCTGCAGACTCATCACCGGTGCCCCGATCAGATGATTAATCCCAACTAACATAATGGATATATTTTAGCATAAGAGCTATGAGGTGTTTTATCACCTAACCCAATGTGGTTATGTCAAGCGAGGTCACTATCTACTCCCATCTAACTATAATGGGTCTGATATAATAGCTATATGACGAGATTATTCCTGCAGCATCATCACCACTTCCATAATTAAGCAGGAGTTTATTGTTGCTACTTTGCCTCCTGCGGGAGGCTTTTTGATTGATGAGATTCAAGGAAGGAAATGTGTATGATACCGGATAAATTAAAACCAGGCGACGAAGTAAGGATAGTTGCACCCGCACGCTCAGCGAGTGATATTTAGTAAGGTGACTCTACGGCGAGCTCAGTCAACACTAGAGTCAATTGGACTAAAAGTTACATTTAGCGACAATGCTTTCTCGCAAAATCAGCAGGGTTGCCCGACGGACGAAGAAAAGGTCAAAGATTTAGAAGAAGCATTTACTGATAGTAATGTGAAGTGTATCTTAGCAGCTATTGGTGGATTTAATTCAAATCAGTTGCTCAATAAAATCAACTGGCAAATTATTAAGGACAACCCAAAGATCTTTGGTGGGTTCTCTGATATTACTATCTTAAATCATGCGATTCTGGCAAAAACCGGGTTAATAACTTATGCAACGCCAAATTTCTATTGTTTTGGTTTGCCGCTGGAGTCTAACTATTCATTGAAATATTTCCAGCGGTGCTTACTGACAGACAACCCTGATTCTTATGAAGTACAGCCAACAAAACGTTGGTACGACTTTTCGTGGAATAACGACGAAAGTTTGCCACAACTAATATGGAAAAATAGTGGACCACGTATCGTACAAGGTGGGTCGGCTATAGGAACGATGATTGGCGGTAATCTCTGTAGTCTAAACTTACTGAACGGTACAGAGTATTTCCCGAAAATTAAAGGTAATATCATATTATGTATAGAAGATGATAGTTATGACTCGATCCCTGAAACATTTGAACGAAATGTTCAATCTCTGATGCAGCAGCCGTATTTTAACCAAGTCAGAGCAATCTTGATCGGTCGTTTCCAGGGTAAGTCTCAAGCGACGGAAGATGTGGTCGGTGATATTATTCTTTCTAAGAACATTAGCCCAAACATTCCAGTAATTGCCGGTCTCGACTTTGGTCATACTGATCCAAAGTTCACTTATCCGGTCGGTGGCTACTGTCACATTGTGGCAGAAGATGATAGTGCTAAGGTTGTCATTTATTGTGATGATAAAAAGTGTATTAGATGAGTAAGTCGGTCGCATACTAGGTATCTACGGCTTCTTGTTATGATTCGGGGATGATACTAATAATTTAATCCAGTGAGGATAATGTTATATCCTGCTTACTTACTTGCTTACTTGTGAACCTTGTTCGTGGTACCGCTCAATTGCTCTGTTGATGTCGTCGTATCTGAAGCCGGCTCTAGCTAGATAGGCTTTGAGCTTGTTGATATCATCATAGCGATGATACTTCTTAGCGACCAGATTAGCCAAGGCATCATTATCATCAGCCATGCCGGCTTCCTCGTCTAAGACTTGCTGAATAATCCGGTGACTAATACCCTTATTGACCAGATCTCGCTCGATTCGGCGACGGGAGTACTTCCGGGTAGACCGGCGAGACCGAACGAAAGCTTGAGCGAAGACTAGATCGTTCAAGTAGCCTCTATCATACAGACGAGCGATGACCCGCTCGGTATTATCCTTGCTCCACTGCTTGCGTCCGGCGTAATCTCGGATCTCCCGCTCAGAGCGGAGTCGCCGGCTGATCAGATCAACTGCCCTGATGTAATTCCTACCAAAGTCTGACTCAGCCTGAAGCTCAGCCAGCTTAGCCTCGTCGATCTCCTGTCCACTATGGAGGCTACACTGGACCAGCTGAAACTCGTCAAGGCTAAAGCTGTAATGACCGTCAACAAAGATATTATAGCGACCGGCAGTTCTGGCAGCTGGGGCGACCTTGGTGATGCGCATAGGCTAGGTAAGCTCAGAGATTCTCTTTTTCGGCGACTGATTGGCGAACTTTGCCGTCAATCTCAGCTAATTTATCAGGGTTGTCTTTGAGGTATTTTTTAGCCGCTTCACGACCTTGCCCAATCGTCTCGTCATTATATTTATAAAAAGCACCTGACTTCTGAACGATATCGTGCATGACTGCCAAGTCTAAAACATCACCGGTGGTAGAAATGCCTTCGTTATACATGATGTCAAACTCTGCCTGGCGAAATGGCGGGGCAATCTTGTTTTTGACGATCTTGACCCTGACTCGGTTGCCGATTACGTCGTCGCCCTGCTTGATCTGGCCGATCCGACGAATATCGAGGCGTTGTGAGGCATAGAACTTGAGGGCGTTACCGCCGGTGGTTGTTTCGGGATTGCCAAACATGACGCCGATCTTCATCCGAATCTGGTTGATGAAGATTACAGTTGCCTTACTCTTATTGATGATGCCGGTTAACTTGCGGAGAGCTTGTGACATTAATCGAGCCTGGAGTCCGGGCAAGCTGTCACCCATATCACCGTCAATTTCCGCCTGAGGTACTAGAGCGGCGACGCTATCCAGCACTATCACATCGACGGCGTTAGAACGAACCAAAGTCTCGACTATCTCTAGAGCTTGTTCGCCATTGTCGGGTTGGCTGACCAGTAGGTCGTTAATATTGACACCCAGGCGACCGGCGTATTGTGGGTCAAGAGCATGCTCAGCGTCGATGAAAGCGGCGGTACCACCGGCTTTCTGAATCTCAGCTACGGCATGCAGGGCTAGGGTAGTTTTGCCGGATGACTCAGGGCCATATATCTCGATAATGCGCCCTCTGGGGTAACCGCCGCCTAGGGCTAAGTCTAGCGACAGAGTGCCTGATGGCGAGGTTTCGACATTGATCTTGTAGGCGTCACCCAGCTTCATGATTGAGCCATCGCCGAATTGCTTGCTAATCTGACTAACGGCTAGATCCAGTGCTTCCTTCCTACCGCTATCGTCGGCTGATTTCTTTGCCATCGTCTTACTTTCCTTCTTCGCCATCTATCCTCCTCCAGTAATTAACTAAATTATAGCATGGCCTCGTGGTAAAATATGACCATGTATCTGGCACTAAAGACTGACCAAGCCGAAGTAGAGTTATATCTACTGACTAGTGATGGTGAAATAGCGAAGCAAAAGATCTGGCTAGCTGATCGGGAGCTGGCCCGGGATCTACCGGGTGAGATAGACGCTTTGCTCGGTGGTAAATATGAGGAATTAAAAGGAGTAATTGTCTTTAAGGGGCCGGGATCTTTTACCGGACTACGGATCGGAGCTGCTGTAGCTAATGCCATCGCCTATGCTCAGCAGATTAACATAGTAGGTACTACCGGGGACGAATGGCGAGCTGGTGGGGTTAGACGCTTACGAGAAGGTGATAACGACAAAATCGTCCTACCGACTTATGGGGCGAGACCGCACATCACCTCAGCAAAGAAATAAATAGCGATCGGTCTGTCTTAACTAAAATAGTTGATTTAAGTAGCTAAAGAACCCAGTCTGCTAGACCATGTATGCTACAATTAACGTAGGTAGACTGTTTTTACCGTATGAACTAAGTGATTAAATCTGATATACATTTCTAGCCTCGGCTAGAACCAGAAAGGAAGCAATATGATATATGTACTGATCGCCCTAGTGGCGTTTACTATTGGTGGCGGAGTAGCTCTGGCTGTCGCTAAGTCTCGTAACGCTAAGGCGGAGACGACTGTTGATCAGATGATCGCCGATGCTAAGAATAAGGCTAGTGAGATCATCCTGAATGCCAGTCGTTCAGCTAAGAAAGAAGCTGACGATATTCGTCGTGAGGTAAAGAAGGCTGAAGACAAGGTAGCAGAGCGAGAGCACTCGTTGATCAATAAGATTAGTGAGCTGGACACCAGGTCGGAGAAGCTACGCCAGAGTGAGCAGGAGATAGAGGACTTGAAGGGTGAGATCGTCCAGATCAAAGAGCAAGCTCATTCCAAGCTGGAGAAGATCGCCGGGCTCACCAAGAAACAGGCGGCCGAGAAACTGATGAAAGCGACCGAGAAAGAGACTAAGGGTGACCTGGTCGAGCTGGTCGATAAGCTACAGCGAGATGCTGAGAGCGATGCCGAACAGCGGGCTGAGATGATCATCGTGACGGCGATGGAGCGCCTCGCCTCTGATATAACAGCAGAGCGGACTATCACGGCGATTGAGCTGCCTGACGATGAGATGAAAGGGCGTATCATCGGTAAAGAGGGGCGCAATATTCAGGCCCTACAACGAGCTACCGGGGTGGATATCTTGGTCGACGATACACCGGGCATGGTGGTGCTCAGCTCGTTTGACCCGGTGCGACGCCAGATTGCTCGCCTGTCACTAGAGATGCTGATGAAAGACGGTCGGATTCACCCGGCTCGGATTGAGGAGGTGGTAGCCAAGGCAGAGCGCCAGATCGATAAAGAAGTTCAGCGAGCCGGCGAGGATGCCGCTCGGGAAGCCGGTGTAGTTGGCATCCCAACAGAGATGGTGCACTTACTGGGCGAGCTGAAGTTTCGTACCAGCTATGGGCAGAATGTTCTCAAGCATTCTATTGAGATGGCTCAGCTGGCCGGGATGATCGCCGAAGAGATCGGCGCCGATGTGCGCATCAGTAAGACGGCTGCTTTGCTCCATGATGTAGGCAAGGCGGTAACCCACCGGATAGAGGGTAAGCACCACCATATCGGGGCGGCACTGGCTCGTAAATACGGTATGGATGAGCGGATCGCTCATGCTATAGAGGCGCACCATGACGATATCGAGGCGACTACGCCGGAGGCAATTATCGTTCGGGTCTGTGATGCTATGTCGGGTGCCAGACCGGGGGCTCGTAATGTCAGCTCAGAGAACTTTGCCGAGCGGATGAAAGATCTGGAGAATATCGCTACATCATTTGATGGTATCGATAAAGCCTACGCCATTTCAGCCGGCCGGGAGATCAGAGTGATGGTCAGCCCTGAGAAGATTGATGATCTGTCGTCGGTCAAGTTAGCCCGAGATATCGCTAATAAGATTGAATCGACCATGCAGTACCCGGGTACGATCAAGGTTAACGTTATTCGAGAGACTAGAGCGATAGAGTACGCTAAATAGCGCAGTGATTTCCTCGTTACACATTATTGCAAAAATGCATTTTTGTGTAATGAGTGCTATAAGGAGTATATAGAGCGAAGCTTCACAATACGATTCTGTCTACAGGACGAAGTTTATGGTCTTGAGAGATATCAGAATACTGGAGTACTATATTAACAAGTAGTTAGAGTAAGAAAGGGGGGTTACTATGGTGCTAAGAACAAACAGGTTAATCTTGCGTCACTGGAAAGAAAGTGATGCGGATGATCTATATAAATATGCTAGTGACCCCGATGTAGGACCGAGTTGCGGATGGCCACCACATCGGGATATCGCAGAGAGCCTTAACATTATTAAGAATGTGCTAATTGGGAAGGAGTCGTATGCGGTCTGCCTACAGGAAGACGACAAAGCCATTGGGGATATTAAACTGAAGCTAAAGCATAGCGATATAGTCAAGAGAGATGATGAATGCGAAGTCGGTTGTTGGATCGGCAAGCCTTTTTGGGGTCAAGGCTTAATGTCAGAAGCCTTAGAGGAGGTGATGCGACATGCCTTTGAAGATATTGGTATGAATAAGATATGGGCTTGTTATTACGAAGGTAACGATAGATCAAAACGTCTTCAGGAGAAAGCCGGATTCAAGTACCAGTGGAGTAATAAAGAAGCTGATGTTCCGCTGATGCATGAGAAGCGAACTGAGTGCGTGAACGCCATCACTAAAGAGGAGTGGCTTGCTAAGCGGAGTTCTACAGCCTAGAGCGTAGTGGGCTGGTACCCTGCATTTGCCATATTACAGATATCTGATATACTACTTAACGTATTTGTCCGGCACCGTAGCTCAGCTGGTCAGAGCGTGGGACTCATAAGCCCGAGGTCACTGGTTCGAGCCCAGTCGGTGCTACCAAGTGGACTATACAATTGATCGCGGGGTGGAGCAGTCTGGTCAGCTCGCTTGGCTCATAACCAAGAGGTCGTTGGTTCAAATCCAACCCCCGCCACCAAGAAATAATTTAGCCCTCCCAGCGGAGGGCTTTTATTTTACTTGCTGTCTATGATATCAGTCTATCAGCTCGATGGTAGCGAGCTGAGCTAGCTTCTTCTGAATAAAGCTGGTTAGCTCGGCGCTACTGCGCTGTCGATTCCAGCTATAGCTCCCTGTTTGGTTGGGGGTGCTTGGTTGATTCATTTTCTTCATCGGATGTCCTTTTATTAGATTGTTTATTTGTTGCAACTGATAAGATAATAGCAAACATAAGCTATATTGTCAAGTGCTATACCATGTAGTATCGATAATGCAATATAGTAAAATACAGCTATGACTAAGTATCTCCTGGCTGTGTCGGGTGGAGTAGACTCAATGGTGCTGTTGGACATGGTGGCGACAAACTACCATGGCTTCCGGGAGAAATACTTTAGCGGGGCGCAATTTCCAGCGGACTTCATAGTGGCACATTATGACCATGGTATCAGGGGAAAAGCATCTGCCGAGGATGCCGAGTTTGTCCGGCAGCAGTGCCGTAACTACGGGGTGGCAGTACGGTGTGGTTGCGGTAAGTTGACTGCTGCTACCGGTGAGGCAGTAGCTCGTCAGTATCGTTATGATTTCTTCCGGCGGGTGGCGGAGGCGATAGCGAGAGATGATGAGCCGGTTTACTTGGTGACGGCGCATCATCAGGATGATTTACTCGAGACCATCGCTCTTAACATAGTGCGAGGGACGGGCTGGCGAGGACTAGCGCCGATGAATCAGCCACGGGTGCTCCGACCACTCCTTGATATAGCTAAAGCAGAGTTAGTTAGCTATGCCATAGAGCATGGTCTCACTTGGCGAGAAGATCAGACTAATGACAGCCCGAGATATCTGCGTAATCGTCTCCGGGCTTTGCTGGCTAGCCGGTCACCGGCCGACAAAGCGAAGCTAACCCGGCTATATGAGAGGCAGAAGCATTTACGCCGGCAGATTGAGCGAGAGTTAGAGCATTACTGTGCTCGGCATATTACCAGAGATAAGCAAGGTCAATTGGTGTTGCGCCGTTATGATCTGATCATGCTGCCTAGCCGAGTGGTGATAGAGCTACTTCGCTATGTAACTGACGGGTACCTAACTTCACCTCAGCTACGGCAACTCCTACTCTTCGCTAAGGTTGGCAGGCCCGGTAAACAAATGCGCTGGAAGCGAGTTGGAGTGCAGCTGGATACCAAGCTACTCTACTGTCGGCTAAGTGATTTGGCAATATATAAATGATGAGTTATCCTGATAATAAGCATAAGGGATGGGAATGAAAAATAATGGACACGTCGGCCGGTGAAAAGGTAGCTTTGATTACTACCAAGTCACTGACTAAGCGTTACCGAGTGGGTGGCCATGATCTACTGGCGACGGACAATGTCTCAATCATCATAAATCAGGGTGAATTCGTGGCAATAATAGGCGAAAGCGGTAGCGGCAAAAGCACACTGTTGCAGCTACTAGGCGGACTAGATAAACCAACTAGTGGCTCGGTAACCATCGGCGGAGTGGATATTACTAATCTGAGCGATGGCAAGCTGTCTAAGTTTCGCAACCGGACGATCGGCTTCGTCTTCCAGTCTTTTTATCTCCAACCGTTCTTGACTCTGCGCCGAAACATCGAAGTGGCAGCTATGCCCAGCCGGATGAAGCGGGACACCAGGCGAGCTCGGACTGATCGGCTGGCTGAGCAAGTCGGATTGGCTGATCGGCTAGACTATTATCCTCGCCAGCTATCAGGTGGTCAGATCCAGCGAGTGGCCATCGCTCGGGCACTCTTTAATAAGCCGCCAATTCTATTGGCTGACGAGCCGACCGGCAATCTCGACTCACAGAATAGCCGAGGCATCATTGCCCTATTTCGGCAGATCTGTGATGGGTGGGGTACGACTGTGGTAGTAGTGACTCATAGCCGGGAGATAGCGACGATGGCGGACAGGGTAGTTATGGTTAAGGACGGGGCTGTCGTATGATCAAGTTAAGCGATGTTGCCCTACTCTCCCTAACCAAGCTTCATACTCGGAAGATTAGGACGATTATCACGATACTGCTTACCAGCATACTGTTTGGTGTTTTGGTCATGGGGTCTTTGGTGACTAACGGTGTATTTCGAGGAGTAGATAGCTTTAAGCGGAACGGGCTGACCGGACGCTACATCGTTAGTGTTGCTAAAGCGTTTGATAGCAATGCCGGCACTACAACTTCTAAAGACCCTATCCTGATAGCCGAGGCGAAGAAGCGGTATCAACAGCTGGTCAAAGCTAAGACAGCGGAAGCGAAGCGACTGGGTATAGACTACTTGCAGGAAAGTGACGATCCGCCGTATTCACGCCTTGATGATAACAGTGAGATGCTCAAGCCGAGCGATTCTAACGGCATCATTCATCGGCTTCTCAAGGAGAAATTTAGCGGTCAGCCGGTTATCGACGAGGCAACACTTAGGAAGCGTGCCGGCAAATATCATAGCATCGGCATATATAAAGAGCTGTACTATACACCGGTGACAGGGTCATCTTTATTACCTCTGAAAGACGGCAGAGAAGCTTTTTGCGATATTTCCAAAGATGCGGTGAAGAACGCAAATGACATCAGGTCGCCACTTGGTGATGGTCGCCTGATAACAGCTCCGGACAGCCTGGTCAGCTCGTTTATCTTGCCACATAACGCTGGCTGGCAGCCGGACGGTCAGAGCTTGCCGATCATATTGTCCCGAGATATGGTCGAGTATTTACTGGGCTTGGGCAAGCTACCGGATAACGCCTCGACTAAGGAGCGCTTGGATCGGCTACATCTCATCTACGATAAGGCAAAAGACCTAACTTTTCAGATGTGTTACCGTAATGACGTATCGCAGGCACAGATCCAACAAGCTATCCGGCAACGACGGGAGATCAATGCTAATAAAGGCAAGAAGGACTATCAGATGCCCTCTCTGGTCTACACTTTACCTGATGCAACTAAGTGCCAGAACGCCATCACTATCCGAGATACTCGGACGGCTGAGGAGAAGAAACAGGATGCTAATCAGAAGATATTTGATGCTGCGTTTGGTAAAAACATTTGGCCGACCAGTGCTATGGTGACCTTTAAGATAGTCGGTATATCCCCGGCGGTGAACGATAGTGTGACGGATCTCGGTCAGCCCGGCAAGAAAGAGCGCTCTCGAAGTTTTGACGATATAGTCAACGATTTGTTGCGGGTGGACAGTATCGGACAAGTCATACCGCAGTCGCTCTATGACCGGCTCCCGAATAAGTATGCTTATGCTGATATATTCAGCTATACACCGACCTATATGTTTGGTAATGAGGATAACGTCTTGTACTTCGTTGAGTTCGCTACGGCGAAAGATGCTCAGAAGTTTATCGATGAGCAGAGCTGTAGGACACAGTACGACGGCACTTGCAAGCCGAGCGGGAGACTATATATGGCGGATCTCGTCTTTAGTAATAGTTCGGCGATCGACGATATTCAGAAGCAAGCTCGGATATGGCTTCATTACGCTATGTTGGCGGTGATCGTGCTAGCGGTCGTTATTATGTGGATCACAGTTGGTCGGACGATAGTCGACGGTCGTCACGAAACGGCGATCTTCCGAGCGATCGGCTTTAAGCGGATAGATATCGCTAGCGTCTATATCGTTTATACCATCCTTTTGTCGCTCTTTATCACTCTTTGTGCCTTCGGGCTGGGTATCATCGGAGCGCATCTGCTGGACGGACAGCTATCGCCCGGTTTAACTGCCCAGGCGCAATATGGCTTTAATGAGCTGAGCTCGGCCAAACGGATCAGTCTGGTCGGTTACGATTGGCATCAGTTAGGGTTGATCGCCATCATCTGCCTGGCCACCGGTCTGCTCAGTGTGGTCTTACCGCTGATTCGTAATGTCAGGCGTAGCCCAATCCGTGATATGCGAGAGGAGTAGCCTACTCAGTAATATGCTAGAATATACAGCATGAAACCGGATAACAACACTCCGCCGAGGCGCCCTGCCTCGTCGAATCGCAACAAGTCGGGTCATAGCCCGAAGAACTTGGTTTTCTACGCTGTTTTGATTATCTTTGCTGTGGCAATCTTTGGTCTGATCAAGCGAGAGGGGCAGTCAGCTGAGATATCTTTCTCCGAGTTGGTGAATCAAGTTAATCAGGGTAAGGTCGCTAAGATCGTCGAATCAGGGTCGAATCTGTCGGTCTACATGAAGAATAGTCAAGGTCAGGCAGAACAGTCACCCTCTAAGGTGTCTCGGATTCCTTCGGGGGCAAGCGCATCTGAGCAGGGACTAAAGCTCAGTAAGACCAAATATGTGGTCGTCCCGCCGGATAACACCAGTGACATTATCTGGAATATTGCTTCAATAGTCGTGCCTGTCCTGCTAATGCTCCTGCTGTTTGCCTGGATGATGCGCCAGGCCGGGGCGCAGAATAATCAGTCGCTTAGCTTTGGTAAAAGTAAGGCGAAGCTCTACGGTATGGACCGCACCAAGACCAAGTTTTCCGAGATTGCCGGTAATGACAATGCTAAGCAAGACTTAGCCGAGGTGGTCGATTTCTTGCGTCACCCCAGGAAGTTCCTCGGTCTCGGCGCCAAGATTCCTAAAGGAGTTTTACTGGTTGGCCCACCGGGGACGGGTAAGACGATGATGGCTCGAGCGGTGGCCGGCGAAGCAGGCGTACCCTTCTTTAGCATCTCCGGCTCAGAGTTTGTCGAGATGTTTGTCGGTGTCGGGGCGAGTCGGGTGCGTGATCTCTTCGACAAGGCGAAGAAGAATGCGCCGTGTATCATCTTCATCGACGAGATTGATGCTGTAGGTCGCCGTCGCGGTAGCGGTATGGGCGGTGGTCATGACGAGCGGGAGCAGACCTTGAACCAAATCTTGGTGGAGATGGACGGCTTTGAAAAAGATCAAAATGTCATCGTCCTAGCGGCAACTAACCGAGCTGACGTACTGGATCCGGCTTTACTGCGCCCGGGTCGATTTGACCGACGGGTGAATATCACCTTGCCGGAGCGTCAAGATCGCTTGGCTATCCTGAAAGTACACTTCAGAGAGAAGCCGACTAACGCTGATGTCGACTTAAACGCCCTAGCAGCTAAGACGGCCGGTATGTCGGGAGCAGACCTAGCTAATATTGCTAACGAAGCGGCCATTCGGGCAGCTCGTCTGGATAAGAAAGAGATAGATAATTCCGATGTCACTGAAGCATTAGAGAAAGTAGCGATCGGTCCGGAGAGGCGCAGTAATATCATGCGTGAGAAAGATAAGATCATGACGGCCTATCATGAGGGTGGGCACGCTCTAGTAGCGCAAGTGCTACCGGACAGCGATAATGTCCATAAGGTGACTATTATTCCTAGGGGTGCTACCGGCGGCGTCACTTGGACGATTCCTGAGCATGATCGACCCTACACCAGCATGTCAGAGTATAAAGACGAGTTGGCACGGGCGATGGGTGGTCGGATCGCCGAGGAGGTTATCTACGGTCGAGACCATGTCACGAGTGGTGCCAGCTCAGACTTGCGCCATGCTACGGCGATTGCCCGGGATATGGTGATCGAACAGGGTATGGGTAAGCGACTGAGCGACCAATCTTTCCACGAAGATGAGGGCGGACTCATGATGGATCGGATTACCAGGGAGAAGCCCTACTCGGATAAAACCGCCGAGGAGATTGATCAGGAGATTCGTGACCTGATAGAGGAAGCGACCAGGCGAGCCCGGGATATCATCAAGACGAATCGAGCTCTGCTGGAGAAACTGAAAGATGCTCTCTTAGAGCATGAGACACTTGATGCTGATGAAGTAGCGGCAATCTTAGACGGTATGGTCTTACCGGAAACGGCGAAGCTATACTAAGAGGGGCGACATGTTATTTCTGAGCGGAGATAAGCTGGTCGCCGATCGTAATAAAATCCAGCGTCAACGTCGACGCAATCGGGCGCTGGTGGCTATCGCTCGAGCTAATCAGAAGATGAGTGTCCGCCTGGCGGCAGTCATCTTGTCCAGCTCGACTTTAGTCTCGGCCCTGCTGGGAATCTACCGGGATCGTTTGCTTAATTCAATGTATCTTGACACCTACAAGGTGGGGATAGATGCCTATACAGTAGCCTTTACCATTCCCGATTTCATGTACCTACTCTTAGTCAGCGGGGCGTTGGCAGTAACCTTTATCCCGGTCTTTAACTCTCGTCTGGCTAAGAATAATCGGGAGAGTGCCTGGCAGATGAGCACCAGCCTGATCAACTTCTTAGCGCTGGTCACTATGGTGACCTCGGTGCTGATCATGATTTTTGCTCCGATCTTAGTTAGATATGTCGTCGGGCCGGGACTGTCGGAGTCGGGTCAAGAGCTGGCTATCAGTATGATGCGGGTGATCGCTATTAACCCCTTCCTGTTTGCTGTGGCGACGGTCATTTCCTCGGTACAGCAAGCGGTCGGGCGGTTCGTCTTTAACGCCCTGGCTCCAACTATGTATAACTTAGGCATTATTATCGGGGCGATCTGGTTTACCGGTGGGATCAATCTATTCGGTCATCAGATCTTTAGTGGTGGGATCATGGGTGTGGCGCTAGGAGTGGTACTGGGGGCGGTACTTCAGCTAATCGTATCCAGTCTAGGGCTACTTGGACTGGGCTTCGACTATCGGTTTAAGATTTACTGGCGCAATCGGGGCTTTCGCAAGATCCTGACCTTGTTGCCGGCCCGCTCAGCTGATCAGGGGCTTGACTATGTCAGCTCAATCATTGACACTAACCTGGCTAGCCGGATGGCGGACGGGACGATCCGGGCTTATCAGCAGGCAAGCACACTATATAATATGCCGATTAACTTGGTGGGGGTGGCGATCGCTACGGCTGCTTTTCCTCAGCTGACTGAGCGAATCGGTGAGGGACGCCGAGACTTATTTGCTAAGGAGCTTCGTTCGGCGATGCGGATGATCATCTGGTTTAGTCTGCCGATTGCCATGCTGATGTTCTTCTGTCGGGGTTACATTGTCTCTATCATTGACCGGGGTGGCAACGGAACTATCGCCATGCTCTTAGGCATCTTTTGTTTAGCTATCTTTCTTAGATCGGTCTTTCATATTATGTCGCGGAGCTTCTATGCTTTCCAAGATACTAAGACACCCTTATTAGTATCACTAGTGACCTTGGCTGTCTCGGTCGGGCTGGAGATTTGGCTGGTCTTCGGCTGGCACATGGGGGCGGGAGGTATAGCCTGGGCACAAGTGATCTGGGCACTTTTGGAGTTGACCAGCCTAACGGTACTAATCTTGCGTCGGGTGCCGAACCTGTTTGATAGTCAATTCTGGCACAAGATCAGTCGGATGTTGATTGCCTGTGGCGTGATGTCGGTCGTTACTTACTTGATGGTACAGCGGATCAATCTGAAGTTTGAGAATCAGAATATGATCATGGTATTAATCCCGCTAGCTGTTATCGGGACGGTCAGTATCCTGGTTTACCTCGGTGCATCTCGGCTGCTGAGGATTGAAGAGGCGGAACCGATCATTACTAAGCTAGGTCGGATAGTGAGCGGGCGCTTCATGCTGGGTAAAGATAAATGAGCAGTCCGGTGAACTTGCGCAACTTTTGCATCATTGCTCATATTGACCACGGCAAATCGACCCTGGCTGACCGGATGATGGAGTTAACCGGTACAGTAGAGAAGCGAGCCATGAAGCAACAGCTGCTTGACTCGATGGAGCTGGAGCGGGAGAAGGGTATCACCATTAAGCTATCGCCGGTTAGGATGCGCTACCGAGGCTATGATCTTAATCTGATTGATACGCCGGGGCATGTTGATTTCTCTTATGAAGTGTCACGCTCGCTGGAGGCTTGCGAAGGAGCAGTGCTGGTGGTTGATGCTACTCAGGGTATCCAGGCTCAGACTCTGACAAATGTCTACCTGGCGATGGATGCCAACCTGACCATCATCCCGGTACTTAATAAGATTGATTTACCGGCTTCGGATACAGCCAAAGTCAGCGCTCAGCTAATCAGTCTGCTGGGCTGTGAAGAGGCGGATATCATCAAAGTCAGTGCCAAGACAGGACAGAATGTTGACCGGGTGCTGGAGGCGATCATCAAGCGTATTCCGGCACCGCAGGGCGACCAAGCGGCGCCGACCAGAGCGCTAATCTTTGACAGCTACTACGACGATTATCGGGGTGTCGTGCTATATGTGCGACTGGTTGACGGGCAGCTGGCTAAAGGTGATTCTATCCGGATGATGGCGACCGGGGCGAAGGCATTAGCACTGGAAGTAGGGCATCTGGCGCCGGGCATGATGGCTGATTCGGCTCTGACGACCGGTCAGATCGGCTATATCGTGACTAACCTTAAGACGACCCGGGAGGCTCGGGTTGGCGATACGGTAACGGTCGGGTCGGGCGAGCCTGACTCGGCTAAGGTCAAGCCTCTACCGGGCTATCGTGAGGTCAAGCCGTTTGTCTATGCCGGCTTTTTCCCTACCTCCAATGAATACTACGATGCTCTGAAGGAAGCAGTCGAGAAGCTGAGTCTGAGTGATAGTGTTTTACACTACACGCCCGAGAATTCACCGGTGCTTGGTTTCGGTCTGAGGCTTGGTTTCCTAGGGCTACTTCATATGGACATCGTGCGGGAAAGGTTGGAGCGGGAGTATGGACTGGAGCTCATCGTCACCAACCCCTCGACTAGCTATCAGGTTAAGCTAACCGATGGCACAGCGCTAACCATTGAGTCGGCTGACGAGCTACCTGATCGGAGCAAGATAATTAGTATCGCTGAGCCATGGATTGGTGGTGAGATAGTAGTGCCAGTTGATTACGTTGGTTCGGTCATCCAACTAATCGTCAAGAAGCGAGGGTTGCAGAAGAGCATTAGCTACATCGGTGAGCGAGCGGTGATTGATTTCGAAGCACCGATGGCGAATCTGCTGACTGATTTTTATGATCAGCTCAAGAGCTTGACCTCGGGCTATGGGACATATAATTATGACCTGATTGGCTATCGAGAAGGTGATCTGGTGCGGGTTGATTTCTACGTGGCCGGTGAATTGGTGTCGGCGCTCAGTCTGATGTGTCATCGCTCCGAGTCGGCGAAGCTGGGACGAGAAGTAGTTCGCAAATTAAAGGAGGTAATTCCCCGACAACAGTTTGCCGTCAGCTTACAGGCGGGTATTGGTGGTAAGTTCATCGCTCGAGAAGATCTATCGTCTTATCGCAAGGATGTCACGGTTAAGATTCACACCGGAGATCCCGACCGGCGAGCTAAGTTGCTTGACAAGCAACGGCGAGGCAAGAAGCGGATGAAACGCTTTGGTAAGGTTGACATCCCCGCCGACGCCTTCACGGTGATGCTCAAACGAGACTGAGTGAAAGACGACGGTCTACTGACAATTTAGGTGACTTGCCACCGAAATTGTCAGTAGGAATACATTCGACTACTGTTAGTGCGAACAACTACATACGCTTGTTATATGGATTTTAGTTGCTTCTTCCGGTGGGGTAACCGTGGCTTATGGGCTAACGACTAGCAAATGGGTAACCTTATTTATGAGATAATGCGGGGACTTGTCCAGCTGATACCCAGATTAAGTCTATTTACCGAGAAGGCGTAATGACTTATTGACCTATCCTAGATAGGGAATAGTCGTTGTATCCTGCTGGGACTTGACATGGAGTGTTATTTTGCTACAATTAAGCTAATCACCATGACCAGACAAGCCTAAGGTTTCGACCGACCGCCGCTTCTGGTCATTTTATATTCCAGTTGATTCCTTGCTCCGCCGATAATATTGATGCGATTACGATATTCTCTCAGCAAGCTGGAATATCGTTTATTAGGGCACATTAGTCCTCCGAGCTTACCTTTTCCTTCGAGGTATCTTGCCAAGCAACTAAAATCGCCGTCACCGGATACGATAATAGCTTTATCGTATTCCTTGAAACACCTAGCTGAGGCGTAAAGCACTAACCAGCCATTCTCAACTCATCATATATAAGTAAAAATGTGAAGATTTAACTTGGGGGTATGACTAATCAGTCGGATGAAAATGCGAAAACTTCTCATTTTTACTAAGTTTTCGCATTTTTGCTGCTACGTTATTAGACAAGATCCCTGACCACAATCCCAAAGTTCTTATTACTCTTGATCCGGAAGAAGTTTCTCGGCGCGGCGTGAGGCAAGTCAACGTAATCAACTGGCTGCTTAGCTACTGAAACTATAAGACCACGCCGTCGACGGACGGAGCTACTACGTATCATCCAGCCACTATTTAACCTATGCTATCATCTATAGTATAAAGAGTCAGAGCAATTATGGGTATAGCAAAGTTAGGAAAACAGATAAAGGAACATAAGGTATTCGTGATCGTACCAATAGTTATCCTTATTGTAGTTGTGCTTGCCCGCACCTTCATCTGGAGGGACTACACCAATGAACGGGTGGAGATGGCTATATATTTGAAAGATAAGTACGGTGGTCAAGAGTTCGTAGTCGGGAAGCCAGTGCGAGAGGGAGCAATGTTTGCTATTGAGGGTTATTTAGTTGCCATAGCCTATCCTGCCAATAACAGTAAAATAAAGTTCAGAGTAATACACTCGTCGTCAGCCAGATATGATGGATACGCCGGAGCTGTCTGGTCTGACGAAGAATCAAAGAGGCTAAAGCCGGAGATATACCGCCTATTTGGCAGTGACACTGACTACACCGTCGAGATAAAGTCAGCATTGGAACTTCAAAATGCGCAGGTAAACTTCGATGGTAAAATAATCGCTCTCGACGACATAGCCAAGATTTACGGCAAACAAATCCCCTACGGCTTAGCGATCAAAAGATTAAAGAAGAATCTGTCAGATGATGAAAAGGAAGACATCGTAAATAAACTGATTGAACTATCGGCGTCACTGCCGGATAAAACGGACACTGCCGTCACATATATATCTGAAACAAGCGAGAAGAGAGAGTATGGTCTGGCGGTGCCACTTGATAACCTTCGTAAACTAAGCAACAGACAGGATAAAATTAACCTATTCAGCGAATGGAAGGTAGGTGAATCGCAGGATCAGGATTTATATTAGGACAGATTTCATTAGTATTTAGCTTAAATCAGCAGAATCTCCTAATCTTTAGATATACGATGGCGGATGTAAGGTATGAAGCCGGCGGCGGAAATTAATGATATTACAAACGCCGAGACGACCTCATGATTAGAGTTCCACAATGCACTCCAAAACGGCGGTGATGTCATGGACTGTAAAACGACCAGAAAGTTATTCATTGTATGTACGGGCAACAAATTATTAATGCAATAGGCGAAACCAACTATGGTACCGACAACGGCAATGATGCCGAGTATAACTTGATCAAGGACTGCAGGATAATTTCTAGTAATTAATCCATATGTCCCCCAAGTGATAAGGGCGGTAAGAAGTCCCGTAATGCATGATACGGAGTGTTGTCGCCAAAGGAACGACCACATACCGATAGTGGCAGGTATACCTATCGTAGCCGCCATTAAAAGGGCGATACATCTAACGTAGCGCTTAGGTGTAGAGTTGTGAAACTTCTCCGGCTTCTCTGCAGTAGTCGTAGTGCCGATCATGTGAGAGGAGTAGTACGGGACAGTGCACACCTCCCTAGGTACTTCCTCTTCGTGGGCGTGTTGTCGCAATTCTAGCTTAGATGCATAGAGCATGCTCTCGGCGATTATTGTCAGAGCAGCGTCCGGCTTGATGATGTCTCCGGCTGAGACAATGGCTTTTTGCAACATTACACCATAACAGCCGGGCCATTCAGATACAGATGGGATAATTCGCCTGAGGTGGTCTGTGCAACTATTCCATAGCTCGGTGATTGATTCTTTCGACAGCACCTCCGGGCGATATTGATCAGGCATCCTGATGACACCGAATTTATCGCTACCCATGGTCTCCATACTGTATTTGATACAATCCTGGATATCAAAGTTACGAAAGACTTGTTCTTGTCCGATCTGCTTCATACCTCCGCCAACAATAGACCATGGCGAGTATTGTTCGCCAAATAGCTTCTGTAGGATTGCATCGCCGGCATAGTATGTCTCACCACCTTTAACTCGCAAGGTGAGGATTGTCCCGGGATTATCTGCCATAGCTGCCATCTGGCAGGCACACCCTGCCATCAGACTAGAGATATATAGTAGTAGCTCAATAGACATCTTTTTATCCTTAGAATTGTAAACCGGTCGCATGACAAAGTTAAACATCTCTTGCCCGCCGAATTTCATGCGTTCCTCTGGGCTCAGCTGAGCAAGCTGATATCTGAGCGACTCAATCAATACGTCGTTCGAGACTCCTGATGATTTATCCTCTATGTCTGCCAGTGATTTTGTTTCCCTTGATGTCATGATACCCCTGATACCTAGCTAATTTACAGACATTATACACGATGAGTGATAAGCGTGTACTAGCTTTGTGCCAGTTCACTGTATAGCTTAGCGTGTAGTGAAATATAATACATTCTACTAAATGAATATTCAGCTTATGCTATTATTATGGTGCATAAGGACTGAATCATGAGCACCATAGAGCCGAAGAAACGAAGACATTGGGGACGCTGGATTATTATCATAATATTTTGTTTCCTGATAGGCAGGTTCTTTTATGCTGTATTTTATAAAGATATTTATTGTGGCGGAGAGCAAGCAAAAATGGTCAAATACCTAGAGAGTAAGTATGGGAAAAAGTATGTGACTAAGAATTGTCATATTAACATGGCCGGGATGTGGATGAAAAAGTTCTTTGCTGCTGATGCACACGAAGTGAATGATGCTAGCCTCACCTTTGAGGTGGAGGGCAATAATGGTCGCTATCACGATACATTTATTACTACATACTATGACAGTCAGGAGAAGATACTTCTCGGAGACTTCATTAAAAAGAATGGTATAAATGCCACAAAGTATTATTCTAGTATGAGCATGAAAGATGATCTGGAAGATGAACTGATGAAACTTCCACCTATTAATCAAGTATTACATAATTATGGTGATAAGATATCGTACGACATCAACATAGTAACAAATGGCGAATCGCCGAATGACAATGACATAAAGAACATTGAGAAACTGCTGGAGTATGCTCGCTCTAGGAACTACAGTGACTATGCGGTGAGGTATACGATTAATTCAACAGATGATAACTCACGCTATATTTGCCAACTTTACGGAAATCAAGAAAAATTAAACGTAGGTGTGGGCAAGAGTTGCTTTATTAATGACTATGGGAGGGAATAATATGTCACTAACATTAGAACAGTATTTGGCACTAAGTGTGTTTGATTACGATAAGCTTGAACCTGACTACAAAACTAATGAACTAGCTTATGTCGCTAAATCTGATATCCCCTATCCGAGTCAGGTCTGCCCGATCTACCAATCATCAGGCAATATGCGCTATTTCACCAATCAGCTATTATATGGTATTATCTAGCTACTACCTCCCTGAGGGTCAGTAGCTCAGCTGGTTAGAGCACGGGCCTCTTAAGCCTGGTGTCGTGGGTTCGAGTCCCACCTGACTCACCAATCTTATTGTCACCTCTCTTCAGAGAGGTGATTTTAGTTAGACTCCGTAGAGCCCTCTGTGCGGTAGTGAAGCAAGTTAGCCTGGTGGGGTTAGACAGAAGAGAGCAATCGTGGGGTAGTAAGTCGCCAGCCGATAAGGCTAAGGCGTCAGCTAGAGGCTTGTCGGTGATTGCGCTAATTAGCTTTTCGGCACCATAGGTAGCGATGCTACAGAGCTGACCGGTGTAGCTGGCTCGGGTAATGATACCGTCCTTAATATCCAGATACAGTTCGATCCGGTCGCCACAGCCAGGATTGCTGTCAGTCAGGGGAGATATGTGAGCGAGTTCTCCTTGGTGTCGGGGGTGACGATGGGTAAAGATGATGTCGTCCAGCAGACTCTGATCATTCATGCCTAGCCACCTAGCCGATTAAGGGCTTGCTTGTAGCCGGTGATGAAGCGGTCGATGTCTTGCTGAGTATTATAAATACCGAGTGAAGCTCGGATAACGCCTCGGGTTTCGCCGAGGTGTTGCGCCGGAATATCGGCACAGGATTTGCCGGCTCGGACGATGATCTGCTGTGACTCTAGAAGCATGGCGATATCGTGGGGGTGAACGGTCGGGTGAGCCAGAGAAAAAATGGGGATGCGCCGGGTAGCTGGGTCGGTAGGGCCGATGAGGAACCGATCGAGCCGGTGTTGCCGGAGTTGATCAAGGAAATACTCGCCTAGAGCTTCTTCCCGGTGGCGAAATGCTCTGAGCAGCTGAAGACCTACCCTTAGCCCTAATGCCCCCTCTATATTAGGAGTGCCCGGTTCGAACCGTTCGGCAGACGATAGTAGCTCATAGTCGGATTGGTCGACGTGGCTAAAGGTCTGACTGCCATAGACCATCGGTGCTAGGCTCTGAAGTTGGTCATTGGCGATGTATAGCACCCCCAGTCCGGTCATGCCGTATACTTTGTGAGCCGAATAGACCAGAAAGTCACAGTTGAGCCGGTCAATACTGACATCCAGGTGCGGTACAGCCTGGGTGGCATCAACTAAGATGAGGCCGCCCTGCTTCCTGATCTGAGTAGTCAAATTGTGATAGTCATAGACCTCGCCTGTCAGATTAGAGACCAGACTGTAGCTAAACAGCTTGACCATGGGGAGGTCTGACAATGGTAGCTCCTCCATGTATTTCACCTGAGCACCGGTCTGCTTCGCTAATGCCAACCAAGGCAGCAGGTTGGAATTATGTTCGTGGAGTGTTAGCAAGATGATACCGCCGGGATGGAGAGTGTGCTGAATGCCGTACCTCACCATATTGATGGCGTAGGTGCTGGAATAGGTAAAGACGATGTTGTTGCTCTTCGCCCCGACTAGCTCCCCGGCGTCTTGGTGAGCCAGCTGATATTGCCTGGTAACCCAAGTCGACCAATCGGTGCCACTGCGCCCGACGTTCGTCAGGTGATGATGATAGTACTTAGCCAGAGCCTTCAGTAGCAAGTCAGATTTTAGGGTGGTATTAGCGCTATCCAGGTAGACCAGCTCGGGGTGGCTGGTTAGGATAGGGAAGAGTGATCGTACTTTCATCATCTTATAATCTTACTCCATTATGATACCGGGCGGTCACTTCCGAGACGATTAATTGCCAGGCTTGGTCTTTAGTCAAGCCTCGGCTCATCAGGTAAAAGAGCTCATTCTTGCCGATATGCTTAGTGGTTAGGGCGTGTCCTGCTTGGCATTGGTTATTATCTATCTCGAGGTTGGGGGCTGCCTGGACAGTCGCTTGGTCACTGGTAATGACGATGATCTCAAGCCAGGCGTGGCTATCGATGGCGGACGACCTGATAGTGGTAGTAGCTTGCAACTTAACCTTAGCTTGCTTACCGGCCACGATGCAGATAGAGATATTTGACCCGGTGTGAGGCTCTCGGTGGACGAAATGGAGCTTGACCGTCCGCCGTCGGTTAGTCCGGAGCAGATACTTTTGCTTGATATCGCCTAAGATATATTGTCTCATCCGACCGACCCCTCCATAGATAGCTCGATTAGACGATTGAGCTCGACGGCATATTCCATCGGTAAGTTGCTGATGATGGGCTCAATAAAACCTTGGATGATCAGGCCGGTGGCTTCGTCCTCGTCTAGGCCTCGACTCATCAAATAAAAGAGCTGCCACTCGTTGATCCGTCCGGTCGTTGCCTCGTGACTGAGATTAGCGTCAGACCGCTTGATGACGCTGGTGGGGTAAGTATTAGAGAGACTGTTGCTACTTAGCAGAAGTGTATCGCATTTGGTAGCAGAGCGAGCATTGGTGGCTTGGTCATCAATGATGATCTCACCTCGGTAAGTACTGGAGCCGTTGCCGGAGCAAATTGACTTGGCGACGACGGTTGATGAAGTATCCGGTGCAAGGTGGATTGCCTTACCGCCGTTATCTTGCTTTTGCCCCGACTTGGCGGTGGCTAAGGAGAGGATATTACCCCTGGCGCCTCGTTCGGCCAGTACGAGACAGGGGTATTTCATGGTCAGTTGTGAGCCGATATTACCGTCGATCCATTCACCGATACCTTCTTCCTTGACCAACATCCGCTGGGTGGTCAGGTTGATCACATTAGTCGACCAGTTCTGGATAGTGGTGTAGCGGGCTCGGGCATGTGGCTTGACGATTACCTCGACTACGGCGGCGTGTAGAG
>CAJPSI010000002.1 GCA_905373275.1 Candidatus Saccharibacteria bacterium UBA1103 | reverse complement strand
CTATCTCTTCAACGTCGAGGAGACTGACCTGACCAACCAAGCCCGCCAAGCCGAACTACGTCAATTAGCTAGCCAGGCAACCGGACAGCCACTAGACCGGCTCACTGCCGTCTTCGTCTGCGCTGAGCTGGAGAGCGAGATTCGCTCGCTCTCACCGGTCGAAGCGAGTGAGCTGATGGCCGACTATGGTGTGACCGAGTCAAGCTTAGACCAGCTGGCCAGGGTCGCCTACCATACGCTGGGGCTACAGTCTTTTCTGACCGCCGGGGCAAAAGAAGTGCGAGCCTGGACGATCCACCGGGGCTGGACGGCACCCCAGGCCGCCGGTGTCATCCACACCGACTTTGAGCGAGGCTTTATCGCCGCTCAGGTAGTCAGCTACCACGATCTTGTCGAGCTCGGCTCTGAGTCAGCTGCTCGTTCGGCCGGCAAGATTCGAACCGAGGGCAAGACCTACATCATGCAGCCGGATGATGTAGTAGAGTTTCGCTTTAATGTCAGTAAATAATCTAGGCCAGCTTAGTCAGTAGGTAAAACCTCTCCCGATTGCCTCTCGCCCCCGCTACGGCACTATCGGCTTTGGCTCTCAGTAGAAAGTACCGCTTTACCCACTGCTCGAAATCGTGTAGGATGCGTCGCCGCTCGGTGTCATTTTTGATCACGCCGCGGTTCTTCAGTCGGTTACCTGTCTCAAACTGTGGCTTAACCATAGCTACGACTTGAGTCTGCCGAGTCGCCAGCCCAGCCAGATGAGGCAGTACCTCACGTAGCGAGATGAAAGAGACGTCGATCAATATAATATCGACCGACTGATCGGTCACAAAATCCCTGATATCCGTCTTCTCGTGTAGCTCAACCCGTGTGTCACACCGTAGCTTAGGATGAAGCTGGTCAGTGCCGACATCGACGCAAATGACTCGCCGAGCACCCCGACTGAGGGCATAGTCAGTGAAGCCACCTGTCGATGAGCCGACATCCAGGACCGTCTTACCCCGAAAGTCTACCGCCAGCTTATCGGCTACCGAGGCCAGCTTCAGCCCGGCCCGGCCGACGAACTGCTCGGGCTGGTCCAGTTCAACTAGGCTCAGATCGTGAACGAAGTAGCCCGACTTAGTAATGAGGCGACTGGCCACTTTGACCCGCCCCAGACGAATATAAGATTCAGCTTGCGAACGAGTGGTCACTAGACCCAGCTGAACCAGAGCCTTATCCAGACGGACGCCCTGCCCCGCCATACTCGACTAGTCCTTCATTCGCTCAATATAGCTGCCGTCCCGAGTGTCAACCTTGATCACATCGCCGTTCTTGATGAAGGCCGGCACCTTGATAGTAATACCCGTCTCCAGCTTGGCATCTTTCTGGACACTGGAGGTGGTATTACCCTTGACGACGTCTTCGGTATACTCGACCTTAAGTGGCGTCGAAGTCGGCAGATCGACAGCGATGACCCGCCCGTCAAAGAACTGGAGCTGGACTTCCGCTCCTTCTCTGAGATAACTAGGCACATCGCTCGCTTCGTCCAGCGGCAGCTCAAACTGCTCAAAGGTGTCGGGGTTCATGAAGTAGACTTTCTCGGCATCGCTATACAGATACTGCACTACCTGGTGCGACACTTCCGCCGCCTCAATCTTGTCCTGCCCCTTATAGGTCTTAGCCAGCACCGAGCCGTCAATCAAACTCTTGATCCGGACGTTGACGATTGAGCCACCCCGCCCCATTACCTTCTGAGCATAGTCAATCACCTGATACGGCTTGCCGTCGACGACGATCACTCGCCCTTTCTTCAGATCAGTTGGTCCATACATCATTCTCTCCTTTCAAAAAGGGCGACAGCCGGAAGCCTGCCCGACTAATTCGCCCTAGTTTTATCCTAATCTACTAGCTGGCTACAAATGGCAAAAGCGCCAAATGACGAGCCCGCTTGATCGCTACCGCCAGATTGCGTTGCGACTTGGCGCTCAACCCTGTCTTGGAGCGAGGCTCGATCTGCCCGTAGTTGTCAATGTACTTACGCAAGACTTCAACCTCCTTATAGTCAAAGTAGCGTGGTGATGGACGTTTGGTTCTCTTCATAATTCTCTCCTTAGAATGGGATATCACTTAGGTCAATCGGCTCGTCAGTATCTACCTCGGCAGTATCAGCCGGCGGCTGAGAGCTCGCCTTCTGACTACCGCCGGTGGCGTTAGCACTGCTACCTCGCCCGTCGTTAACGAAGCTGAACTCTTCGACTATGACATCAATGGCGCTACGGCGCTTGCCCGTCTCTTTGTCTTCCCAGCTCCGCTGTTGCAGACGACCGCTGACCAGCAGCTGCCGCCCCTTACCGACATACTTAGCGATAGTCTCGCCGGTATTGCCCCAGGCAGTACAGTTGATAAAGCTGGTCTCTTCTCGGCGATTGCCATCGGAACCCCGAAAGGTACGATTAACCGCTAGCGAGAAGCTGGTGACTGATTGACCGGATGGCGTAGTCCGCACCTCGGGGTCAGCCGTCAGATTTCCCATTAAAATTACTTTGTTAAATGCCATTACACTCCCCTTTACTCTCTAATTATTCTGCCGAGGCGCTCTCTCTGGTAGCCTTCGCCTCTTCTCGAGCTTTTTTATTCTCAGCTAGCCAAGCCTCGATCTTAGCATCAACTTTAGTGATCAGATGACGCAAGACGTCGTCGGTGATATTAAGCGTGCTATCGATCTTAGCCGGTGCCGTGCTCGGTAGCTCCAGCTGATACACCCGGTAGACAGCATGTGTCTGCCCGGCGATCTTATAGGCTAACGACTTACGCCCCCAGTCATCCTCGCTGATTATCTTGCCACCGTTATCTTTGATTAGGTTGGCAATAGTCTGGAGCGGCTTATCCATCTGCGCCTCCAGCTCGGGGCGAAACAGCACCACCATCTCATAACGGCCGGTCGCCGTCTGTGACATAGATCCTCCTTTGGTTTATAGCCACGGCTCACCGGCAGTGGCAGGTTAATGTTACAGTAGTATTATAACACAACTGCACTAAAGCTCTTAATCATGAACCAAGACACTATAGCCGTAGTAGCTAGACATTACATCCCAACCTTATCCCTGGTAAAACAGGTCGGTTCAGAGTGCGCCGTAGATGGCACAGTCGCCGTTAAGCTTGTCATCGAGAGAAGCGATTCGCCCCATAGTCAGGAAGCAGTCCTAATCCGATTAGGCAATTACACCGATCACGACGATTTGATTATGGAAGTTACCGGTGGCCAAAGAACAGTCGGAATATACCTAGCCGGCGGGCGAATAGCCGACCCGGATAGCACTGAGTCGGATATCTTGCACCGAGCTATTTACAAGCATGGCTATCGGCAGTACTGCCTGTATCAGGTCGTCTAGCTTGGAGTGAACGACAAATTAGCGAAGCTCGTCAATTAGCTCCAGCATAGCAGCTTTCGCCTGCCGGCGCTCCGGCTCGGGGGTGAATCGGCACTTCCAGGTCTGTCGCTAAGTCCCAGATCCGATTGATCGCCTGATTACTCTCGACCAGGTCATCGTTATATGACGCTAAAACGACGATGGAGTAAGCGATGTCGTAATCCAGGAAAAGCTCTTGCTCCAGCTCCTGCTTCTTGAGACGGAAATAATTAGTGACGCCGGCTAGCGTAGCTAACGCCCGGCTAGGTTGAAAAAGCTTAAAATCACCCTCCCGTATCGGACCATCAAGCCCAACCCTTCCGGCCAGGTCAGCCAAATTACTTTCAGTGAGATCCTGATCGCTAGCCACCCAGTCAGCCACTCGGTGCGCCGAATCACTATCCACTTGGCTCAGGTGAGACAAAGCATCCAGGCATAAATCAGCGAGGTCTTTAGCAAATAACGGCAGGTAAATGCCGACAAAGCGTCGCACATCGTCGTCCGTCTTGATCCGGCTTAGCTTGTCTTGCCAGAACCGAGCCCTGATCTGCTGAAGATCCTTAGTCTGAAACATAATGGCATTATTATAATATAATCCAGCCTAGTCCAAGTAATTAAACTGCCGATAAAGCTCATAGGCAACCGCCGAGGTAACAATCGGCAAGGTCAGAAAGTCAACCTTGCGTTCGTCCATGGGCAATTTAACCATACCGTCAAGTAGTGCTTGTTTATATTTAGTAAGACCGGTCGCCTCCGTGCCAAATACCATAACGATATCCCGACTCTCCGGTAAATTGACCTTAAAGAAGTCCTGCTTAGCATCACCGGACGTGCCCAGCAAGTATTTCCCTTTAGCATGCAAGTCATCAATAGCCTCTTCAAAAGTGTCGTAGTGCACCTCAGAAAAGCCATCATCCATATTCCACGATCTTACCTTTGATTTCACCTTTGGTAGATCAAACGGCAAAGCACCTTTACCCGACGTATAAACTATCGCATCTATAGATCTAGCGATCTGGATAATGTGTGCAATATCATAAGGAGACCTGATAGCATCAAAAAGCAGCTCGACCCTTCGCATTATCATCCTGTTTCAGCTTTTTGCACTAGACCGTACCTACTCCTCGCCCAACTCATCAAGCGATGAGACGAGGACTTCACGGGGGCGAGAGCCGTTTTGTGGTCCGATGATACCATTCTGCTCCATCTCATCGATGATCCGCCCGGCTCGGCTAAAGCCGATCCCGAGGCGACGCTGTAGGAACGAGGTGCTTATCTTGCCCGTCTCGACCGCTATCTGAACAGCCTGACGGTACTTATCGTCACCCGTTCCACCGCCGCCAATTGCTACTCCGCCGCCGACCGGAGAATCGTCAGACAGCCTCGCCAGTAGAGTTTCATCGTACTGAGCCGGGCTCTGGAGCTTCAGCTCGGTGACCGTCTGACTCACCTCATCGTCATCGACATAAGCTGACTGGACTCGACAAGGCTTCTTCAGCTTGGCGGTAATCATTAGCATATCGCCCTGACCCATCAACATCTCCGCCCCCGACTGATTGATAATCTGCTGCGATTCCATCTTACTCCGCACCATGAAAGCAAAACCGGCTGGAATATTAGCCTTAAGCGGACCTTGGATATATTTCGCCCGAGGCGCCTGCATCATAATCACTTCGTGGATACCCGCCGCTCGGCCTTTCTGAGCAATGCGCTGGACGGCACTAGTGACCGCTTCTCGCTCGGAGGACTTTAGTGAGTCAATGATGTCGGTGTACTCGTCGATGATTACCACCAGGCGAGGCATCTTCTCACTGGGAAAGCGTCGGTGAAAGTCTGACAGCTTCTTGATGCCGCCCTTATCTCGAAAGACCTGGTAACGTCGATCCATCTCCTCAGTCACCCAGAGCAGAGTCTTGACCAGCTTGTGCATCTCATCACCGGTCGTCCCGCTAATGACTGGTGCCACCAGATGAGGCATATCAACATACGAGGACATCTCGTTACCCTTAGGGTCAACCAGGACAAACTTGAGGTCATCCGGAGTGTTACGAAAGAGCATGGACATGATCAGAGCATTCATCATCACCGACTTACCTGAGCCGGTCGTACCGGCGATCAGCAGATGAGGCAGGCTGGCCAGATCCAGCACGATCGGGTCGCCGATCACATTTAGCCCTACCGCAAAAGCCAGCTGGCTGCGATTCTTTGCCCATTCCTTTGACTCCAGGATAGAGCGCAAGCTAACTGAGGCAGGGCGCTTGTTCGGTATCTCGATACCCACATAAGGCTGACCGGGAATCGGCGCTTCGATACGCAGACTCTCTACCTGCATATTACGAGCCAGCTCGTCGTGTAGGCTGGTTATCTTAGATAGAGGTACTCCCCGCTGAGGCTCAAGGCAGTACTGAGTCACCCTGGGTCCGACGTTAGCCTTGCGCACATTGCCACCCACACCGAATTCGGACAGAGTCTCCTCGATCTGTTGCGCCCGCATCTTCATGTCACCGGGATCGGCCTCTCGTTTCGACTCGGCCAGCAAATCGACTGCCGGGAGCTGCCAGTTGGAATTATTGATCGCTGCTACGACGTCTCGAGTATCCGCCTTCTCAATCCCACTAGCCGTCCGCACTTCCAGATTACGCTCCGCCTTGGCAGTAGCGTCCTTGTCGTCATCCTCCGCCTCGGCCGGCTTAGCCCGGCGCCGAGCCAGCAAGCCCTTCTTGCCCGGCTTCTCGACCGGCTCTTTGGCAATCTCACCCTTACCTAGACCTCCGACCTTGATCTTGTCTTGGTCAGACAGTGCCTTAGCCACCTTGCGGTTACTCGCCTCTTCGTCACTCTCCCGCCCGACGAAATCTCGCAGGGCATCCAACACCGCCTTGGGCGAGATGGAGAAGATGAACAGGAATAAGATCAGCATCAGTACTACCGATATCAAGATAGCCAGAGGTACATTGACAAAACGCAGCATACCGTCAGCCACTATCCAGCCAACCGTACCGCCACCCCGCCCTGTCTGAGCTACAGCCAGCGACTTAGGGTCGCTCAGGCTCAGCTGGAAAGTGCCGGACAGCAAAGCAAAGAAGAGTATCGTCGTCACCCAGATGACCGCCGGCACCCGATCCTCGGGCTGGCGAAACACCTGGATGATCTGCACCGCAAAGATTAGCGGCACAGCAAAGGCCGTCCAGCCAACCAGCCAACGAGTCCAGGCCGCCAACTTGACCGGCAAGACACCACCGACGCCGAACAAGCCAACGGTAATGATGGCAGTTACCACCGCCAGCAGAATCGCCCCCACCTGCGCCCAGAAGTGCTGTGGCACGGTATGCACGGCAGCGGCTGACGGCTTCTTGTTTTTACTTTTTGGCGGACGACCGGGTCCACGCTTTTTAGCGCTCATGGCAGTATAATACAATATTTCACCAGTTAGAGCAATTTCACCGAGATGAGTTACTACTGTTTAGCTTGGTCGAGCTTGGTCGCTGCAGTCGTCTATAGGAAATCGGTTTAGCCGGAGTCGCCGAGGAACGCCCGGCTGTAGTATCGATATTGGGTGACTTAACCGGCGCACCGGGGCGACGATGCGGCGCAAAATGGGCCGAAGCAACCGAACCGCCTTTGATCCGAGCGATTTCCTGAGCTGCAAAGTCCCGCTCCCGCTTTGACGGGCTCTTGTCTTTACCCGGCTTGCTTCCGCCAATTTCATTGACTACCGGGATAACGATCGGGGTGCGTCGAGTCTTGTCATACAGAATCTGGGTTATCTCTTCTCTCAGGTCATGCTTGAAGCCTTCCATGTCGACCCGCCGGCTGGCGTAAACTCGGGCGGTTTTCTGACGAATATACTGACGAATAGCATTGATCAGGTCTTCGCTATCACGCAGATAGATAAAACCGCGGCTAATGATATCAGGCGAGCTGAGGATTCGCCCCGTCCCCCGCTGGACGGTCAGCACTACGACAAAGATGCCCTCGGTAGACATATGGATGCGGTCTTTGAGCACCACTTCACTCACTTCGGTGCCGGCATCGTCGTACATGACCCCGCCGACATGAACCCGACCGACTCGCTGGGCCGTACCGTCATCGTAAAACTCGATCACATCACCATCATCACAGACGAAGATATTATCTCTGGGGATACCACACTCAACCTCCGCCATCTCGGCATTATGCACCAGCATATGAAACTCACCATGGTTCGGAATGTAATAAGTAGGATGAAGGGCATCAACCAGCTCCAGGTGATCATCATGCTTAGCATGTCCGGAGATATGTAGCGGACCAATACCGTAGCGGGCCGTCTGATTATTGCGCAGGACATCTGAGCCTTCTCGCATCAAACCATCAATCGTATGCGCTACATGACCTTCGTTGCCGGGGATGGGATTAGAAGCAAAGACGATGACGTCGCTCGGCTTGATCTTGATATAGCGATGTGCCCCGGTCGCCATCCGATTGAGCACGGCACTAAACTCACCCTGAGAGCCGGTGCAGACGATACACACCTTACTGTCCGGTAATTTAACGATGTCCTCCATGGTGACGACAGTATTCTTGGGGATATTCAGCCGACCGGTCTTTAGCCCGATCTCGACGTTCTGAACCATCGAGAAGCCGGCGAAAGCCACTTTGCGCCCATGCGCCGCCGCCGAGGTAACGATGTTTTGCATCCGATGCACTTGGGATGAGAAACAGGACAAGATCACCCGAGAGGTATCGTACTTCTCCATGATCTGATTAAAGCTCTCCTTGATATCGTTCTCTTCGTAAGGCGTCGCCGTGCCGTCTTGCTCGACGTTAGTTGACTCGTTTAAGAGTAGATGTACCCCCTCCTTAGTGGCGATCTCGGTTAGTCGAGCCAGATCAAACTTACGTCCATCGACGGGGTCTTTCTCAAACCGCCAGTCACCCGAGCTGACGATCACGCCAACCGGCGTCCTTAAGACGACTGCCGCCGAGTCAGGGATGGAGTGGTTGACCCGAACCATCTCCATATTGAAATGCTCGCTGACCTGGATCCGCTCATGATTATCCATATCCACCTCATGGTATTCGGGCTCAAAGTCGGTATCTTCCTCCTCCATATTCTTCTTCAGCATACCGATGGTAAAACCGGCCGAGTAGACCGGCGCCGGAATCTTCTGGATCAGATGGTGAAAGGCACCGATATGATCAAGGTGTCCGTGAGTAATGATCACTGCCTTGACCTTATCTTTTCGTTCTTCCAGATAAGTGATATCCGGCACGATGTAATTAACCCCGGGATAATCGTCACCCGGAAAGAGGAAGCCCATGTCGATAACGATAATCTCGTCACCATACTCGAAAGCAGTCATGTTTTTACCGATACCCATCTCGCCGTTACCGCCGATCGGGATAACCCGCACCGCCGACTTGTTTTTCGCCTTCTGGACGTGCTGGCGAGCCAGCGTCGGGGTGTACTGCTCGCCGGCAAAGCCGTTGTAGAGCGAGCGATTGACCGGTCCGTCGATGATATGCTGGCTAGCCTGAGCATTGACGTTGTCGCTGATACGACGTTTCGCCCGCTCAACTTCACCTCGCCTGGTAGTAGTAGCGTCAAGCACGGAATTACCCGTCTTGCGTGAACCGGCTTTGGTCGGCCTCTTCGACAGATCGTCTTCTGCGACTTTAGCCAAACGTTGCTGTCCCATGATTACATTCTCCTTTTCTTTAGATAGATGTTCGCCTAGTCTTAGTGACAAGCACTCTGTATGCTTCGTTTTTAAGAATAGTAAGAGTGTGCGCTATCGCAACGGTAACTCTATAGTATCAAAGACTGCATAAAAGTAAAGTGAGTCGGATTAACGCCGGGTCGCTAGCTAGGTGGCAGAGCTAAGACAGCTCGTGAGGTTACCAGTGTTGCATCATATATGCCTGTTGTTGACCGAGAGGAGAAGATGCCGGGGCGAGAACTATAACCGGGGCGCATCTCGCCACCGCCCGCTTCCCCACCATAAGCCGTCCAGCAATAGACTCCATCATCCACATTATTATAATTCGGGAAGATTGAGTCGGCGTCGCCCCAAGATTGATCATTAGCAGAGACTGACATCTTATTCTTAGTCTCGTACAGGGCTTGCCCGCCACATGTCTCCCAAGTGCAGACATCATAGTTGTACCAAGTCTCTTTCGTCGCCACCGACCAAGGTCGTCTATAACCCGAGCCCTGATCCAGTTTGCCCCATTGATATGTACGGACATATGGCTTAACCATGTTTACCTCTATACCACTTTCATAGCAGGGATCAACCATGTCAAAACGGGTAGCATTGCCGGCGACGCCCTCCTGCGTACCGCCCACCATGTCGTAGATACCATAGACATTACCAGTAGTCGAGGCTAGCTGGCCAAGAGACCCTTGGTAGGCTCGCTGTGGGTTAGTCTTAGAGCAAGCTAACGGCGACTCTATATGACTGGCAGTAAGCGTCTCACCGTCATCAACGTACGGCGTATCGGGGTCAGTGGCACTGCCCGGTCCGCAGCCGGTCACCCCTTCATTGTCGTCCGGTCTGTCACCGTCGGCATCAGACCAGCTGGTGCTACGGATTCTAGCTCGGTTGGGCTTTACTCCATTCCAGCCGGAACCGTAGATTGAAGCCGTTAGATAGGCGGCGGCACCCCATTCATCCGGCCTAGCCATGCGAGAATTAGCCTTGGCCAAGTTATGTGAGTTTTGGGATATGCCGGCTATATCGCCACCACCAACATTCTTGGGGTCATTAGCCCCAATCTTCTTGCTTATAGTAAAGAACCCAGCTACGCCTTCGGCGACATTAGCAATCTGATTTGGTTTAACTGTCGGCGCAGTCCGCTCACCGGTTAGCTCAAACTTGCCTATCCAGACACCGTTTAACTCTTTATTGCCGAGGCTGAAGGCAGGGTGGGTAGCCCAGGTAGTTTTATCGGCTTTAGCCAAGTCGTTAGTATAAGCCCGGTCGATACCGCAGTCACGCCAGTAAGTCTTCGCCAGTATATTCTGATCATTGTTGTCCGGTACGCCATTATGCCACATCTGAGCAGCTGTCCGGATATTAGTATTGCAACTGGGAGCCGGACGCTTCTTAGTGTCTGTCGTCTTCTCAAAGTGGATACTGAAATTGTTCCCTGGTACATAGTGGTCGGTAGCGTCTCGACGCTGTACCTCATAGGCATAGCGAGGGATATATACCCAATAGCCTAGAACATCGTCATTATCTAGCTCCACCGATTTGTTCTTATACTTAGTCAGTTTGTCCGGCTTAACGGTGACGGCGTTCGCCCAACGCTTGGCTAGATAGCTGTACCAGCTTCCCCTACTACCGGCGATCTCACCTTTGGTCATAGTCTGCCACTTGGGACTGTTGTTACTACCGATATAGCGAATCGGGATCATATGATCGTCGATATCTACCTGACAATCACTTCTGGCATCGGCGTTAGTGCAGAGGCTCTGCCTGGTAAAGCGGTAGCCTCGCTCTAACTTGGCAGTGCCACCCTGAGTTACGACGTAGAGATTGTACCGACCAGGCTCAACCGGCGAGTTAACCGAAGCAGAGATTCGGCAAACGATAGCACTATCGGAGAGAATCTCGGTGATCTGACATTCTTCGCCGCTATCACTCCGACCATTACCATTGATATCGACAAAAGCTTGATAGGCCGTGGCTAGATTGGTACCCATTAGAATATTTGGCTGAGACTTATCTGCCTCCCTGTCAATATGGAAGTGATTAGGGGTAGCCTCCCGCAGGGTCGGGGCTGGTGGCAACTTAGCCGTTGCCGTATAAGTCAAGATTACCTTGTATTCCCCAGCCTGAACCTTAGCAAGATCAGGAACATTGACACCATAGTAGACTATCCTGTCGTCTCCGTTCATGTCTGTCGGTGCTGTCGCTGACATGATAGTGACTCCTTGACCAGCCACCGGTACTCCCATGTATTTGGTGGATCCGAGGGTGGATTGGTCGGTTGACTCATAGTCAGACCGAGTGTTAAAGCCCGTCTCACCCGGCAGGGCTACACCCCAACTATTCGCTGATAAGGTGGTCGGATGAGATAGTGTGGCATGAGTAGCCGGGATAGTACCGCCAAGATCATTGACTAGATCAGTCTTAGTCGTCTTGCCGGACATGGTCACGTTATAGCCATTAGCGGCATTAGTTCGAATGTTAATCTTCTCTCTGACGGTTGATATGCCACTAGTATTCTTAATAATCGTAGCATTTCCCGTCTGAAGCCCCAGCATAATTACCGGCGGCTTCCCTGCCTGAAAAGGTATAGCTCCAGCCGGCCGGCCAGTGGCAAGAATGTCGCTAACTAAGATCGATACAGTCACTACCGCTATGAGCAGAAGCCCCAGATTTCTGAATAGCTCCAGATGTCGTTGGTACTTGCGAACGATCCGAAGGTGGCGCTCGACCGAGACCTCTCCGGTGAGCTCTTCTCTTATTCTTTCTCTCTGCTCCACCATTTACCGGCTATTATAGCTTAGCCCGGCTAGTAATGATAGCTTTAACTGCCCATGTATGCTATGATCTAGGCAAGATAAGAAGACAAACATCAGGAGGCAAAATATGTATCGAAATAGTCAGCGAAAGGTCAGCGGTGTAGCTCTATTTAAGATGTTATTCGCCGTTAGTCTACCGATCTTCAGCCTAGTCTCACCGATGACCGCCATCGCTCAGCCGGCCCCCACCATCACTCAGTCCGACCCGGTAACCCAGCTGGTCCATATATCGGCACTTAGCATCAGCTGGAAAAAGAGCTATCGACCATACAGTGAACTGGTGAAACCTTGGGAGCAGCAATTACGGCGAGATAGCGAATATGCCGCTACAACAATCGTCCTGACTAAGAGCGGTAAAGTCTACACCTGGGGAAACAATATCTCCGGACATGTTGGCAATGGTACAACCTGTACTCTATCTGACCCCGGTCAATACAATAAAAAGCCACCTTGCTACTATGACCAACCGCAAGACATCACCAAGTACTTCGGTGGCGACAGAGTCGTTAAGCTGACCGGCAAGCTCGGCACTGTAGTCGCTTTTACTGATTCAGGCAAGATGTATTATTGGGGTCACGAGTGGAGTCCGGAATTAGAAAAATATATACATTTTAACCGACCGACGAAACTGGACGCACTGTCACCTTATCATGTTACTGATTTTAGCGGAAGTCGTGATTATTACGCCCCTTACCTCGATAATGACAACTGGTATGCCTATAATAGTAATACCATATTCTCTATCGGCAGCCATGCTCCTTTTTCCTTTATTGATGACGCCAAACATATCATTAAGCCCAATCTGAATGGCGCCACCATTAGACAAATTGACCGTGTCAGCCATCAACACGAGCCGAATAAAGATGGTATCTATGTTTTGACTTCCAAGAACAAGTTGCTCCGCATCAAGCCTGACGGCACTATAGTTGAAATTACTAACGATAAGATCAAGAGCCGAGGTGGCATTAAACAGATTTATGGCAACTATGCCATTGATCATCAAGGCGGACTATGGTTCTATGGTCACGGTGATGATATTGACCCCATAATACAAGATATGTCGCAAAGATCATCTAAGCCCTTGCCCGTCGTACGTGAGATTATCAACAACACCCATGAATACCATACCGCATCTATAGTTGTACGTAGCAGTACAGACAATCATATCTACAGTATCGAGGATTGGCGGGATTTCTCAGGAGGCAGTCCTATTATGAAAATCGATACATTTGATTCCACCACTTTAATCGGTCAACAGAGAGTACGGTTATTTAGCGGTATGATTGAGCCGTCAAACCGTGGTTTTAGTCAAGAACTGAACGGATATTATGATTACTCTTTTGTCACAGAAGATGCACCTGACACCGTTTGCACCGGGCTTAGAGGAGTAGCAGATATTGCCGCCGGAGGTGGAGAGACCAATCCCCCGCTAGAGACTACTCAGCTGGTTAACGGTGTTCTCCCGACTACTTGCGTCAAGGTGCCACCAGTTATAATCCCGGCTCCTGCGCCGACGCCGGCTCAGCCGGCACCCGGTGCTCCTGACTTCACAGCCAAGCGCAATAGCCTCCGAGCACCTAATACCGGCATTTAACGATATTAGTAATGTAGACTTATTACACCCGGCTAGTAATGATAGATTTAGCTGCCCGTGTATGCTATGATCTAAGCAAGGTAAAAAGACAAACATCAGGAGGCAAAACATGTATCGAAATAGTCAGCGAAAAGTCGGCGGTATAGCCCTATTCAAGGTATTACTAGCTATCAGTCTACCGGTTCTCAGTCTAGTTTCACCGATGACCGCCATCGCTCAGCCGGCTCCCACCATCACTCAGTCTGACCCGGTAGTTCAGCTGGTCCATGTTCCGGCGCTTAGTGCTAGCTATCGCAAGACTTATCGACCGTATAGCGAGCTGGCAAAGACTGATCGGACAGAGCAGCTGTGGCGAGATAGTGACTACGCCGGAGCAATGGTCGCCCTGACTAAAAGCGGCAAGGTGTATGCCTGGGGTAACAATATTCGTGGCCATGTAGGCAACGGCACAACCTGTACTCTATCTAGCCCCGGTCAATATGATAAGAAACCACCCTGCTATTACGACCGGCCACAAGATATCACTAAGTACTTCGGCAATGACAAAGTCACTAAGCTTGCCAGCAATCATATTGGTATAGTTGTCGCCTTGACTACTTCAGGTAAGCTGTACTACTGGGGTCGGGATTGGGATCAGGTCGCCAGCGAAAATGTAGTGATTAATCAACCGACGGTACTAGACACACTATCGCCTTACCGTGTTACCGGCTTCGGAGGACATGGTGCCGGATTTAGCAAAGATTTCGAATATTTCCCCCATGACGCCTGGTACGCCTATAATGATGACACCTTGTTTTTAGTTGGTGGCACTGGCGCTTTTTTCTCCTTTAGCGATGATGCCGAGCATGTCATCAAGCCTAAGCTGGATGGTGCCACCATCAAGCAAGTCGATTATGTCGATACCGGATATACTCCCGGTCGAAATGGTACTTATATCCTAACCTCTAAAAACAAACTCCTTCATATCAAATTCGACGGAAGTATGACAGAGGTTACTAACGACAAGATCAAGAGTAGAGGTGGCATTAAGCAAATCTTTAACCACTATACCATTGATCACCAGGGTGGATTGTGGTTCTATGGCGATGGCAAGAATATTGACCCTGTGATACAAGATATGTCGCAAAAAGCCATCAAACCACTACCAATCGCTCGTGATCTACTGACTTATAATTACGATACTGTCATACTCGGTGCCGATAATCATATCTACAATATTAATGTATACCGCTTCGACGAGAACAAACATTTACTCAATACCATGATGGTCAAGTCGATGGATATCACCACCTTAATTAGTAAAGAAAGAGTGAAGTTACTTAATGGTGGTATGAGTCAGCGATTTCCCGAGGATGTTCATATACTAGAGAATTACTACGACTACTCTTTTACTCCCGAAAGCCAGCCGGATACAGTTTGTACCGGGCTTAGCGGTATAGCCGCTAATGATTTTAATCAGGAATCCGAGGAAAGAAACCCGCCCAAGACTGAGACTACCCGACCGGTCAATGGTACCCTCCCCACTACTTGCGTCAAGATGCCGCCGGTTACAGTTCAGGTTCCTGCGCCTGCGCCGACACCGACTCAACCGGCACCCGGTGCTCCTGACTTCACAGCCAAGCGCAACAACCTCCGAGCACCCAATACCGGCAACCAATAGATTTATGGCACCGCAAAAGAAAACCCCTATTTACTATTACTATCCAGTAGCGGCTTGATCTTCCGGAAGTCGTCGAGCAGAGTCTGGCGCATCGCCCCGTTATAGAGAGCTGCCGCCGGATGATACAGCGGCAAGACTTGCCACAAGTATGTCTGACCGTCTCGGTGTAAACGAACCTGACGTAAACGACCATGGTCCTGTGATATCTTTCCCTCCGGTATAAAGCAATTCATGGCATGTCGCCCCAGAGTAACGATGACTCTAGGGTCGATAACGGCTAATTGACGCATCAGATAGGGCCAGAAGGCACGCTTTTCCTCGGGCAGAGGATCACGGTTGCCCGGCGGACGGTATTTAACGATATTGGTGATATAGACTTGGCTTCGCTCCAGCCCGATACTGGCCAGCATCTCGTCCAGAAACTTGCCTGATGCCCCGACGAAGGGTTTACCCTGCAAATCTTCTTGTTTGCCTGGCGCCTCGCCGATAAAAACTATCTGACTGCCGGGGTCACCATCACCGATCACCAGCTGGGTCGCTTGACCGGCCAGCTCGGTGCACACCCCATCCGCAATGATCTGCTCGGCTAACTGATCTATTTGCTGTTTCCGAGATTCCACGGCTTCATTATAACAAAACTACCCCGCCCTAGAGGGGTAGTTTTGTCGCTTTCTCGCTAGGTTGTAGCTAATCTTTCAGGGTCTTCTTATATAGATAGCTACTCAGACTGGAGAATGCACTCGAGTAGTTAGCGTCTCTCAGTGACGACACCATCTTAAGCACTGACGATCTGACCACTGAGTTAGCTTTGGTGAATTTGCTAAATGATTTGCTGAAGTCGCTATAATTAACCTTCTCGTCATTAGCTAACTTCTTGTAGTAATCCGCATAAGCCTGGGCTGCCTCAGCCAGCTCCTTCACGCCGTCCGCCAGTTCTTGATCACCTTTGATCTTGGCATCCTTGGCTATTGAGACCACCTGCTGGTAGCTATTGGAACGCTCCCTATAGTAAGCATCGGTACCCGCACTCGCCTTGATATTGTAGGGTTTGCGCATAGCGATGTAGATGGGGACTACCTCGTTCATCTTATCCATCACCTCTTTCGTTTTGCCGGAGTACTTGTCAAACTCACCCTTAAACTTGTCAAATTTCTCTTTACTATCCTTGTCTTTCTCAATAGCTTTCATCTTGCCCAGCTCGGCGATGGCTTTATCGACGCTCTTTATCTGGCTCTTGGCCTTGTCAACCATCTGGTGATACTTGTCAGCCGTCAGATCAGAGGTACCGGATAACGATATGCCTTTATTATCGTCGATCTTCTCCTTGATATTATTTAGAGCATCATAGGCCTCGCTATAGTCTTTGGTGGTGACTTTATTTAAGTTGATGAAAACGATCACTCCAACTACCACCAGGATCAGCACCACTACCGCCGAAACGATGCCGATGATCAGCTTCTTATTGGACTTGCCTGATTTCTTAGGCTCACTACTCGTCTTACCCTCATTAAACGGTGAGACAGGCTTATCTTTGCTGACCTTGTCTGACGAAGCTTTATTCTTACTCGCTTGGCTGTCAAACGGGTTTACACTCTCGCTCATTAAATCTACCTCCTTTATTCTCTATAATTATCATAGCATAACCAAGTATGACTCGGCGAAGCCACCGCCTTATCTCATAGTTAAGGCTACCCGCCGGCTAGTCGTTAGCCCATAAGTCAGGCTACCCGCCTCATAGATCCACCAATGACGTCGGCCGGAATGAGAACTAAATCATACAATTATTATCGGGTCGTACCCTCTACTATAAAGCTACTATAAAGTTTTTTAGGGCTAAAACAGCCTAACTCACATCTGTGAAACTGGTCTACTATAAAGCTACTATAAAATTTTATAGTATAGTATACTAACCCTATGGACATCCTTTATGAAGACAACCTGCAGTCAGTTCCCTGTGAAAAAAGAGCAGAAATATTGCTTAGTCGCCCAGAATCACAATGGTTTGAGCGTAAGGGGATAAAAATAAGACCGGTCGACATCGCTAGACCCATTATTGCTTTTGCCAATGCCGAAGGAGGATTGCTGGTAATCGGAGCAAGCAATGGCAAAGTTGCAGGACTTAATTATAACCCCAAGTTTGAGAACAAAGTCCGCCAAGCCATTCACGATTACATAAGACCGCATATCAATGTACCAATAGAGAAAATGAAGCTGATCAACTCATCCGGAGACCTGGATGAGGTTCTACTTCTGATGGTTAGTCCCTCCGACACCGTCTACGAGGACCAGTCCGGCAAATGTTTTATGCGAGTGGGCGACGACTCGAGAGAACTAAAATACAACGACCGAAGAGAGTTAGCGTATAACAAAGGACTTAGGCAATACGATGGCGAAATAGTTAAAGATAGCACTACTCAAGATTTGGACAGCGATCTGATTAGTAAGTATTGTGCAAAGATTGGTTATAAGGGCAAGGATCCATTCAACATTCTACGAGCAAGATTTTTACTTAGCTCCGATAATCGTCAAACCAACGCCTGTCACTTATTATTCTCTAAACATCCCCAGGACGTATTCCCGCAAGCAAGTGTGCGAGTTACTAAATTTCTAGCAGACGAACAGGGAGTTGGAGCTAAACTAAATATCGATTCGGATAATGATTATCGACTGTACGACAACATACCTAATCTGATTTATCGAGCTACGGATATCATTGATAGAATAATTACTAAGCGCAAATCCCTCGGCAACAATAATGAGTTTGTCTTTAATGACATCATCCCCAGAGACGCTTGGCTGGAGGGTCTCGTAAATGCCCTGGTTCATCGATCCTATAGTCTTTCCGGTGACTATGTTCACGTAGAGATATATCCCACGAGAATTGAAATAATTAGCCCCGGTATATTTCCCGGCTTAGCTAACACAAGCGATCTGATGAATATTAGTCGCTTTGCTCGCAACCCCCGTATAGCTAGAGTCTGTACAGAACTGGGCTTTGGGCAAGAGCTCGGTGAGGGTATTAAGCGCATTGTGACAGAAATGAGGAAGGCGGGCTACATTGACCCAATTTACACCCAGAACAGTGGCAACGTGAAACTAAGGCTAGAAGCGGTTATGAGACTAGGCGACGAGTTATTGTCTAAGCTACCTAAGGGCTCTGATCTAGTGTTAAACACCATTAGAATGAGTCCAAATGGGATGGGTACCGGTGAAATCATGGATAAGCTGGTAATGTCACGACCAACTATATCCTTAAGATTAAAAAGGCTAGAAGAAATGGGCTTAGTAACTCATAAAGGCAAATCACCAACCGATCCACGAGCTATTTGGGTACTAAATTACAGGCAGTGATTTATCTACTATAAAGCTACTATAAAGTTTTTATGCTTAAAAAGGTTCTCTAATGTCTGTAATTCTTAGTCCTTAGGTATGCTCTGGTGAACTGTCGACGCCAAGCCCTCGGTCCATGCGTCAAGCACCAGATGATTAGCCGCCAACGCCGAGTCGGTATTACTAGGCTTTTACCTCGCCGTACCGCCCGCAGTGTCTCGCTAACTACCTGCTCCGGTCGGACATAAAGCCACTCAGGGATCGCCGGCTCTGCCAGCCCCGCTACACTATGAAAGTTGGTGTGCATCCAAGCCGGACAGACAGCCGTGGCTGTCACCCCCATCCCTTCTAATTCCAGCGCCAGGCTTTGGGTATAGGTCAGTACGTAGCTCTTGATCGCCGAGTAGTTCCCGGTATAAGTCCAAGCCGCCGTGCTGGCGATATTGACGATATGCCCCTGCCCCGCCTTGACCATTGGTCGGACAGCGGCTGAGCTAAAAAGCAGCGTATTAAGCGCCATGACATTGACAGCGTTTCGTTGTAGGCGACGTATCCGCTCACCACCGTCTCCGGCTCGAAAATGAGTAGCAAAGCCGGCGTTATTGATGAGGTAAAGAAGATCCTTGGTTTTACTGATGACTTTGGCGATAATCTCAGCGTTATCCGGATCAGCCAGGTCAATAGCGATCGGCTCAACTGCGACATGATGACGCTCAGCTAGGTCACGACAGACCTGCTTGAGCCTAGCTTTATCCCGAGCGATCAAGATCAGGTCCAGCCCCTGCTCAGCTAATGCTTCAGCGAAGAGCAGCCCTAGTCCAGCACTACCGCCCGTGATTATCGCTGTCGCCACCCTTCACTCCTTCCGCTCAAATATCCTGCTTGATGCCTAGCATGGTCAAGCTGAGACGACCCTTATCGTCTATCAGCGTTAGCTTGACCCTCACCTTCTGCCCGACCTTTAAGACTTCGTCGGGGCTACTAATCCGACGTTCGGCAATCTTGCTGACATGAAGCATACCATCCACTCCGGGCAAGATATTGATAAATGCGCCAAAGTCTTTCAAGCCAACTACCGTGCCAGTATAGACCCTGCCGACTTCCGGCTCCTCAACCAGCCCCTTGACCCAATCAATCGCCCGTTGCATCTTCTCGCTATCGGTACTGGCAAAGGTGACTAGTCCGCTCTCATCAATATCTATCTCGACACCAGTCTCGCTAGTGATCTTATTGATCGTTTCGCCACCCTTGCCGATGATTGAGCCGATCTTGTCCGGATTAACTAATAGTTTCTCAATTCTCGGTGCGTAGGGCGACAGCTCAGCCCTCGGCTCAGCGATAGTCCGGAGCATGTGAGTCAAGATCTTGGCTCGCCCCTGCTTAGCCTGCTTTAGGGCATCTCGCAAGATATCTACTGGCAAACCATGCACTTTCATGTCCATCTGCAAAGCAGTGATGCCCTCAGTAGTACCGGTACACTTAAAGTCCATATCACCGGCAAAATCTTCTTGATCAGCCAAGTCAGTCAGTACGAAGTGCCGATCACCGTCAACGATCAACCCCATTGCCACGCCTGAGACCGGGCGCTTGAGTGGCACGCCGGCATCCATTAGCGCCAAGCAGGACGAGCAAGTGGCAGCCATCGAGGTTGAGCCGTTCTGAGACATGATCTCGGTGACCGACCGGATCGCATAGGGGAAGTCTTCTTTGTCCGGTAGCATCGGTAGAAGAGCCCGCTCCGCCAGGTAACCATGCCCCACTTCCCGTCGACCGGGCGCACCCAGCCGTTTGATCTCGCCCACTGTATAGCCCGGGGCATTATAGTGATGCATATAGCGTCGCTCACCATCAGTCACTTCCATAGTGTCGACCAGCTGAGCATAAGATAGTGGCGCCAGAGTCACGATATTTAATGCCTGGGTCAAACCCCTGGTAAATAGTGACGAGCCATGAGTGCGAGGCAGTAAATGAACCTCAGACGACAGCGGCCTGATCTCGTCAAGCTGGCGTCCATCCGGCCTGACACCTCGCTCAATGATGCCTTGGCGAACATTTTGATGCATCACCTTATCAAAAGCATTGAGATAATCAGCTTGCCGCTCCGGCCAGGTCGCCTCGTCGTAGTCTGCTTGGAAATGCTCCAGCATCGCCTGCTTGATCTCGGCAATCCGAGGGTTGCGCTCGGCGTAAGTAACCCGCAGATCATCGGGTAGCTTGTCAGATAGATAGCTCTCGACCTGCTCAGCGATCTGCTCATCCGGTGTGACCAACTGGTAGCTCTGCACTTCAGGCTGAACTAAGTCACGTAGCTCCAGCTGGAGATCCAGAGCAGGCTTGATCTGCCCTAGCGCCCAAGCAAAAGCATCTGCCAAAGTATCTTCACTCACTTCATTAGCACCGGCCTCAACCATCATTACTTTATCAGTCTTACCCGCCACAAATAGATCCAGCCGGCTCTGCTCCAGCTCACTTCGGCTCATAAAGGCACGGAAGTTATCCTGCTCATCCAGCCCAATCCTTAGCCCGGCGATCGGTCCATCGAAAGGCACACCGGTCAGCATCAGAGCAGCTGAGGCGGCCAACATCGCCACTGCATCAGGGCGAAAAGCCGGATCCATCGACAGTACGGTGGTCACCACCTGACATTCATTACGATAACCCTTCGGGAAGAGCGGACGGATCGGGCGATCAATCAGGCGACCGATCAAGATCGCCTCATCGGAAGGGCGTCCCTCCCGCTTGATAAAGCGTGAACTGCTAATCTTGCCCGAGGCATAATACTTCTCTTCGTAATCAATTGACAGCGGAAAATAGTCGAGGTTGGGATTGACTTCGCCACTATCAGCTATCCCCAGTACCACCGTGTCACCATAGCGGACAATCACGCTGGCTGTCGTACGAAAGCCAACCTTATTAACTTCCATCGAGAGCTCTCGCCCTAGCCAGTCTGTCGATACCCGAATGATATCTTTACCGGTCTGTATAACTTTCGTCATATATTCTTCTCCTAGTGTTGGTAGCGGGCATAGGAACGCCGGCTAAAAGTAGGCCTCGTTACCATGTTCACCGCCAACACATGATTAATGTTACTCTCCTATTTTAGCATAGCCGGACGAGAACACTCGCCCGATATGTAGTGAACCTTAGAAGACCGGATAAGACCGTGAGATATATCACCGGCCAAAGCATAGCTAGCCTCGATACCCGAGGCTAGCTACCGACCACAGTTCGCCAAGCTAATCTCGACGAACCGCATAGCCGGCGAGTAAGCCAGCTACGCTATTTACGTAGACCAAGTGTCTCAATGACTTTCTTATACTGATTGTAGTCGGTCTGCTCTAAAGCCTTTAATAGCTTCTTGCGCCGCCCAACCATCTGAATCAGTCCTCGCCGAGCCATAAAATCATGCTTGTTTTGCTTCATGTGCTCGGTAATCTCATTGATTCTCTTAGTTAGGATAGCCACTTGAGCCGACGATGAACCTACGTCACCATCATGGAGCTGAGTTGACTTAATCGCTGTTAACTTGTCTTCTTTAGTAATCATAGGGTGAGTTTACCAGATTCCGCCTCTGTTCGCAACTGATGCGCCTGGGCTACATCATATGACCCGATCGATAATCGACGTAGGGCAACCGTATAAGCGTCGGTACCCAACCGCTCACCCATATCGCTCGCCAGCGAACGAATATAAGTACCGCTACTGACTTTAGTCTTAATAACTAGCTCAGGGTAGCTATAGCCAACTAACTCTATGGAATACACCTGCACGGTACGAGGCGACAGAACGACAGGCTTACCCGCTCTAGCCAGCTGATAAGCTCGCCTGCCATTGACCTTGATCGCACTATAGCTGGGTGGTACTTGTTGGATCTGACCGGTGAATTGACTCAATACTTCTCTGATGCGCTCTAGGCTAGGCGGCTTAGAGGGCGACTCGGTAATCTCACCCTCCGGGTCGCCGGTGGTCGAACGAGCTCCCAAGCGAATCGTCGCTTGGTAGACCTTATCCAGCCCACTGAACTCGCTCGCCCGTCTAGTGTTTCTACCGCTGACTAAGATAAGCAGCCCGGTCGCAAAAGGATCCAGCGTACCGCAATGCCCCACTTTGACCCGACGTCCAATCAGCCTCGTCAGATGACGTCGCACTATCGCCACTACGCCAAAGGAGGAAATACCCGCCGGCTTGTCGACGAGAATGATCTGATCAGGATTAGCTACTAAGCTCACTCTACGATGGTATCACGAACTGACCGGGGTCAGACGGATTAGCGGCTTGTCCCGGGATGGCCGGCTGTGGCACCGAAGTCGGTTGCTCCGGTGTCGGCGGGACAGCCGGACTGGCCGGAGGAAGATTGGTGGTATCTAGCCCGGCCGTTGGCGTCGGAGGCAAGGGTGGCAAGGAAGCAGCCCCCGGCTGAGGATTGTTCTCGGGTAAGCCATCTGTCATCTGCTGTCCTATTGGCGCCGGTGGTAACCCCATGGTTGATGGAGTCTGAGTCAAGTTAGCCGGGGCCGGGGGCATAGTCTCCGGCGCCGGTGCAGCGACGTCCATAGCACTAGGCATCAGTGGTTGAGCCGGCATCGCAGTAGGGTTAGGATTCGACATTGCTCCGACCGGCGGAATCGGTGAGACTTGGTTAGGCTGATTAAACGGTAAATCATCGTGCGCCCGACTATCCCTCACTCCATCAATATCATCGACTAAGTATGACCCTGAGTCTTTCTGAAGCGAAGCGCCGTCGGCAATCGTCGGCAAGCCGGTTACCTGTGAATTAGGATCCTCAAGGTACGGTTGGCTCTCGCTGCTTCTATCCTGTACCACCGGTTCGATCGTTGGTGTCGGTGGAATCGGCTGAGGCTCGGGTCGGTCAATCGGAGTGGCTGACGCCGCTCTCTCCGGCACAACCAGCTCCGGCTGAGAGTTATTTACTGCCGGCTCAGGTTGATTGCCACCAAGCGATGATTCAGTTGGCGCAGGAGAAGCCGGCTCAACATACCCGGCATAAGGGTTAGATTCCCTACCGGCTGAATCGGAGTGACTAACCACCGTCTCAGCTTCCACCGGATGAGGACCGGTTGACTTAGTCTGACGATCAGCTTGATCTCGACTAAAGCTGATCGAGTGGTCTTCTTCCTCCTCTGCCTCTGCCGCCTCATCTTTTTGTTTTTCCTTAGCAGACTCAAGCTCAGAGGTAACCAGCTGCTGATTTGCCCCCTTAGCCATCAGTTCGGCCGACAGTGACATGATAGCCGGCGTAGTGACGCTGTTACGGAATTGATCCGTTGCCGAGACAACACCGGTCAAGAAAGCCGTAGCCACCGAGCTATCAATCAGACTCTTGTCATTGCCCGCCAGCCCGACGGCCAAGCTATAGCACATCTCAGAGTAACAACCCAGGCGTTCATCCTGCCAACTGATCGTCCCCAGGGCATCATTGAGCTTACTCAAGTTCATAGTAGCGGTCACGGCGTTATGGAAGATCTTGCCATGGCTGGCGATCGAGGCATCCAGCTCATCTCGACTAGCCACACCGATGGCAATAATCAGCTCGATATTAAAGTCACCATCCTCAAAGCGTAGGTCATCCGGCGTGATAGTCGTTCGGTATGGCGTGATGTAGACCTTGACGAAGTCCCCTTCCGGCTTAACTTGCATCCGGTCGGCCTTGTCGACACTGATACTAATGATGAAATCCCGCAAACTATCGGCATTACTCTCAAACACTTTCTCAGGATCAAGGAAATGAATCTCAGCAGGTATCTGACCGCTGAAGACGGCTACCGAGCGCTTACCTAGCTTATTTAGAGCCATCGCCAAGGCTAAGGCGGATACCAGCTGATCCACGCTAGGGTTACGAGAGACAGTCACTAAGATATTGTTGACTGCCTTGATCTTTTGAATTAACTGGGCTTTGGGTGATTCATCTTTCATATTTTTACTCTTTGTTTCTCCACTGCTATTTTAATAGATTTTAGCATAACCAGTAGATAATGCAAAATCCACTCGGGGATTATCTCACTACCGGTGGCTAGCTTCCTTTCACAATATAGCTAGTACCTCACCGGTAGACTAGTTACTTGAGTAGTAGATAAACCATCCAGTCGATTGTCAACCTGGCTCGCAGCCGGTACCAGCCAGAGGTTGGGAGTGTAGTTAATCCACTCAGCAGCCGAGGAAATTTTAGCAGGATTCCATTGATCGTCATCCGCCTCATCACCTGCCCCAAAGGTACGACGGAAGACCGGTGAATTAGCCGAGATGATAGCGCCGTTAACTTTGAGCTTATGCCGGCATGAGCCGACCATACCAAGAGCGAAACCCTTGTCAGGAGCACCATCGCAACTTATAAACCTACCCTTCGCTACGTAAGTGCCGGTTATCAACCTCACGCTTTGAGCCACTTTTATATCGCCATTCGCTACGATTACCAGGTTGGGAATCTCGGTCAGACTTGAGTAAGGATAACCCCAGTCTGTATTAATATTATCACTGATAGTCACATCTCCATCAACGAAGATCATGATATGCCGACCGGGCTGTAGCTGGCTGGAGTTGATCGTTAGATTGCCCCAGGCGTGATAGCTGCCACTTTTTTTCAGTTTGCTCAACGAAATACCGCCGGGGTTACTGATTAGTGACATAGTATTTGTCGGAGTAGTAGGCATGGAAAGTTGTTTGATGAGATCGGATTTTCTTAGCCAATGCAAGTCACAATCATTATTAACGTCGGCTGTGTTGGCATAGCTTAGCTTACAAGCTAATGAGCTATAGTTTGACGACGCCGTGGTATAGCCGGCTGAACCAAAGTCTTTTATTCCGACCTTACCGTTATTTCCTGTTAGGAGCCCATATTGTGAGTAAGAGCCTCGCTTGTCTGACCCCGAGATGTTGCTGTCGGCACTAGCCTTTGAACCAATAAAGTCCTCCTTAGCATAGCTATCTGCTCCGGTTAGATGAATGGTGGGATGTTTTACCGCTGACCACTCAACCCACAACTCAATATCCTGACACCATAAATGACCGGTTGGATCGCCGCTAGGATTGCTTTGCCAAGGACGAGGCCCGAAGTCTTTACCGTTAAACTGATAGTAAGAACATACCTGATTGCCATCAGTTGCCACGTTGATTCTACCGGCTCTATTAGCGATATTAACCGAAAAGGTTCTAGTGAAGTTATAGCTGACTTCCGTTCTAGTAGTTGGCACTGTACCCAGCCTACGTACTGTATTCCATGGTTCGTTATTGTACTGACCTTCTATCCCCCTCTCGTAGTCATAGTTGCAATTATTTAGATATGGTCGGGGTGATTTAGAGCAGAAGTTATTATAAGCGTGGAAGTTTTCATCTTGATATTTAATACAATCGTAAGCCGGATGATTACCTTTGGAGTCGGGGTTAGAGTTATACCAGCCGGCTACCGGACATAGACCATTCTTACCCAAAATAGCGTATACCAGCCGATTATCCCCCATATTGCGAAACCTTTGATAAATAATTTTCGTGGTATACCGAACAGTGATCTGATTACCATTGGCACTGTAGTTAAAGTTGTCGATATATAACCCATGTCCGGCAAAATATCCCGATTTACCCATATCGCTAACATGCTTCACGGCATCGTTATAGCTAGTATGCTTCGATCCGGTCCAGACTATCTCCAGAGCAGAGGCGGAATGTCTCGTTAGGACGCTAGCTACGACCACGACCAGAATAATGATACTTATTCGGCTTAGTTTAATTCGTTTCATCATCGTCCACGCCATGCCCTGTATAAGTTAGTACCTCGCCGATGAGCTAGGACTCACTCTCGGCTTAAATAGGGAGATCACTTGCTTGCGTTTAGACGAGAAACACCCCCCCCGAGGCAAATCAAGTCTACTGCTCCGGCTAGGTGGCATAATTTAACCTTTCCTTCTAGTTTCGACCATATCCATAAGTATCTTCACTTTAGCATAACCGATAAATAACGCAAACTTTGAGGCTTATCCTCCGGTCATGATTCATTATAGTAGCCTCACTCGCAACCGACGCCACAATCGACGCACCCTGGCAGGCGTAAAAAGCTTAGTCAGGTATTGCTCCGAAGCAGTCACACCCAGGCAATCAAGGGTAGAGCACTTTTCGCTAGCGGATTCACTAGCCAATGCTCGATAATCACTAAACTTCTGCTGATCCGCCCACAGTTCCGACGAGGCGATTATCCTCCGTAGTCGCTCCGTAATCCTACCCGGAGCCTCACGATCGACAGTTTTATGTATATACGAGAAGCTGACTATCCTATCTTGTTCGTAGTAATCCTGATAGTACTCAATGGCATAGGCACTGTCGTTATTAGTCGCTTGGGCGACTAGTGACGATATTGCCATGTGTAGTTTGCTAAAGATCAGTCTATCATCCACACTCGGGTTATCTAGGTAAACATCCAGTATGAAAGCAATCGGTTTCAACTCGTCACCATAGACAATCATCCGATCAGCGGGCTTGTCGTCGGCCTCATTGGCAACCGGTTTCGACATCTTCTCCAGTTCCATTATCCGGCTGTCCCGGAATAGCCGATTGATCGTTCGGGTTACATTCTCGATACTACCTTTGACGATTAACTCCCTGTCATCCTCAGCCTTGATTTGCTCTATCTCGCAGGCAACAGCACCCTGCGGTATCTTCGGCTTATCAGCTAAGAAGCTCTGTACACATTCAATGGCAGGTTGGCTCAAGTACTCTACTACAAAGACTAACGCACCGGGTCCAACCACACCATGACAATCTCCCAGCAAGAATTGATTACCATCAGCCGCCACCAGGTCAGCTATCTGATGGATGATACAGTGCTCTAATAGATGTGCCAAGTTATCTTCCACTCGGCTAACATCGATAAAATAAGCTTTGCTATGCATCATAAGTAACCTCGTTAATATGCATCAGCGTGGTTGCTGCTTTCCGCCAGCACCTCTTCCAGCCCGGCATAGCCGTTACGTCGATTCCGGCTGGGACTGAGTCGTTCGGCTAGCCGGCGAGCTTTGGTCGCTTCGGTCATCAGCCTGGAGCACTCCGCCTCAGCTACCCCATCAGCCATCGACTCGCTAGTTAATTGCTTAGCTCGCAGTAAATAATAGTCTCGCTCGAAATAACAGATATATTCCAGCAGATCATCTTCCGACTTGATCCCATCAATGGTTGAGCCTGCTTGGTCATTGACCATCATTAGTTGCACCAGCCTAGTACGGACTTGATCCAGCTGATCTAGCTCAGCTCCCGGTCGCTCCATCGCTTCTGTCACCCGGTCAATTAATCCATCTCCCCAGAGTTCGGTCGAGCTTAGCCACTGTTTGACCAGCTGATCTACTCCGGGTAGCTGTTCGTCGGGCAGATATCGGAGATATTTTGACCGCAAGTCAGCATGACTACCCAGGTAAGCCAAAATCGGGTCAAGATAATTAAAGCGACGCTTCTCGGCGATATTCGCCTTAGTGCGAGGCTGCTTCAGCTGTCGCCGAGACGACGTACTGCCTCTCTGGAGCATCTTTAGTCGGTCAACCAGCGAGCTGACGCTGATGCCCACTACCGCCGACAGCTCCTTGATATAGCCCTCTCGCTCAACCGGATCAGCCAGCGAACTGATCACACTGAGTGTCCGATCAGCCACTTTCTTCTGTCCTTCGACAGTATCAACACCAATAGTCTTAAGGTAATAATCCCGCACCCAATTGACTGCCGGCTGATAATTCGTTAGAGCCTGTTGCCAGAGGGCTGGATCCTGATGGATCAGCTCATCGGGATCTTTGGCGCTGCTACCGGAATAGTCAATCACTGACAACTTTAGCTCTAACGAACCGGCCAGCTTGATCGCTTTTTCGGTAGCGGCGACACCCGCTTTGTCGCTGTCAAAACAAAACCTGATGTCGCTACTGAGCCGGCTCAGACTCTTTAAATGTTCTACCGTCAGCGCCGTGCCGGCCACCCCGACCACATTCTTGATACCGGCCTGGTGCGAGGTGATCACGTCTAAATTACCCTCGACGATCACGCTATAACCGGCCTGACGGATCGCCTGGGCGGCAAAGCTCAGACCGAAGAGTTGCTGACCTTTGTGAAAGAGTAATGTATCCGGTGTGTTGAGGTATTTTGGCTCGCCTGCCCCGATGATCCTGCCAGTGAAGCCAACCACCTGTCCTCGTCGATCCCTGAGCGGAATCATCAGGCGGTTAAAGAACAGTTCTCGCCCGGAATAGCCCAGTAGTCCCGCCTGCTTCATCTCGTCTCGGTGATAGTTTCGTCGAGTCAAAACACCCGTCAGATCAGGTCTCTCAGGGGCATAACCGATCCCCCACTCGAGAATAGTTTCTCGGCTAAGACGACGCTTCTTATTAGCGTAGTCTGACGCCTTGGTTGACCGGACCAATTGACGCTGGTAATAGTTAACCGCTAAGTTATTCATCTGGAAGTACCGCTCCTTGCGTTGGGCATTGTCCCGAGCCCGCCCGGATTGATACTTTGAGAGGTCAACCCCGGCCTTGCGGGCTAAGAGTTCCAACGCCCCTCTGAAGTCCAGCCCTTCCATTTCCATGATGAATGAAAAGATATCGCCGCCCTTACCCGATGAAAAATCATGCCAGATATCCCGATCCGGTGTCACGAAGAAAGATGGCGTTCGCTCATTAGTAAAGGGACTTAGCCCCTTCCAGTAACGCCCCGACCGCTTTAGCTGAACATACTCACCGATCACCTCTTCTATCGCCAGCTTAGCTCGGATCTCCTCCTTAGCGTCATTGTTCACACCTTGATTATATCTGATAGACCCGGATAATGCGAAAAGTCAAGATTATGCTAAAATTAAGATATGGCAGAGGGCGGGAACTTCAATAATCCACACCACAACCCCTATAAAGGGGTCGGTCGGGTGCTAGTCCAGACAGGTCAGACTTCGCCGGATAATGTCTTCGGCGAGAGTGCCCTCAATATCAAGATTGAGGATGATCGACCGACCAGTCAGCAGATTTACGGCAGCAATAATTATGTTAATCAAAACTTACAGGGCTATAGCGTATCCGGTAATATCGCTGATACTGCCGGTCAACTCACTTCGACCGACTCTCAAGTAGTCGAGCAGTTGCGTCGAGAGCAGCTGGTCTCTGGACCTAACCAAACACAGCCTCAGGTTCAGCCCCAGACACCCAACCAGTTCTCTTCCATCAACGCTAATCAGATGTACATGCAGGCACCTACCGTGCCGCCGATCAACGGTCAGCCAGCTGCTCAGCCGGGCACCCCGCCCCGACTGGACACTCCCGAGGGAAGCATGGACTATCTGGACGCTATCGCCCCTCAGACTCAGGTCAGCCATAAGCTGCCCATCTCTAACCGTGCTTTTACTTTCGCCGGTATCGGGATCGTCGCTCTGATCGTGATCATTTCAGTTGTAGCTGCCCTGAGCAATAATGGCGGCGGGATAGGCAAGCGAGCTCAAGTCTTGGGTAAAGCACTAGCCAATTTACAGAGCATTGTTGACTATGGCGTGGACAATGCCGAGTTTCAGTCGAAAGATATGTCCGCCATCACCGCCGAGACGGGGCTGGTCATGCTGTCGCATAGCAAGGAGCTCAGTGAGCACTTAACTTTCGCTGTAGATAAGAACGGCAAAGCCACTGACGTCGAGGCAGATGAAACCGCTACCGAGAAGCTCAACAGCGCTAAGGCAAGTGGCGACCTAGATAGTGCATACTACACCGAGCTCAAAAAGCGTCTGGAGGCCATCTCCGACGCTACCGTCAGTGCTTATAAAGCATCTAAGAACGCTAAGGTGTCTAGCCTGCTCAATACCACTCATATCGATATCCACGAGCTACTCAGTCGCCTGGAAGAGACTAAGAAGAAAAACGACAGCAGCCCCAAAGATGACGCCGAGACCCGCCCCGATGAAGAGACTAATAAAGGTCAGGTTACTGACCAGGGTAACCAAGCCAATCAATCAGCTGTCGGCGGTCAATAGTCGATTAGTCTCCTCGTAGGCGTGTCGGATCTGCGACCTGACCTCTTCGTCACTAAGTTGTCCCACCAGAAGGATATTGATAAATCTTTTCTTATTTAACCCGGACTCCAGTGAGACCGATTCATACCGGCGACGTAGTAATTCCCCCAGGTTAGGGTCGCACCTCAGACCGATACTCACCGGCTGAGACTCCGGGTGCACTACCGCCATGACTTGCCCCTTGATGCTATAGATAGCCAGCTCGGGGATCGACCGGTCATCTAACACCACCCCGTCGTAGCCGACGATCAACTGCCGCACTTCACTCTCACTCATCAAACTTGACTCGTTTTAGATAGTACTTCAGCTCGGCGATTGAGCCCTCGATATCACTCATAGCTCGGTGAAGCTCAGGCTTGTGAAAGGCTACTCCCCGCTCCTCGAATAAGATCTTCCAAGCGCTGACATCAAGCATCCGGTAGTGCAGTAGCTTGTCCAGTTTTCGCCACTCCCGCTCAATAAACTTGCGGTCTTGATGAATCGAGTTACCCGCCAGATAAACCGGCTGATCAGGTATGAAGTACTGCTTGATAAAATTGACCAGTTGGTTCTCTACTTGGCCGGTAGACAAAGCCCCGGTTGATGAGCTATGTTCCATTAGGGCTTGACGGGTGGCATCATGCTCCTCCCAAAACTTACCAACCATCCGACGCCGCATCAGCTCCGGCGAAACCTTGACCGACGCCTGATAATCCGCCACTTGATGAAAATCAAAGTCGGTCGCTATCGCCCCCACCTCGATGATTTTATCCCGAGCAGGGTCAAGCCCGGTCATCTCAAGGTCGATCCAAAGCAAGCGAGCTTGTCTTGACTCCGTCATAGTTACATCCGCTCAGGGATGTCAATCCCTAAGATCTTAAGAGCGTGCTCAAAGACATAAGCCACCCGCCTTAAGAGGCCAAGCCGAGCCGCCTTGACCCCGGTCGGTACATTTTCAGTAGCTACCGGCGTGGTCTCGTAATAGCGGTTCATTTCTTTGGCGAGTTCATAGATATAGGTAGCGATTCGATGTGGCTCCAGATAGTCTGCCGCTTGCTTGACCACGGAGGGGTAATCAAGGAGCTTGAGAATGACCTGCTTCTCCGCCCGGTAGTCATAATCAGGGTCGGGCTTACCCGCCTTATTGTCGTGTAAAATCTTATTGATCCGGACTGCCGCATACTGGACATACGGACCGGAATAGCCGGTCAGATTAAACATCCTATCCCAGTTAAAGAGCATACCGGTCCGCCGATCTGCCGAGAAATCAGTAAACTTAATCGCCCCGAGAGCAATCCGGTGGATATCCTCATCGCTAATACCCTCAGATTTTGCATTAGCCCGAGCTCGTTTCTCCGCCTCATCAAGCAGCTCCTCCAGCAAGACCACTCCTTTACGAGACGACATCTTCTCTCTGACGCCATCTTCATTGATCTGGTCGACCAAGCCATACCACATATGAATTAGCTCAGCATCGTAGCCAATTTTCTTAGCTGCCGCAAACAGCTGAGCGAAATAAAACTTCTGCTCTGATGCTACGACATAGATAGCCCGATCAGCTTTGAACTCTCGTTCTCGAAAGGCCAGTGTAGCTAAGTCATTCGTCGCATAGAGTGGCGCACCGTTAGATTTGAGCACCAGAAGAGGCGTCTCGATGCCATAGTCATCCAGCCTGATGATCACTGAGCCATCTTCATTTTGTTCAGCCACCCCCTCTTTAACTAGCCTAGCTACTTCCTCCTTGCCCAGCTTAGCCAGCGACCGTTCACCGATCTCATAGTCAGTTGAGACGCCGAGGCGTTTCATCACGGCATGAATATGGTCAAGTGAGATCTGATTAAACTTGTCCGAATAAGCTACCGCCTCAGGGTCGCCACGCTCAATCCTCAGCAGCCAGTCTTGTGCCTGCTCCTCAATCTTATGCTCACCTTTCGCCTGCTCCTCTTTGATCGCCTGCTTAGTCTTGATGTAGATATCACCCAGCTCGTAGATACCCCGTTTAGCCAGCTTCTCTTCATCAGAAAACATCCGAAAACCCACTACCCAGATACCAAACGGCGAACCGTAATCACCGAGATGATTGTCGCTGATCGCCTTCCAGCCGGTCGCCAGCATCAGGTTACGAGCCGCCCAACCTTGGTTGGCCGACCGCATGTGACCGACTGAAAAAGGCTTTGCCGTATTAGTGCTGGGGAAATCCAGGACGACTACCCTACCCCGACCATCACGATTCTCACCATAGGGTATCTTAGCCTGAAAGGCTCGCTCCAAATCGCCATCCAGCTCTTTAGCTGATACGGTCAGGTTGATGAAGCCCGGACCGGCGATGGTCACCTCATCAAACTGCCCCGACTGATCAAGCTCTCGCTTGATCTCGTTAGCGATATCCCTCGGTGAACGCTTTAGCTGACCGGCCAGACGCAACGCCACGTTGGTGGCATAGTCACCGAACTTCGCCTCGGGGCGAGTCAGCTCGGCGTCAATATCGATCTCGTATAAGTCCTTGACTACTTGTTTGACTTGGTCAGCATACTTGTTCATAGCTGTTATTGTAGCATAATTGGGCAGTAGCTCTCTTAGCTCTAAAGCGTGCCATTTATGAAATAATGTTGGTAGCATTATCGCCATCAAGGAGCATCACGGTGATGATGTCTAAGTGATTGATATGTACGATCGGGAGGTAGACGTATGCACTACAACCAATACCAGAGGTTAATTAATATCGTCGGTGGGCTCTACGAGAACCATCCGGGGTATTTTGATGATCTGACCGCCGAGGAACGCCAGGTACTTAGTCGAGTCTTCTTCTATGACTACGACTATGATTCTGAGGATTGTCCGGATGATTTTCCTGAGTCTTTCCCCGACTTTTTCCGAGACCGGATCGCCGGCAACCAAGCGTTGCAGGATGAGGCTCTAGCTGCGGTAGCCAGACTTTATGCTATGAGCGGTATGGGTGATTTTACCCTGACCAGGGTCTCAGATAAGCCGCTGTGACACCAAATAGCCTCTTTTTCAATGATCGGAATAGGACGTACGGTCTCGTAAGACACAATAAAGTTCTCTGTACGAATAGTACCGGTATAATCAACAAGGTTAAGCCTCGTAGCTCAGAGCAGGGCGTATGGTCTCCTCAGACTCCAGCATCCCAGCAGGATGCATAAAGTTGGTGTTACGCAAGAAGAACCAAGGCGCAATATGGGCTCAAGTTGTATCTGGATAGACTTACGCATCCGCTGGGTGCTGGACAGGCCTGGCGACGTACAGGTCACCACTGGCACTTGTTGACTTACTACTGTATCAACAGTCTTCGTCAACCATATCGCCCTACTCTTACGCACTATCATCCTTTA
>CAJPSI010000001.1 GCA_905373275.1 Candidatus Saccharibacteria bacterium UBA1103 | reverse complement strand
ATCCGGCGCCGACACCGTCGCCAAGACACCACTATCTGGCAAAACCGCTCGCCAGATTAGTCAGCCGGTCACCCTGGAGCATCAGCGCCAGAGCCAGGTTCCTAACTACGCCCACGGCCTGGCGCCGTACTTCTTCTCGGTCGCTATCTTCGTCGGTTGTTTGGTCTTCTGTTCAATCTACCCGGTAGAGCGTAAAGCTGACCGGCAGGGTAGTTGGCGAGGCTGGTATCTTAGCAAGGTCACCATCGGTGCCGGCGTCGCCACTGCTATGGCGCTGATCATGGGAGCGATCATGCAGGGAGTCGGCTTTCACTTGGCTAACCCCGTCCGCTTCTACGCCATCCTTATCCTCTATGCTAATGCCATGATGTTTCTCAATCTCTTCCTCGCCATATCAATGGGTAATATCGGACGCTTCATCGGTATGGTGATCATGATTCTATCGCTCGGCTCAGCCGGCGGCACTTTCCCGATCGAGACCTCGCCGGGGTTATATCAAGCTCTTCACCAAGTAGTCCCCATGGCATACTCGCTGACCACCATTCGCTCCGCCATCGCCGGCGGTATCACCGAGTCGTCGGTTACCGCCTCGTACATCTACATGACTGTCACCTTGGTGATCAGCCTATCTTTGCTAGCCTTCGCCATGTCATACCGAGCCAAACACCAATCAAGTCCGACCAAGCTAGCCGGTGCTCATTCTCACTAGACTAAGCATAAGCATTAGAAAATTGTAAACTAAAATGCCGGAAATATGTAAAATGAATCAGTGGAAAAATGTAAAGTCATATGCTTAAATAGTCCCAATGAAGAGATATGTCCCTCGTTTAGTTGACCAGGAGCTGGCTAACGCTCTCAAGATAGCCGGTGCCGTGCTAATCCGTGGACCAAAGGCTTGCGGTAAGTCTGAGACAGCCAAGCAACAGGCTGCCAGTACTTTACAAGTCGATCGTGACCCTCAGGTGCCGAATATCATGAATATTGACCCCAATATTCTACTATCCGGCAATACACCGAGGCTGATTGACGAATGGCAAGTCCAGCCACGGCTCTGGAACTACGTCCGACATGCGGTCGATGAGCGGAGTGACCGAGGTCAATTTATCCTGACCGGGTCAGCCAACCCGACCGAAGATATCGGCATGCATTCCGGAGCCGGTCGCTTCATCGAGCTCAAAATGCGCACCATGTCCTGGCAGGAGCTGGGTCACTGCGATGGATATGTATCATTGGCTAGGCTATTTGACGGGCAGTCTATCACTAGTCGAGAATATCGGACGAATATTCACGACCTGATTAGCTGGCTGGTCATCGGTGGCTGGCCCGGACTAATCGACATGGATGAAGCCGGCGCTCGTCAAATCAACGCCTCTTATGTCAAGCTTCTCGCCGAAGTGGATATGAGTCGGGTCTCCGGAGTAAAACGTGACCCGGTCAGAGTAAGATCATTACTACAGTCTCTGGCTCGCAATGTCTCGACAGTTGCCGAAGTAGCCACTCTCACTAAGGACATCAAGCAAAATGACAACGAAGATATTTCTCGACCCACCATCACGGACTACCTTGAGACGCTTGACCGCCTGATGATCATCGAGAACCAGCCTGCCTGGAATACCCACATTCGCTCATCCGCCAAGCTTCGCAAAGCCCCTAAATGGCACTTCGCCGACACCTCATTAGCTATCGCCAGTCTAGGATTGGACTCAGCAGCACTACTAAACGACCTTAACTACGCCGGCTTCGTCTTTGAGTCTCAAGTCATTCACGACCTACGAGTATACGCTAGCCGGCTCGACGCCGAGGTTTACTATTATCGTGACTCGCTAGGCCTGGAAGCAGACGCTATCGTACAGAAACCCAACGGTGATTGTGCCGTCTTTGAGATTAAGCTGGGAGAGGGCTATATTGACGACGGAGTCAAGTCGCTGACAGCTTTCACTAACAACGTCATCGAAGCTAAAGGTCGCCGGATCGTCTCTCGCAACGTCATCATCGGCTCGGGCTATGCCTATACCCGTCCCGACGGCATCAACATTATCCCCATCAGTGCGCTAGGCGCCTAATCTTGCTCTGATGCACCGGCATTAGCATAAGCAGTGTTAGTCTGATACAATGAAGGGTAGTTATGAGTGGGCAAGTACCGAAAGGGAAGCAGCGGGCTTCCCAAGCTAAAATTGAAGATGTCGCTGAGTTTTACCAGACGATTGACCGCCGCAACCTGATCCACAAGATCAGCCCCGTGCGACCATACGTCTACACCACCATGGAGGTCTACGACCAGGCTAATGGTATCCGTGGGGCAGGGGGGTTGGGCGTGCTGGCTGCCGACACCCGTCGAGTGGCGGAGGACCTGGAGATACCCTTTGTCACTTTAACTCCTTTCTACCAGACTGAGCGACACCAGCGCCTGGAGAAACTTGAGCCACATGACGATTACGTTAGCCGTAGCCCCGAGGCGGAAGGTTTTCAGGCGATCGGGCAGGTGGTGCTTCATATCAAAGACAAGCCTGACGCTACACTTGATATCTACCAGAAGCAGCTGGGCAGCAGTCGTTTCCTCTGTATGACCGAGCCCAACTTCGGGCCGCTCTACTGCGATACGCCTTCCAGTGACCACCGTCTCTATCAGATGACATCGCTCGGCTTCGGTGGCTACGCCGCCCTCAAGATGGCTGACCTTAAGCCCGCCGTTATCCAGCTCAACGAGACTGCCACCGTCTTCGCCGCCGTAGCTCGTCTGGATGAGCTCTGTAGTAACGGTATGAATCTGTATGAGGCGATCGTCTACGTTCGCAAGCACACTCTCTATACCAATCACACCTTAGTGCAAGCCGCCGAGTCGCAGTTCAGCTACGAGCAGTTCGACCGCTTCGTCTTTCCCAATATCAAATCACCGGCAGTTGACCACTACATCGGTGGTCTATTCCGAGACGGCTGCCTACAGCTCAGCAGCCTGACGATCGAGCTGGCCGAGGCGAAGAACTGCGTCTCCAAGCTCCACGCCAAGGTAGCTGATTATCACGACCTGTCGGGCGAGAAAACCCACTTCAGCGCTATCACTAATGGCATCCACCTGCAGAGCTGGGTTAAGCCGGAGCTACTTGATTTCTACAAGCACAGCGGCATCATTGATCGCTTCAACATGCCCGGAGCGGCAACTGCCGACCAGATTCGCCGGATCTTTCGAACCAATCTTAGCCGGCTGCGTCAGCTCAAGCAGCAGGGTAGAGCTCAGCTCAATAGTGAGCTGGCTCATCGACAAGACCAGTATGGGGCTGTAGTCCAGATCCCTGAGGACGCTATCCTACTGGAGTACAAGCGCCGTTTTGTTGAGTACAAGCGCCCCTGGATGCCTTTCGAGGATATCGAGCAGCTCAAGGGTATCTTGGTTAGTTACAACGCTCATTACATTATGGCGGGGATGATCGCCGGTAATGTCTCAGCCAATGATTCTACCTACCGGAAGCTGGCAAGTATGCTACAGCGTATCGCTGACGACCCGGTCCTCAGGCGGCGAGTTCACTACATCACCGACTATGACGAGAACCTGGCTAGAGCGATGAGCTTCGGCTCAGATATCTCAGTCAATGTGCCGGTAGTCGGCTTGGAGGCCTGTGGCACGTCATTTATGAAAGACCTAGCCAACTTAGCATTACTGGTGACCACCAATGACGGTGGCGTTGCTGATGTTGCTCCACCGACTGCTCTGCTGGTTAGCGGCGACGACTATCAGGAGGAGGTAAGCTCGCTCTACAGTCGCCTGCGCCAAGCCATCAATATCTGTCGCCACGACGATCGCTGGAGCGACGCCGTCGCCACTACCTTAGCCGGTTACCTTACCACTATTTGCGGTGCCAGGATGATGCGAGATTATCTCCACTATCTCTTCCGCTCTGATGACTAGATAGCCGAGGTAGGCGAGAGGCCACCACTTCAGCCGAAGAGACATCAAGCCGACTTTCACCTATAAGTGCCGGCACGAGATCCATCTCGGCTACCCGTTACTCGTAGCGCAACGCCTGAATGGGGTCTTGCTTGGTCGCTCGTTTAGCCGGCAACGTACCGGCCAGGAAAGCCACCACCATGACTATCACCACGATCGCCCCGACATAGAGAGGGTTAAGCTCGATCAGATTGAAGCCGGGTAAGCCGGACAGGAAGTTACGCCCTGCCCACGGATTAACTGTCTGCTTGATCACCACCGCCAGACCGGCCGCCAGCATCCCACCCCAGAAGCCTAAGCTTACCGCCTCCAGGCTAAATAGGGCAAAGATCCGCCCCGAGCTTAGCCCCATCGCTTTCATCAGGCCGATCTCACGAGTGCGCTCCTGCACTGACATCAGCAAGGTATTGACTATACCGATCGAAGCAGTGATCAGAGCGATCACCCCAAAGATAGTCAGGATCACCGTGATGGCGTTAAAGAAGAGCTTGATCGACGAAATATAATCATCCTCCGAGATACTGCTGTAGCCCATATTGGTCAGCTCCTGCTTGATCTGAGCCAGTTTTTCTTTCGACTCGTAGCCGGGCTTGACCTGGATGATGATCAAGCCATGCTGGCTCTGTAGGGCTTCGGGCATACCGGTCAGGTAAGCACTCCTGACTAGTCGGCCTGCAGCATCGTTCAGGAAGACTCTACCAAAGCCAACTATACTCTGGTTCTGCACACCGACTATTCTGATCTTCACTTCATCTATCTGACCACCCAGCCGGTGCGGTACGCCCACTCGAACCATCTGCCCTACCGCCTGCTTGGCGGAACTAAAGCCAAGCGGCTCCAGATAGCGATCAGGCAAGATAGCCTCCGCCTCTGAGCCGTCAATCCGGACACTGCGACCGGCCGCCAGATCCAGCTTGATGCTACTGGCTGCCAGCGGTCCGACCGTCAGCTTGTACTTCTTAGCCTCGTCCCGATCACGAGTGATATAACTCGGGTAGAGGAGGTCACTTAGCTTGGCCAACTTGACCCCCTTGAGACGCTTGATCCCGGCTAAGTCACGATCGGTCAGTGACACCTGCTGACTCTGCCCCTGATTACTTCGGTATTCCTGCACCTCGGTTGCTCCCAGCGTCATCATGCTCGACATCCGATCGGCTATACCCTTAGGCATGACCTCTATGATATCGTTGCCACCGGTACTCTCGACCTGCTTGTCGATATAGCCATTGACTCCGGCATTGATGCCGACGGTCAACATGATAGTTAACGAGCCGACCGTGATCGCCAGGGTAGTCAAGATAGTTCTCGAACGATTGCACCATAGGTTATGATTCGCTCGCTTGATAATATCCGTAAGTCTCATTTCCGCTCCTTTTGATCACCGACGACTTGACCATCGGCAATCCGAACTTGCCGACCGCAACGCTGAGCTAAATCCGGATCGTGGGTAACAATGACCAAGGTGATGCCTCGCTCTTGATTAAGTCGAAAGAGCATATCTTCCACCACTCGGCTGGTCGCCGTATCCAGATTGCCGGTCGGTTCATCGGCTAAGATGATGGAGGGCTTGTTGACAATCGCCCGAGCGATACAAACTCGCTGCTTCTGCCCGCCCGACAGGTCGCTCGCCCGAGCGTAAGCCTTGTCCAGCAGTCCGACTGTCTCCAGAGCATCCAGTGCCCGCTTGCGACGCAACTTAGGACGAATCCCGGCGATCACCATCGGCAACATGACGTTGTCTAAGACACTGTCCCTGGCATTCATAAAGAATTGCTGGAAGACGAAGCCGATCTCCTGATTGCGTAGACGATTGGAGGCACGCCTGGAGCGCCGTCCGACCTCCGATCCATTGATCAATACCTTGCCACTAGTCGGTCTGTCGAGTGTCGCCATGACATGGGCTAGAGTAGACTTGCCGCTGCCGCTTCTACCGATGATGGCTATCGCCTCGCCCGAGCTGATATCCAGGTCGATACCCCGTAGCGCCTCGACGGCATTGTCGCCCTTGCCATACACTTTGGTCACTTGGTGCAACGAAATTATCGGCTTTGACTCAGATTTATTAGTCACCATAACTAGCTTTAGTTTATCATATCCTGAGCCTGCGCCGTGGTATAATTCAGCTAGTGAGAACGATCAAACAGTGGGCAGATCTATATGACTCAGCTGATTTTCATCAGCAGTACTATTATGACGGCAATGATCTCGGCGCTACCGTGACGGAGCGGGAGACCGTGGTCAAGCTATGGAGTCCAGTCGCCCAAGCCGTCAAGCTCAACTTCTACCACGACGGTAAATCGGCAGACCAGCCTTACTGGCAAGCCACTATGACTGAGCAGGCGAACGGCGTCTGGGTATGGTCAGCCCCCCGTAGCTTTCATGGCATCTATTACGACTTCACCATCACCATTGACGGTGAGACTCATCAAGCCGGCGACCCTTACGCTCGCACTACCGGCATCAATGGCAGGCGAGCTATGCTGGTAGACTTCAGCCGGACCAATCCGCTCGACTGGCTAAACGACCGCCCGCCCAAGCTCACCCCGGAACAAATCATTGACGAGATACACATCAAGGAGTTTTCGTCCGATCCGGCCGGTGGCTGGGCCGAGCCGGTGCGAGGCAAGTTCTTAGCCCTGGCCATCCCCGACACCAGCCTGAATAGTGACGGCCAGACCAAGACGGGGTTGGCTTATCTCAAGCATATCGGCATCACCCACTTGCAGCTCATGCCCATCTATGACTTCGGCTCGGTCGACGAGCGGAGCGGTAGCGAGTTTAACTGGGGCTATGACCCGGTTAATTACAATGTGCCGGAGGGCTCATACTCAACCGATCCCTGCCACGGCGAGGTGCGCATCAGAGAGCTCAAACGAGCCATCCAGTCGCTCCACCAGCAGGGCTTCCGAGTGATTATGGACGTAGTCTACAATCACACCTGGAGCCTGGATACGGCACTAGAGCAGACCATGCCTTATTACTTCTATCGCACCAAGGACGGTGAGCTTACCAATGGCTCGGGGTGTGGTAACGATCTGGCCAGCGAGCGACCAATGGTAGCCAAATACATTACCGACAGCGTCCTCTACTGGGCAAACGAGTATCACCTCGACGGTTTTCGCTTCGACTTGATGGGAGTACTGACGGTAGAGCTGATGAACCGAATCCAAGATCTCCTTGACCGACAATTCGGAGCAGGCGAGAAGCTCATCTACGGCGAGCCTTGGGCGGCCGGTAGCAGCGCAGCTATGGACGGACAGCCGCTGGCTAATCGAGACAACCTTAAGCTCCTGAGTCACAGCATCGGCATCTTTTGTGACAAGACCAGAGATGCCATTAAAGGATCGGCCGGTAATATAGCGGAAGCCGGCTTCGTCAATGGGGCGGCAGATAAAGAGGAAGCACTCCTGAGGAGTGCTGTGGCTTGGTGTGGCGAGGGCTCAGACGTCGCCGACCCGGCACAGATCATCAACTACGTCTCCGCTCATGACAATCAGACTCTCTGGGACAAGCTCACCAGTACCACGCCCGACGAGTCGTTGCGTCGCAAACAGTACCGCCTCGCTGTCGGCATCTATCTGACTTGTCAGGGGCGACCCTTCATGCTATCGGGCTCGACTTTTCGTCGGACCAAGCACGGCCAGACCAACTCCTACCGCTCACCAATTGAGCTTAGTCAGCTCGACTGGAGTAGGGTAGGCGAAGAGCGGTCACTAGCCGAGTTTTATCGAGGGCTAATCTCTCTTCGTCAGCAACTACCCGCCCTCTACGACAAGTCGCCGAGTGCCCATCGGCGTCAATATGATAGTTGGCACACCCCCGGCATAGTCGGCTATTCGCTAGACAATGACGACCAAGACCATTCGTCGCCCTGGGCTAAGCTGATGGTCGTCTATAATCGTAATCAAGCGCCTCATCTCCTTAACCTTACCGGTGAATGGCAGGTTCTAGCTACCACCAATGACACCTGGCTGTGGCAGAATCCTCAACCGGTCGAGAGCGAGATCGGCGTCGAGCCGGTTAGTTTCATCATCCTGGGTCAGAGACGTGAAGCGGGTCATTAAGGAAGTAGTCAAGCTGGAGAAGCTGGTCCCGGGCGGGCAAGCTATCGGCGACCTAATTGACGGCAGGAAAGTCTTCGTCTGGGGAGCTTTGCCGGGCGAGACCGCTCTAGCCAGGCTAACCAAGCTAAAGAAAACTCACGCCGAAGCCATCGTCGCCGAGGTCATCAAGCCGTCGCCCGATCGGATCGCCCCGAGGGACGATTGCTTCCTCGCCACTTCACCCTGGCAGATCATGACTGAGTCTGCCGAAAGCCGGCATAAGGTAGCGCTAGTCAAAGAAGCTTTCCGTCAGCACCGGGTGGAGATCGAGCCAAACGAAATCGTCAGCGATGGGCGGTATTATCACTACCGCAACAAGATGGAGTACTCACTGTGGTGGGATCATCAGACTGAGCGCATCTACCCGGCTTTTCACCAGCGGGGTAGCCATCGCAAGATTGCCGTACAGCATAGCTCGATAGAACGGGTCGAGATTTGGCAAGAGGCTAATCGCCTGATCGAACAGCTTAATAGCACCGGAGCTCAAGCTCGACACTATCAATCAATCATGATCAGGTGCGACCGGGCAGGGCGAGTCAGCAGTGCTCTCTTTGCTATGAATCAGCCTCATCCTCAGATGAAACAGCTTAGCGATACTATATTAGGGCACCGCTATACCTACTCGCCAAACGGCTTCTTCCAGATCAACCTGCCGGTCTATCAGCTGGCGCTACAGACCATCAAGCCATTCATCACCACCGACCAAGTCGTAGATATGTACGCCGGCGTCGGTACTATCGGGCTATCGGTGGCTCGTGACCGCCGGTTAGCCTTGGTTGAAACCGATCGCCATGCCTTTGGCGAGCTGGAGCACAATTTACCCGATGATCACCCTGATATCACCGCTATACACGCCCGTTCCGAAGAGGCGTTAGAGTATATCACGCCTGAGGCTACCATCATCGTCGACCCACCTCGGGCCGGACTGGATAGCAAGCTGGTTGCCCGTCTAGCCGAGGTAAAGCCACCTCGTCTCATCTACCTCTCCTGTAATCCCGTCACCCAGGCTCGAGATATTGCCCGTCTCGGCTCAGATTATCGCCCCGTCCTTTGCCAACCGTTTAACTTCTTCCCTCGCACACCCCACATTGAGAACCTGGTGGTGCTGGACTTAGCTTCCGGTTAGTCCATGAGCTTGCCACGGCTAAAGACCTGGACTATACTAATAACCAGTAATGGCAGGTGGGAAAGAGGTAAACCAAAAAGCAGCCGGTGGCAGTAGTGCCATATTGCTGAGCCAAGTTAGCCAATCTTATCAGCTCAGGCGTCAGACAGTAACCGCCCTAAGGGATGTATCATTAAGCATTCAGCCGGGCGAGTTTGTCGCCATCACCGGTGAAAGCGGTAGTGGCAAGAGCACTATGCTGCGACTGATCGGTGCCCTGGAGAAACCTTCAGCCGGCCAGGTCTACATCAATGGACAAGACATCGCCAAACTCAACGACAACCAGCTGAGTCAGTTACGCAGCACCAGCATCGGTTTCGTTTTCCAGGCGTTTCACCTCCAGCCGTTCCTCTCTGTCGTCAATAACGTCGTAGTGCCAACGATGTTTGCCGGACAGCCCTACAACCAAGCCCGAGATAAGGCTCGCCAGACTCTCTACGCCGTCGGACTCGACGAGAAGATTGATGCCTTGCCGAGCGAACTATCGGGCGGGCAAGCCCAGCGAGTGGCCATCTGCCGAGCCATCATCAATCGTCCGAGCATACTGCTGGCCGACGAACCGACCGGCAACCTGGACTCGGCAAACAGTCGGACTATCACCGACATCTTTCATCAGATTAACCGCCAGCTCGGTACGACAGTAGTGATAGTCACCCACAACCAGCAGATCGCCGGAGAAGCCGACCGAGTCATTGAGCTACGTGACGGGGCGATCGTCAGAGATACAGCCGCCGCCAACCGACCGGCGGAGACGAAGGCGGGGGTGCTATGATCAAGACTCTGAACGCCATCCGCCTCGCCAAGGCAAAGTTCCACACCAAGCGCCGACTGACCATTCTGTCACTGATCACCTCGGGGTTGCTCTTCGGTGTACTGATCGCCACGATTGTCATCGCTAACGGAGTCGTCACCAGCCTGGATCGTTTCATTAAGGAGGTGGGCGGCAAGCGCTATCAGGTCGCCATCAACGCCAACATCCCGTTCAATAAGATTACCGACAAGTTCGACAATCCATCTCACCGGACCATCGACGAGGTCAGAAGCTTCGAGACCCAATATCGGGCTGCCAAGAGTAAGCAATATCAGGCGCAAGGGCTAAAGTATGACCCCGGCGAAGATGCGCCGGCACTTAAGTTTGACGAATTCAGCAACAAGAGTGAGCCAACCAAGTACCAAGTCACCATTGATCATAGTTCAAGTATCACCAAGCAACTATTTAGCCGAGAATACGAGCGATGGGCTAAGTCAGCCACCAATAAGACAGCCAATCTAATTGCCACCGCCAAGAAGTATGGCTCAACCGGCTATTATCCCAGCCCCAATAGTGACTTGGTCTACAAATTCATCGACACCAAGCTGGTCGTGGATGGCAAGGAAGAGCTCAAAGACTGGGTAGATAGCAAACTAATCTATGACGACAACCCGATCAGCTCCGCCCACTACATCGGCGCCGCCGGTAAACTGACAGACAAATATATCACTTATCATGGTCGGCTCAAGGGTGTCCCGGTAGTCATCCCCGCCGCTCACTTAGCTAAGAAATTTGCCGGCCGGCTTGGTGTCAGCCCGCAGCCACCCGCTGACGATCAGGCTAGGGTAGACTGGCTCAAGCAGATCAAGACTAAAGCGAGCGGCTTCACTTATCAGATCTGCCATCGTAATAAAGTCGAGCAGGACATCTTGACTAAGATTCAACAGGCGAGAAATGAGCTAGCCGGTACTGATTCCAAGGATTCTAATGGCAGTAATGCTGATAAATCGAAGACCGCCTGGGTGCCGACCGATGGGGCGGGGCTATATTATCGTCTACCGACCACACCTTGTGGCGATATCACCATCATTGCCGATAAGCGCACCGCCGAACAGAAAGCAGAGCAAGACAAGCAAAATCTGCTTAAACAACGCCAAGGTGAGCCAATCTTGCCATACCATCAGCTCATCACCATGCAAGTTGTGGGCGTGTCTAACGAGTCGAACACACAGGACGACAACGGCAAAGACCTCATCGGTATCGGCAAGTCAATCTTGGCTGCTCGTCCATTCTTCAATAACATGGCGCTCATCCCGGTCAATCTCTATAGCCGCCTGCCGACCAAGCAGAAGCTTGACAATATCGTTGGCGAAAAGCCCGATATACTTGACACTCTGGACTTACCCGACCGGCTTGCCAAGCAATTTCCCTACGGACTACTGGAGTTCGCTACTGCCCGACAGGCTCATCGGTTCATGACCGAACAAACCACGACCGAGCAAAAGGCTAACGACAGTAGTAGGCCCTATATAGCCGAGCAATACGGCGTCAACTTTCTGGTACTTGACGAACTGGCGAGACAACTCAGGCAGACCATCACCATCATCGCTGCTGTCATCGCCGGACTGGCTATCATCATCATCTGGACTACCATCTCTCGAATCATCTCCGAGAGTCGGCAAGAGACCGCCGTCTATCGGGCTATTGGCGCCAAGCGCCGAGACATCACTCTGATATACCTGGTGTACGCTCTGATGCTGGCTATCTTGACTATTATCATCGCCGGGATTATCGGCATAGGCGTATCGGTCGCCATCGACCAGGTCTTCGCTCCGAGGCTTACCGCCATCGCTCGGTCGTCAGTCAGCATCATCGGCGGGTCATCGCAGATCAAGCTATTTGCCATCGACGAATCAACGTTGGCTCAGCTGGCACTCGTCAACCTCAGCATCATCGTAGTGGCGCTGATCGCCAGTATCCAGCCCATCATCAGCAATACCCATCGCTCACCCGCCAGCGACCTAAGAGCAGAGTAGGGCAAGTGGTCAAATAAGACTTAGCCAGGCAATAGCTATAAATAGCCCGGCGTGGTAGAATCAGACTATTATGACAAGGGGAAGAAAGAAGAAACTACAACAACACGTTCGCACGAGCATCGTCGCCCGAACTATCTACCGCATTATCTGCGTCACGCTAGTGGTCGTCGGTATCTTTGGGCTATACCAGGCTCTTACCATCGCCGACAACTACGTCGCTTACACTAAGCGCACTACCACCGCCAAGGCAACCATCCGAGGGGTGAGGCGTACGACTGACCGCTACGGCAATGAGAGCTGTCGGGTGAAGTACGATTTCAAGCTTGGCGACAAAGAGTATAGCAGCAAGACCGGCTGGCAACCGACCATTAATTACGCCGGATGCTACATCAAGACCGCCGACGAGGCAGTAGGGCAATCACAGCCGGGCAAGTACCGTGAAGTCAGTCAGGTAAAGCAAGCCACCATTCGCTACGAGAAGCTCAACCCGGCTAACAACTCCTATGGTGATAATCAAAAAGATGAGGAGTGGCTACTCTTCATCGCCGTTGCCACAGCCATCATTAGTGCTTTACCGCTGGGCATCGGCTTCGTTGGACTAGTTGCTATCCATCGGGCTCTCGAGATTGAAGAGGATGCTCTGGAGGAAGACCAGCGAGCCGCTCGCAAATCGAAAGCGAAGTCAGAGAGGGATTAGTCCGTGACGCACAGCACCAGCCGTCGCCTAATCGGGATAATGTTTCGTCCCGCTTGCCAGATCTTAATCTTGATCGGGTTGGCTACCTTGCTGCTGTCCGTCGTCACCATCTGGCAATATCAAGCCTCGACCAGACGTACTAAGGAGACAAATGCTCGGGTAATCAGTGTGAATAAGATAACCGGCATCGGCGACGACGAACGTGGTCGCAACAATCAGGCTTGCCAGGTAGATTATCGTTTTCGGATCAAAGGCGATGAGTATACCGCCATCCTAGGTTATCGTGGCGAACCGACCACCGATAAATGTCGCCTCCATAGTGGACAGTCAGTCAAGATCAAGTACGACCCGAATCACCCCGCCAATAACGCCTATCTGCCCGATCACCAGAACTCGGGCAAAAAGACGCTCCGCCAAACTATCTTTGCCTCCGGCAGCATTGCCGCAACCGGCATCGTACCCATCATTATCGGGATGGTCGGGCTACGCATCGCCAAGCACCGACATACAGAGCGATGGCTCAATCGTATCTCGGCTGGACACAGCGAAGATGGAGATCCTAAGCCGCAAACAGATGACACTACCAACCAAGCGGAACACGATATCAAGCCGACCGACCAAACGGGAACGGAAGCTGCTAAGCCGAAGATCGGCAAGGCTAAGAAAAGCACCAAGACTACACCAAAATCCGGCAGCAAATCAAACAAGAAAAGCACCTAGCTGGTCTGCAAGCGCCGATAGCTAAACTTGACGCTGGGCCGCCAGCTACCCACCGCCGTAGGGTCGTATTGCTTGATCACACCGCAGGTCACTTCTCCTATTTGTACCAGAGCGGGGCAGTAGGGTGCCATCGTCTTGTAGTAGAAGAGGTCTTCACTAGTCACCACCATTCTACCCGGAAACATAGCGTTAAACTTGTCTCTAGCGACGGTGTCGAAATACGCTTCGTCGTCATGGGGCGGCAGGTACTTCAGTGCTTTTAATCCCATCCGACTAACGATTTTGCGGACGTCTCGCAAAGTTAGACGCATCGGCGAATCAATGAAGCAGTATAACTGGTGCTTCTCGCTCAGAAAGACTGTTGCCACAGCACTACGGCCGGCCGGTATCTGCCGGACGATGATCGACTGAATCTTAGTATCCAGCTTAAACTCTTCATAGATACGGCGCTCTAAGCTAACTTCATCGTACAGCTGATCATTCATAACTACCGTAATTTTAACATATCCGGCGCTGACGCATATGGTGTTATTATGGTTACGGGTAGCACTATCTGTTTGGTTTTTCATGATACTACAAACACAGCACTACTCGTTTTACTTGGAGGTTAGGTAGGGTTGTGCGACAAAGCCAATAAATATATCGCTGGATTTAGAAAAGTATGTAATTACATTCAACAAAATGATGGAGGACTATTACGTGGAAACTGAACTAGAGCTAACTTACCTGGTTAAATCAATACCGAAAGAGATTGCCGGTGTATCACCCAGCCATCTGCTGGATATCTACATTCCTGATACCCCGGGTCATGCTCATTTGCGTTTACGTCGGCAAGATGACCATTGCGAGATAACCAAGAAGACGCCCATCAAGGATGGCGACGCCTCGGCTCAGGTAGAGCAGACCATTAGCCTGAACAAAGATGAATTCGAGGCACTTGCTATAGCTAGCCAAAAGAGAGTTGCTAAGGATCGGTATAAAATGCAGATTGACGGTAGTAAAGCCGAGCTTGACGTTTTTACCGGCAAATTAGCTGGGCTAGTGCTAATTGATTTCGAATTTGATTCGCTTGACGCCAAGGCGTCGTTCACTCCGCCTGACTTTATCTTGGCAGATGTTACTCAAGAAGACTTCATCGCCGGCGGTTTGCTGGCCGGCAAGAGTTATGAAGATATCTCCCCCGAGCTGGCTAGATTTGGCTATCAGCACCTGCATATGTAGCTACCATTTTATCTTCTTTGCATACAACGGCTTGTGTTATATGGCGGCCATTCTTATTGGATAGACCAAGCTGGCTGGCGGCTAGCAGGTAAGCAACCCTATACTATCAGACAATTGCAACGTATGATTGCCTGTTAACTCCAGCAATACTTAAGTCGTCAAAGCACACTAACTCAGAGCAATTAAGGCGTTAATGTAGAAAGTGTATTTGCAGCCGTGCCGCTTTATACTATAAATAAATCTATCTTAAACAATCAATTGTAGCAATACTACTCAAGAAAGAACATTATGACAGAAAGACCACTATTTATTGTTACCGGCGCAAGCACCTCGGGCAAAAAAGAAGTGTTTGTGGCGACCGGCAACATGTCCAAGCTCAGTGACTACAAACTCTACCTTGGAGACGAATACAAGCTAACATCACCCAAATCAGACAACATTAAGATTGACGTTCCGGAAGGTATTGATTCCATTGAGGATAATGCTATCGCCAAAGCCAGGGCATACGCAGTTACAACGGGCAAGGTGTCGATCGGTGATGATACCGGCTTCTTTATTAAAGAGCTGAATGGTGAACCGGGCGTAGCGCTACGCCGATGGGGTGGTGAGCTACCGGAAAGCACTAGTAATGAAGTATTTTGGAAATTCCTACAGAAAAAGACCAAGAATCTAAAGAACTATGATTGCTACTTCAAACAATGTGTTGCCATAGTCGCACCAAACGGAGCTTACGAAATCGTTTATAACGTGAATAATGGATTCCTTAATAAGGACAAATTGCGACGTCCATACAACAACTCCGGGTATCCTATTGGAGCGGCCTTTGAGTCATATAATCGCAATAAGACATGGGATGAGATGACCGATAGCGAGAAAAAAGAATTCGACAAGCAATTTATAAACGAGTTAAAAGAAAAAATTAATCGTGTCATGAAACAATCTAGCTAGCTACTCAGAAAAGCCGCTCATGTAATCCAATAAAACCACCCAAGATGGGGTAGAATATAGTCATGGATTATGAAGCTGAGTTTAGTAGGCGTCTTAAAGGATTAAATGCCCAGCAGCGGCAAGCTGTCGATATTATCAGTGGCCCCTTGATGGTGGTGGCCGGACCGGGCACCGGCAAGACTGAGCTTCTCGCCGTGCGGGCAGCTAATATCCTACATCAGACCGACGCCGACCCGTCAAACATCCTCTGCTTGACCTTCACCGACTCCGGCTCGGCTAATATGGTGAAACGCCTGGCCCAGATCATCGGCTCGACGGCTTATCAGGTAGAGATCCAAACTTTTCATAGCTTCGGCTCGACGATTATCGGGCGCTTTGGCGAGTATTTTTACAGCGGCGCCAATTATCAGCCGGCCGACCAGCTGACCCAGGCCGAGATTCTGACTGAAATCATAGCCGGGCTCAGCTACGACAACCCCCTAGCCACGCTCAACCCTAGCGGTCAACCAATCTACCTAAAGACTATACAGAAGCTCATCAGCGACTTTAAGAACTCGGGGCTGAACCCCGACCAGCTGGAAGAGCTGGTTGATCAAGATCTAGACTTCTGTACCGATATAGAACCTACCATCAATGAAGTATTTACCAAGGGTATCAGCAAGAAAACTATTTCTAAGTGTGATGACCTACTGGTCGAGCTACGCCGGCTAGCCGCACAGACCCCATCACTAGCCCAGGCCATTACTCCGACCCTAGCTCAGATCATGGCTAATGACTTAGCGGAGGCTTATACTACAGCTAGTGAAGACGGCAGCACCAAGCCGATCACCGCCTTCAAGAATCGCTGGGTCGGTAATAGTGACAACGGTGCTAAGACACTTATAATCACCGAGCATTGTCGTAAGCTGAAGTTTGCCCTGGGCATCTATCGTCAATACTTAGCCAAAATGGACGAGTGCCAGCTGTACGATTTTAACGACATGATCCTCAGGGTGATTCAGGCGATCACTGAACACCCCGGGCTAAAAGCCACCCTGCAGGAGCAGTACCAGTATGTCATGGTCGACGAATTTCAGGATACCAATGAAGCGCAGATGCGCTTGCTTCATCTACTGACCGACTATGATGATCAGCCCAATCTGATGGTGGTGGGCGACGACGACCAGGCTATCTATCGCTTCCAGGGGGCAGACATCGGCAATATTCAGACCTTTACTCGCCGTTACCCCAAGCTGCGCCAAGTCAACCTGCAGACTAATTATCGTAGCGGTACCGCCATCATCGAGCTGGCAGAGCAAGTAGCCGGCGATATCACCGAGCGCCTAACTAATGCCGACGGCACGCCTAAGCAACTGGTGGCTCACCATAGCGACTACAAGTGCCGGATTGATTGGACGGTTGCTACCAGCCAAGCCGGCGAATTTAGCCATGTTGCTGGCAGAATCAAACAAGCAATTGATCAGGGGGCGAAGCCGGCCCAGATCGCCGTCATCGCTCGTCGCCACAAGAGTCTGGTTCAGCTGACCGACTTTCTGACCGCTCTTGATATTCCCTTTACCTATCAGCATCAGCAGAACGTCTTTGATTCCGAGCTGATCAAGCTGCTGCTTAACTTAGCCCGAGCGGTAGTCTGCATCGCTCACAATAATGTCACCGACGCCAATGCTTATCTGCCGCATATTATTGCCAGCCCGGCTTTCGGTATCAGCGGGGAAGAGTTTTATCAGATCAGCCTGGACACCGAGGCACAGTGGGGCAATTGGTTTAAGGCTATCGCTAAGCGCCATCCCCACCTAATCAGCTGGCTCAAAGAGCAGGCGCAACGCTCATTAGATAGCCCCTTAGAAGTAATGTGTGCCGAGCTGATGGGGATTACCGGGCTGCCGAACGACGAAGACGATTGGGGGGCAGACCGGCCGGACGACCCGGTATCTTTGGCTGAGAAAAAATATCGCTCGCCGATTTACCGGTACTATTTTGGAGCAGATAAGCTAGCCCAAGACAGCCTAGCCTACTTAAACTTCCTCGGCGACTATACCACCCTGAGCCAAGCTCTGGAGCAGTACCGGCCTGACCGCAAAAATACTTTGAGCGACCTGCTGAAATTTGCCGACAGATATCAGGCGCTTAACGAGAGCCTCAGCTCGGTCACCACTTACGGTACTGCCGAAGGTGTCCAGCTAATGACCGCCCACAAAGCCAAAGGGTTGGAATTCGACACCGTCTACCTGATAGACGCCGAGAGTGAGGAGTGGGGAAGTAAGTGCAGAGAGAAAAACGCCATGATCAAGCTGCCACCTAATCTACCTCTAGATAATGCCGGCACTACCGATGATGAAAAGCGCCGTCTATTCTTCGTCGCCATCACCAGAGCCATTCGCCAGCTTCATCTATCATCGCACTCCGGCCAGGGTAGCAAGGAGCTGAATCAGCTGGAATATGCCCTAGACTACATCCCGGCGACCAGCCTAAATGAGCCGGATACACCCGAAGCCACCAAGGAGTTAGCCACCAGTGCTTTTAGCTTCCTCTTAGACAGTAGTCTCGACCGAAAGTCGCTCCTAGCCGACCGATTGAGCAGCTACTCCTTGTCAGCTAGCGACCTGAACGCCTTTACTGACTTGACTTATGGCGGTCCGGAGCGGTTCTTACTCGACCGGCTCCTGCGCCTACCTGGAGTTCAGACTGTTAATCAGCTATTCGGTACCGCCATCCATGCCGTCATGCAGAGTCTGCACAACTACGCCGGCAGCGAAGACCACCCCGGCAAGCTACCACCGATTGAGCAGACCTATCAAGTCTTTCAAACTAGCTTCCGTACCACCAGTCTAGACGAAGCCACTGCCCGAAAATGGTCAGCCAAAGGTCGGGCGATAATAGACGCCTACTATGAAAAACGCTCCGAGAGCTTTCGCCCTAATCAGCGAGCCGAGCTCAGACTGGAGGCGACTATCTCTGACGGCGTGAGATTAAACGGCAAGCTGGACGCCGTCGAATTAGATAGCCACAAACGTCGAGCTATCATCACCGATTACAAGACCGGCAAGTTTTTTCCCAGCTTCAGCTCGATCAATAAAGATAGCATCCACGCCTATGCCAACCAGCTAATGTTTTACAAACTACTCTTTGAAAGTTCGAATCAGTATCACGACTGGCAAGTCACCGAAGGGGTAATCGAATTCGTCGTGCCGGACCCTAAGACCGGACAATTGATCGCACCGGTGTTTGACTACGGCCGGCTAGCCGACATGGATGAATTCACCAAGCTGGTTCAAGCGGTCTATAGACGGATCGTCAACCTTGACTTCCCGGATGTCAGCCAGTTCGCCCGGTCGCTAACCGGCACTAAACAGTTCGAAAGGTGGCTAATTGAACACGATTAGCTTCTGGACCAAGCTGCCATCACCTTTCAGCGTGCTTGCCCCGATGGAAGATGTGACCGACATCGTCTTTCGTCATGTCGTCGCTCGGGCGGCTCGCCCCGACGTATTCGTGACCGAGTTTACCAATACCGCCAGCTTTTGTAGCGAGCAAGGTAATTTCTCCACCATCGGTCGTCTGACGCACGACGCCGGCGAAGCACCCATCGTGGCTCAGATCTGGGGAACTGAGCCCGATCACTTCGCCACCATGAGTCACGCTCTCGGCGAGCAGGGCTTCGACGGAATAGATATTAATATGGGCTGCCCCGCTAAAGATGTAGTTAAGATCGGTGCCGGCTCAGGTATGATCGGTAATTGTCAGCTGGCTCAGCAGATTATCGCCGCCACTAAGGAGGGCGGACTACCGGTATCAGTTAAGACCAGGCTGGGACGAACGAGGGTAGCGGAGTACCGGGATTGGATTACTTTTTTGCTTAGTCAGAAGCTAGCCTGCCTAACAGTCCATTTGCGTACCCGCAAGGAGATGAGTAAAGTCCCGGCCCACTACGAGCTAATCTCCGAGCTGGTCAGCTTGCGAGATCGGCTATCACCGCCGACCAGGCTGGTCATCAACGGCGATATCGCCGACTATGCCTGGATCACGGCACTCCATCATCAGCACCCCGGCGTAGATGGCTACATGATCGGACGAGGCGTCTTCGCTAATCCGTTTTGCTTTGACCGTTCCGGCGGACCGCGTAGCCGGTCCGAGCTATTTGATCTATTTCTCTATCACTTAGATCAATACGATAAATATCGCCTGATCATGCCCGCTGAGCGCCCCGAACTAGTCCGCAATTTCGACTCGCTCAAGCACTTCTTTAAGATATATGTCAATGGCTTCGCCGGGGCTAGCGACCTGCGAGCCCGCCTCTACGCCTGCACCTCCACCGACGAAATCAGGCAAGTACTGGCCGAAGTACCGCCACATCATGAAACCTAATCTCTAGACATACGTGGTGTTATGCCTGTAGTATGAAATATGTAAGCATGGTGTAGACTGAACACCATAGCGGCATTTAGTACAACCGTGATAGACACATCCGACATGACGCCGGACGAAGTATCAGAGGGAGTAAGCAGAAGCTTTAGACTAGCAGTAAACGAAGGGGGGGTTAATATAATGCACTCAGCAGAATATCGTCATACCGAGACTTGGCCTTATCATATCTCGGCGGGTGGGGTAGTCTACCGTCATCAGCAAGGGCAGCTAGAGGTGGTAGTACTCTACCGCAATCGGCTGGATGGACGACACTATCATCTGCCGAAAGGAACTTTACACCACGACGAGACACTGGAGGACGACGCTCGACGAGAAGTACTGGAAGAGTCGGGAATACGAGCTGAGATAAAGGGTTACCTGGGTGCTTTCACCGATGATTTCATGAAAGACGGCGTACATCTCAATAAGACTACTCACTATTTCGCCATGATCCCCCTGGAGAACACCGGCAAGTATGACGCCGAGCACGATGGCGTCGAATGGCTGGAATTCGACAAAGCTCGAAAGCTACTGGAGTCAAGCGAACCGATGAAGAAGGAGTATATCATCTTGGATCGCTTGCGAGACTTCTTGGATAAGTTTGAGCATACCGCATAGCCCCCTGATAGATAAAGATTTCTCAATGATGCTTCCGCTAGTCAGCCCGATCTTTGCGGCTGCGCTATAATATAACCACACTAGAGGAGGGGATAATGACAAGTGACTATATCAAGGGATTGAACGACGAGGTTAAGGCGTATTACCGGGTGCTTAGCCCCGAATTTCCCGGTTGGTTGACCGAATATATTGACACCCCGGCTATGAGACGCCTCGAAGGGACCGGCATGAACTGGGGGTCAGACCATACCGATCTCTACCACAATAAGTATTGGTACTCCAACCTTACCCATAGTATAGGTGTGGCGCTGATTGTCTGGCACTACACCGGGGATCGTAAGCAAACCCTAGCCGGGCTATTCCACGACATCGCTACGCCGACATTCAAGCACTGCATCGATTTCTTCCGGGGTGATTATCTGAAGCAAGAAGCGACCGAAGTCGAGACCTCGCAGATAATTAGTGACTCTCCCGAGATCATGCACCTGCTCAAGCGTGACCACATCAAGCTGAGTCAGGTTGACGATTACAAGCTTTATCCTATCGCCGATAATGATACGCCGAAGCTTTCGGCTGACCGTTTCGAATACTCCTACTCAGCCGGACTGGTGCTTAACCGTGTCTGGGAGATAGATCGGATCAAGCGGACTTACGACGACGTCATCGTGCTACAAAATGAAGAGGGGGTCGACGAACTGGGTTTTCAGCACCTGCCGGTAGCCGAAGAGTATATCGCCACCATCTCTCAACTGTGGCCGTGTTGGGTCGAGAATCGTCACAAGTTAACCATGCAGTTCATCGCCGATGCTCTCAAGCGGATGGTTAAGCAAGGGCTACTTCAGCCAAGCGACTTCTACCGCTATAGCGAGGATGAAATCATCAGCCGGATCCTAAATAGCGGCGACGAGTATTTAGTGAGTCGTTTCCAACAGTTCCGGAAAGCAAAGCGAGTATACAGTAGTGACACTCCGGTAGCGGGGAAGTATTGCCGAAGCATCGTCACTAAACGACGCTACATCAACCCGCTCGTCCTATCAGGCGACGGCACGGCACGACGAGTCGGTGATCTTTCGGCAAAGACTAAGCAATGCCTGGACGACTATCTAGCCTACCGGCTCGGCCGGTACGCCTATCTCGACTTCGACTTCAACCCGGACTATCAGCTGGACTAGGCTGTCAGCCCTAAATGCTACAATATGGATATGCTAAAGGCTAAGAAATCACACCGAAATAAAACCATTGATTTCTCTCTCAGGGAAGGTCAAAAGTATTTTAACCGCTGTGTAGACGGAAGCTCGGAGCTGTCTATTGGTAAAATCATAAATAAGACAATTAACGGCGATGCCTTTGAAGTTATGAAAAATATGCCAAGAAAGTTTATCGATCTGCTGATCGTTGATTCGCCGTACAACTTATCTAAGGACTATCACGGCAACAAATTTAAGAAAACTGACAACGAAAGCTACGCCAAATACACAGAACAGTGGTTAAAGCTAGTCATGCCACTACTGAAAGATGAGGCAAGTGTCTATGTTTGTTGTGACTGGCAAACCAGCGTTGTTATCGGTCGGATTTTACCAAAGTATCTCAATGTCAGAAACCGAATAACATGGCAACGAGAGAAAGGTCGAGGCGCCAAAGAAAACTGGAAAAATGGGCTCGAGGACATCTGGTTCGCAACCAACAACAGCCAACGGACATTTAATCTAGACGATGTGAAGATTCGAAAGAAAGTCATCGCTCCATACAGAGAGAATGGCGAGCCGAAAGATTGGCAAGTAACCAAAAATGGCAATTTCCGGGACACCTGTCCATCAAACTTTTGGGATGATTGTACGATCCCATATTGGTCAATGCCCGAAAACACCGCCCATCCAACTCAAAAGCCCGAGAAGCTGATTGCCAAAATTATTTTAGCTAGCTCAAACATAGGGGATGTGATCTTTGATCCTTTTCTAGGTAGCGGAACAACTTCTGTAACTGCCAAGAAACTCGGTCGCAGGTATATCGGCATTGAGCTCGACAAAACTTATTGCGCCTGGGCGGAGAAACGATTGGAGATGGCGGATAGCGACAATTCTATCCAGGGGTACACGGATGGTGTTTTTTGGGAACGCAACACCCTCAGCGAGCAGAAGAATACTAAAGAAAGCCTACCAACCAAAAAATTAACGAAAGACGAACTTTTTAATATAATTCCTGGTGGGCGGGGAGGGACTTGAACCCTCACGATATTGCTATCAGCAGATTTTAAGTCTGCAGCGTCTACCAATTCCGCCACTCGCCCTAACGCTTCTATTCTAGCACACCATAGCGCTAAGCAACGCCGTATTTATTGGCAAGCAACAAATAGGTATGTAATACCTGATAGGCTTTAGTGTCCCGGGTAAAACTGCGTTCTAGTAAGCACTTCGCCGCATTAGCATGGAGCTTTTTAGAGAAATCGGGGACAACCCCTGTGTCACTAGTGATCTGTTCGGGAAATAAGCAAGATATCAGCTTAAAAACGTTCACATCCACTGGAAATGATGGGCGATTAAGTCCTAACAGCAAGAAACAATCGGTCGCTTTAGCACCCATACCATTTAGCTTGAGCAGCCTATTCCTGGCATCTTCCAGACACGAACGGTAAAGTTTGTCCATATGATAATCAAGATTATTATTAAACTGATCTAGGCCATTTGTAATCCAAATACTTTTCTGCTTGGACATACCGGACGGCCTAATGATTTCTCTTATTGTATCAATGTCCAGTTGCTTTAGCGCATCCACGTTGCCATTCGTCTCGGCAATTAGCCTGTCGGTTACGACCTGTTCTGTACTCAATGTACAGCGCAAAGAAACAATAATTGAGACAAAGGTAAACTCCGGCGGCAATCTTTTTCTAGTTAGTGCATGACCGGGACGAGGGTATGTCTGGTGATCGACGAAAGAGTAATGATCGGCAACATCCTTAGCTATGTCAAGCAGAGCGGCTCCAGCATGACCATTGGTGACGACACCCGATAAAATCCTCTTTGCCGCATCGTCAGTCGATATGATGTAGCTAGGATCATTAAAAGTGCTAGCCTCTGGCATATTCATCATTTAATTACGACGATGGTATCACTTTTATGTTGATTGGGTCTAGCCGATGCACCAAGCATGGTAGACTGGTACACCTATATTAGCGGTCGGGCTCGTTTTGGTATAGAATAGTATCAGATGAACGAGCAAGATAATGAAGAATACCTGATCCCCGGGTCGTCAAGCCGGAAGGTCATCCAGCCGCCCGAAGCAACGCCGGTGGTTAACTATCCGTACGACCGGACTCATCAGCCAACTTCACATCCCGTTCAGCCCGCCCCGATCAAGCCGACCAAGCGAATGAAGGATAATCAGACAGTGACTTATTCCGCCGATGCCGAGCCAATGACCAATACCACCCGTCTTCAGAATCACATCTATCATGACGCCCAGCTGGCCGCCGATCAGATCTTATCTGCTGAGCGCCGGCAAGCCCAAGAGAAACAAAAGGAGAAGCAAGCCCAAGACTTAGCTCGCCAGCGCTACCACCAGGCGTGGCAGAATTATTATCAGAAGTACTACGAGAATTACTACATAGCCGCCCTGCAGGAACAACAAGCTCGCTTCGCTAAACAGCAAGCCGCCGTAGCCGATAGTCGCCAAAACGACGGGGTGCTTGACCAGAATGAAGTTCAGCACGAGCTCAAGTCGGAGGTACTGGAGAAAGTTAAAGAGACTGCCGAACAGGCAAAGCGACACTGGTGGTTCTGGCCGGCGATCAGCGCAGTAGTAGTGGCGCTAGTCTTTTTCTTCTTACAATACAACAGTGTGGTGATGGCCGGTGTAGTCAGTTTTATCAGCCCGGGTGATTCATCGACCCAGACGATAATCGTCGGCAGTGGCAGTAACCAGCCAATTAGCACCAGTCCCCACGTGATCATCCCCAAGATTAACGTCAACGCCCCGGTCGTTTACGGCTTGACCGACCTCAGCGAGAATAATGTCCAGGTCGCCCTACGCAATGGCCCGGTTCATTACCCGCTGGCCGGTGCGACCGCCACGCCAGGACAGAAGGGAAATACCGTCATCCTGGGTCACAGTAGTGCTGATGTCTTCGCTCCGGGTGACTACAAGTTTATCTTCGTCCAGCTGAATAGGCTGACACAAGGCGACTTATTCTACCTTGACTACGGCAAGACTCGCTACGCCTACAAGGTGGTCGATATCAAATCGATCTATCCTAATCAGATTGACCAGGTCAATCTTGGCTCGTCTAAAGCCTATGCCACTCTGATAACTTGCGATCCACCAGGCTCAATCGCTAAGCGCCTACTGGTGATCGGCGAGCAGGTCTCACCCGACCCAAATCGCACCGGCGAGAGCCAAGAGGCTACCAGCAATAAGCCGGCTAAGCAGATCGTCGGCAAGCCCAAGACTCTGCTGGAGAGTATCTTTGGCAAGTAAGCACTGCAACTTCACCTTGCACTATTCCTCGGGTTCAGCTATTGGTCAATAACCATCTGCGAACGTTGCAAGACCGCTCCGCCCGAGATACTATCAAGGCTCAGTAGGTACTTCTCATTAGCCGACAGAAAAGCGGGCAAGCGCCCACTGACCAGGTGCTGGATATTCTGTCCGTCGAACTCAACCATATTGAGTACGCCATTTTTAACATCCAGCAGGTGATAACCGTCCAGCCAGACCGGCTCACCTCGACGAGCCAGCTCGAACGAGTAGTTCTCGGTAGTCTCGACATCGTAGCAGACGACCTTATTACCTTTACCGGCCAGAACGAACCGTCCCGTCGGATTTACCTTCATCCAATCAATCCCGCCGGGGCTGCTCAAATAAGCTACCGATTTATTAAAATCGTGCGACTGGCGCTGACGCTTGAGCGGGTCGGGGTAGACCGAGACCATCTCACCCCGACCAACCGCCAGGTAATCAATATCATTGTTGCGAAAGAAGCCAATCAGGGTGGTCTTAGCATCATCATAAGTCCTGAGCTTGGTGATCTTGCCGTCATCATAAATCGAAATGACTTGACTGGTCTTACTACCATCCACCTTCTTACTCAGATAAACGATTCGCCCGCTGTCACCCAGTAGGACATAGCTAGTCACACCGGTAGCCAGTGGCGCCGAGATGGATTTATCAGCATAGTTGATCTTGCGCAGATCCGTCCCGGTCAAGGTGTAGATCACGTCACCCCCGGCATTAGAGAAATGCAGCTCGGTTAGCTCCAAGCCAAAATCGCTTGACAGATTGCGAGTTATCTTATCTTGGCGGTCGTACTCCAGATACTCCGTCCGGTCGCCCAGCTGGTGCTTGACCAGCAGATAACGAGAATCCTTGTCCCACTCAACGATCTTAAACTTGCTCTCGCCGTCAGTCGCTAAGTGTAAATTACTAAGCTCGATAGTGCTAAATTTGATCTGTTTCGGATCAGCCAGGTCGACCAGAGTGGCATCACCCATCGACTCGTTGGTCAGCACTACCGCCCATTTACGATCAGGTGTCGGCAGCATATCAACGACGTTAGTAAAGGTCTTGACCGATTCGGTCTTGACATTTTGCGGCACCAGTCGAGCATAGTCCAGCCAGCGCACGCTACTGGGTAGCGCCGAGACCGTTTTAGACCAGCCTCGGTAGCCGGTCAGCGACATCGAGACTTTAGTTTGCCCGGTCTTGATATTTGAGCGGGTTGGTGTCCTGGTAGACAGGCTAGCACCGTTTATGTCAACTACAGCACCAGTCGGAAAGGTGTTGAATTGCAGCAGCGCTACTTGCGATAGCTGCCCTGACATCAAGTCAAAACGATAGCCCATCGCCCAGCCGATACAGACGATCACCCCGACCACAGTGGCTATCGCCATCACACCGTAAGTGAAGAAGCGAATCGCCACTTGCTTGCGCTGCATGGTGCTGGGTGTATTAGAATGAGGTTGCTTTGACACTGCTATCAATATAGGCTAGCCCTGATAGCTGGTCAAGTGACCCACCGAGATACGCCAGAGCCACAGGAATTGCACGGCAAAGCCACGTGGTGTAAGATAAGCTTAAACAGAGAGAAGGAAGGGTCTCCAAGCTCTCTGACCCGGGCAGCGCTTTGGTTCTAGCTGCAAAGGTTGATTAGTTATGACAAAGATACTTGCGATCATCTCCACTCACGGTAATGAGCTGCTAGGCCCAAACTTACTGGCGTATATGCTCACTAAGCGGTCTAAGCTATTGGAGGACATGGAGTTTGTTGTGGCTAATCCGTGCGCCTACGTAAAAAATGTACGGTATACCGAATCAGACTTAAATAGGAGCTACGGACTTGATCTGGATACCTACGAAGGACATCGAGCAAAGATGATTGAGGAGCGTATTCGACTTTTGCAGCCGGAGCTAGTACTGGATTTTCACACAACTACCGCCGAGCAGCCGGATATATTGATAACGGCAGATAAGGACAATAAAGTGGCACAAAGTTTCATCGGCGCCAGCACCACGGAGAACATCCTGGTAGTCGAGCCACTCAACGACATCACTACGGTGGCACCAAATTTTGTGGCTTATGAAGTACCAAATTCGCATCTGAACGACGACCTATATGGACAAATATGTGCCGATATAACAAGGTTCTTGGATAATAAAGTAGCGGAAGTCAAACGAACTTTCTACAAAATGGCAGGGAAGATTATGCCCGAGGAAGAGAAAAATATTACCGATCTTAAAAACTTTGTCTATAACGATACCCTGCAGGCTATCCCGGCGTTTCTTGGCGAAGAGGCATATAAGCAGGATGGTACATACGCCGGATTTAAGCTAAAAGTATTATAACTAGCTGACTAGTTACCCTTTATACTCGTGCCGGTCAACAAGGCACTTGAACTTTATAGCCATAATCGGTAAGATACATGTTAGGAAAGAGAGGGATATGGGGATAGTAATTATTAATGGCAAGCGCTACGACTCGGTTACGGGGCTGATGCTATCTGATCGGCGAGACGAGCTGGAGCTAGCTTCATCCGAGACTGACCGGCTGAACCGAACGAACCGAACTAATAAAGCAGATCGGGTAAGTCAGGTTAAACCTAAGGTAGATGATACTCCGCCGGTCTGGGTTGGTAGCTACATTGACAGTAGTAGCGAAGATAGTCAAGTAGAGGGTGACGCCGGCGAGACCATCGCCGTCCGTCAAGTCAAGGCTCAGCCCGACATCGCTAAAGCTTCCGAGCCGGGCAGCGCCGAGCAGGCAAGCGACCGCTTGGCTGATTATGTAGAGCTATTCACACCGGCTGACGACGAGGCTACTGACAGCAGGGCAGAGCAGGTGGAGATAGAGAAGGCGGAGCAGGTAGTGGCTGCCGCCAGCCCCGCCGTGGTGCATTCGCCGCTCCGGCTCAAGTCCGCCCGACGAATTATCCAGGCCTCCCGCACTCTGAACCGTCGTTTTGTCAGGAAGCCTCTGCGGGAGACAGGCGAGTACGCCGAGTCGATCGCCGTACGACACATTAAGCAGGTCAAAGCCAGTGCCATCATTGAGTCAGCCAGGTCGGTCAACGATATCCCCGACGAGACTATTGACGAAGTGATCGCCACCACCGAGAGCGACTTCACCCCCGTCTTGACCAAGAGTCAGGCAACCAACCTAAAGGCACTTACTAAGAAGAGCAGCCATAGTAGTCAGCCAACTCCGAGCACTACCACCTCCAAAGATACTAAGGGCGAGAGTGCTACCGACGACCAATCGGCACTCAATCTCAGCAAGTTAGCTCCAACCGACTATGACGACCTGATGGATGATCGAATCGACCAGCTGACCAAGATTCTCCAGGCCAGCAATGAGCTGGATCAACAAGACCGGACTGCGACCAAGCGTCGCCTTGGTCAGCCAAAGAAGCATCGTTTCCGCTTCTCCACCATCATGGCGACGGCCGGAGCGATGGCAATCATCGTCGGGCTGGGTGTCTACATCTCCTTGCCGACCATATCTGTCAAGTTGGCAGCCGGTCGAGCCGGCATCAACGCTAAGAACCCCTACGCTCTGAGCGGCTATAGCCTGGACAACAATATCGCCGCTCAGCCAGGCAAAGTAACCATCAGCTACAAGAGTGCCAGCGGCAATGGTGGCTATTCAGTGACTCAGGAAAGCGATAAGTCAACCACTGATTATGCCTTACGCCTCAATGTCTCTCGTCAGAACGGCGGTAGCTACCAAGAGATGGACGTCAACGGCAAGACAGTCCTACTCTATGGCAATAAAGCCACTTGGCTGGCCGGCGACATGCGCTACACCATCGACGGTAGTGACTTGATGGATAGCAATCAGCTCCGCAGTATCGTTAAGAGTCTCTAGCTGTAGGAGCACCCAAGCCTGATCCTTAGCTGAAGAGTCACCCCGTGATAAAATTAAGTATATGTCTGGTCGTAAGTTGCCAATCGTCGCCCTGGTGGGGCGAACCAATGCCGGCAAGTCGTCGCTCTTTAACCGACTAATCGGTCGGCGTGATGCTGTGGTGGCTCGAGAAGCCGGCACTACTCGTGACTCAATTTACCGCCGGATTGACCGGTCGCAGGGGTCTTTTATCTTGGTCGATACTGCCGGGTTAAAAGATGACCCCGCTGATGATTTCGAGGCAAGCATCCAAGACCAGGTGGCTGATGCTATTACCTCGGCTGACCTAATCCTACTAATTAAGGACTCGACCGAGGATGCTACCGCCGATGATCGTAAGCTGGCCAAGCAGATTCTGCGCTCGACCAAGCCGGTGGTGCTGGTCCCCAATAAGATCGACATCGCCGAGCATTTCCCTCCGGAGAATTATCTCTGCCTCGGCATCAAAGACATTACCCCGGTGAGCGCTGAGCATAACCGGCATATCGACCGGCTGGAACGCTTTATCATCAGCCATATTCCTCACGTTCACGCTAGAGCAGCCGATGAGCAAATCAAGGTTGCCCTGATCGGTCGTCCCAACGCCGGCAAATCGTACCTCTTTAACACTCTAGCCGGCAAACAGCAGGCGGTCGTCGCTAATGTCGCCGGCACCACGAGGGATATTAACCGAGTCGAAGTACGCTATCACGGCAAGACCATTGAGTTGCTTGACACCGCCGGAGTACGGCGCAAAGGCAAGGTAGAGCAGGGGATTGAGCAGTTCAGTGTCCTCCGCACCGCCAGTGCCATTGAAGAGGCGGATATTTGCCTGCTACTGATGGATGTAAATGAGCTCAACACCTCGCTTGACGCCAGGTTAGCCGGGCAGATTATCGACGCCGGCAAGGGTCTAGTGATAGTCGTCAGTAAATGGGACTCTGTCATCGGCAAGGATGCCTACACTAGAGATGCTCTAGCCCCCGGCATCAGTCGCACCTTTGATTTTGCCTCATGGGCACCGCTCATCTTTACCTCGTCGACGACCGGACAAAATGTAGCTAAGATCTATGATCTGATCTTGTCTATCGACGCCGAGCGTCGGCGCACCGTCCCGACCGGTCAGCTTAACGACTGCCTACACCAAGCCATCGCCAAGCACAAGCCGGCAGGACTGAAGAACACTCATCCTCGTCTGCGCTACGCCGTCCAAACCGACGTGAATCCGCCTTGGTTTGTCATTTACGGCAGCAACCTTAAGTTTATTCACTGGTCGTACAAACGCTATCTGGAGAATTGCTGGCGAGAGAGCTTCGGCTTTAACGGCACCGCTATCAAGTTCAGCTTCCGAGATGAGAAGCAGATCAAAGCTAACCGAGAACGCCTGGCTAATGGTAAACTGGTTATTGATAAGAAGTCCGGCAATAAGCGCAAGACACTATGAAGGAGGGAAGATGAGAAAAGTCCGCAAGATCTTAGGAGCGATAGTCAAGTCAGTCGTCGTTTTAGCACTCGTTTTATCTTCGACCGGACTGACGGCCCAGGCTGCCCCCGCCGACAATCTGGATAGCCAGATTAACCAGGTCATTGAGCGGGCGAACAGCCAAAGCAGCGTCTCAGCCGGACAAGAAGGCGATAGCCCCGCCGGTACCGGTAGCCGCTCCGGCAACCTTAGCTCCGATAGCAGCGCCCCGACCGGCTCCAGCACCCGCCAAGACGACCCGACTCTGCTCAGATACCCCTACGTCATCAATAACTACGACGTCAAGGTCAGCGTCAATAGGTATAATAAGTATCATATTGACGAGACCATCGAGGTCACTTTTAATCAGTCACGCCACGGCATCTTTCGCAGTATCCAAAATGTCAACTATATACGGCGATCCGACGGTTCAGCCGCCAGAATCAACGCTATCGTTACCAACCTCCGAGTGCCCACACATCAGTTCGAGACTAAGCGATCAGGTGGTCTGACCAAGCTTCGCCTCGGCGATAGTCACCGCAACGCCGACAAGCACGAGACCTACCGGATTAGCTACGATTACGATATCGGTCATGACACCCTTGAGAATGCCGACGAGCTCTACTTTAATATCATCGGCACCAACTGGGAGACTGTGATCCAGCACGTCACATTCGAGATCACCCTACCCAAGAGCTTTGATAGCAAACCCGGCTTTTCGTCAGGGCACTACGGCAGTTCGGGCACCAATATCGGCAGGTATGCCATCTCGGGTGATAGCATTATCGGTGAGACGACCGAGGCGCTCAACCCGAGAGAAGCTTTGACCATCCGATTGACCTTGCCGGAAGGCTATTTCGAGATTGATCATAGCCGAGATGCCCTGGGGGTAATCGGCATGATTCTGATGGTGCTGGCCGGTGCGGCTTACTTCATCATCGCTATCATCAAGCGTCGCCAAGAGCGCTACAAGGTCACACCGGTGGTGCAGTACGAGCCGCCGGCCGGACTGAACAGTCTCGAGGTGGCCTTAGTTGACCGGGGCGTTAACATCAGCCAAGACGTCGTCTCGCTCTTGATTTACCTGGCCGACAAAGGCTATATCAAGATCAGTACCAAGGACAAGAAGGCGAAGCGTGACTTCACACTGACCAAGCTCAAGGATTATGATGGCAAAAATGAGGCGGAAAAAGAGTTCATGACGGGGCTGTTTAATAGCAAGCATCCCGACAGTGTCACCAGCAAGCAGCTGAGCAATCAATTTTACACCACCGTCAACGCCATTATCAGCGCTAGTAAGGATAGCGAAGTCAAGAAGCGCTATTTCGGCGAGAAAGACCCGCTGCGTGCTAAACTGCTGATCGTTAAGATCTGTGCTTTCGTCGCCCTTCTCATTGGCGCCCTGCTGGGGGTGATCGCTGCGGTTGGCGTAGTCGAGGAGAATATGCTCTATTCGAGCCTCTTCGTCATATCCGCCATTATCTTCAGCAGTATCGCAACGGTCAATAACGGCAAGAAGTGGTCGGCCGTCGGAGTGACTATACTGTCGCTCGTATTCGTCAATGCTTCCGTCTTCTTGTGGTGTGACTACTTCAATAGCGTCCCGCTGATGATCTGTTGCGCTATCTCAGCCAGCTTGATCACCATCGCCAGTGCGATCGCTAGCCCGGTCTATCATCGTACCGAGGCAGGCTACAAGCTGAAAGGCGAGATCATGGGCTTTAAGGAGTTCATCGAGACGGTTGACAAGCCACGCATCGAAGCGATGGTCGAGCAGGATCCGCAGCTCTTCTACCACATCCTGCCGTACGCCTATGCTCTGGGTGTCTCCAAGGCTTGGGTTAGCCAATTCGAGGGTATCGCCGTCCAGCCTGCCGACTGGTGCGATGTAGCCGGAGCGTACAATTACGCCAGCGTAGTCAGCTTCATGGATCATGGTATGCCCGCCCTGGCTACCAGCATGGGGGCTACCCCCTCCGGTGGCGCTGCCATCGGCGGTGGCGGAGGTTTTGCCGGCGGTGGTGTCGGTGGAGGAGGCGGTGGTAGCTGGTAAAGTCACTCCGACCGGTCTAACGCTTAAAATAAAATATAAGGGAATGAAGATGAGATTACTACGACGAATCACTACACTAATCTTGGTGCTCGTTCTGACGATAGCGACCACCGTCATCACGCCCGGTCCGGCTAGTGCCAATAGCATAGCGAGCCGGCCCGCTAGTGGGCAGTACCAACAGACTAGCCCCGGTTCGCCTGATCCATCCAGCTCATCGTCCTATTCGCCGACGGGACATACGACAAGCACGACCGCCCCCGGCACCCCGACTTCCGATCAGTCGTCAGTCGAGCCGGCTCAGCCGACCACCAGCCGCAACGACGCTAAGGTGCCCGATGATGAGATATCCGACGACGAGTCAAGCGATGTTGACCCTTACGTCATTGATGCTTACGATGTCAAGGCTACGGTAGATAAATACAACAAGCTCCATATCGAGGAGACGATCAAGGCCACCTTCAATAAGTATCGCCATGGCATCATTCGCACTATCAACAAGGTTAACCACGTAGCCAGAGTTGATGGCTCGAAATCAACCGTCTACGCCATCATTAGTAATATCAAAGTATCTAGCCACAGCTCCGCCGTTCGGGAAGGTGGTGACAGCACCTCCATCAAGCTTGGCAGTTCTCTCACCTATGCCAAGCGTCACGAGACCTATCGCCTCAGCTACGACTACGATCTGGGGACTGATCCACTCAGCAGTAGCGATGAATTTTACTTTAATATCATTGGTACCGGCTGGAATACCAATATCAAGAAAGCTACCTTCCGCATCACTATGCCCGATAAGTTCAGCAAGAAGCCCGGCTTCTCGACCGGCTCTTACGGCGAACGTAGCGGCAGTGACATCGTCAAGTATCATGTCAACGGCCGGGTAATCACCGGCCATACCACCGGCAGGCTACTCGCCGGCGAGGCGCTGACCATCCGGCTGGAATTGCCGCAGGGCTATTTCAAGCTGGATCCGGTCAAGACGACGATAGCCAAGCTCGTCTTCGTCGTGCCGGTGATCACCGGCATCATTGCCCTAGCGCTTTCGATCATGATCCTGAGGAAGGAAAAGAGTAAGTCCACTCCGGTCGTCCAATACACCGCTCCCGACGGACTGAATAGCCTCGAGCTTGTCTTCGCTAACGACAATACCATTCCGCACAGGAGTGCCGCCTCGATGGTAGTCTACCTGGCTAATAAGGGGTATCTAACCATTGACATTGATGGTGAGAACTTCACTCTGACTAAGCTGAAAGATTATGATGGTCAGAATGAGTCGGAGCGGATCTTTATGAATGGACTATTTAATAATGATCACCCCGACAAGGTAGCTAAGGCGGAGCTGGAAGGGGAGTTTTATAAGACCGTATCTGCTGCGATTCTGACTATCAGTCGAGGCCGGCTGAAAACTAAGTATTTCGAGAAGCACAACCGAGTCAAGACTATCCTCAAGGTGATCCAATGGGTTGCCATCGCCATCCTGCTGATTTGCGCCGGCCTGGCCACCTTGCTGGAGCAAAACCCCAGCGAAGCACTGGGTAGCATGGCTTTTATTATCGCCTTCACAGTCTTCCCCCTGTTCTTCGTATTGCAGCCAACTACTAAGCAGTTCAGTCCGGTATTTACCAAGATATTATGCATCATCGTCGCCATCACCCCTGCTGTCGTCTTACAGGCATTGTACTTCCGATATCCGACAGCCATAGTCACCGGCATATCATCAATCTTTATCATGATCGGTGCCTACATCACCCGAGATGTCATCACCAGGACCGAGGACGGCTACCGGGTTAAGGGCGAGATCATGGGCTTTAAGGAGTTTATCGAGACGGTTGATAAGCCTCGCCTGGAGGCACTCCTAGCTGAGACACCGACCCTCTTTTATGACATTATCCCTTACGCCTACGTCCTGGACGTACATAAGAAATGGGTCGATAAGTTTGAGGGGATAGCCCTCCAGCCGGCAGACTGGTACAGCTCGAGCGAAGCCTTCAGCTACGGTGTCATGGCAGGCTTCGTCACCGAAGGGCTAGCCGGAATGTCGGCCAGCTTCAGTGGCTTCTCCTCCGTGGTAGACCTAATGACAGATTCCTTCAGCAATAGCTCGGGTGGTGGTGGCTTCTCGGGTGGTGGCTCAGGCGGTGGTGGCGGTAGTGACTGGTAAGCAGACTCGGCTGGTTAAGCGTATAATGACCTTAAGGAGGAAAGTATGAGATTGTTGCAGCGAATCAAGCTATTTAGCCTAATCATCGTTCTCACGGTGGTATCTATCGTGACCATGGCTAGCCCGGCCGGCGCCACCGGGACCCTGGACATGAGTGGCTCAAGCAGCAACCGGACTTCAGCCGCCGCTCCGGCGTATACCATTGATAACTACGATGTCGATATCACGGTCAATCAGTTTAACCGGCTCCATATTGAGGAAACGATCAAAGCCACTTTTCACCAACAGCGCCATGGCATCGTCCGTAGCCTGGCCAAAGTCAACCACGTCGCCAGGATGGACGGCTCCAAGTCGACCGTCAACGCCAAGATCAGCAACCTCAAAGTACTAAGCCACCGTTTCACCACCAGCGAGAGCAGTAACTTCACCAACATCAAGATAGGTGATCCTAACGCCTATGCCAAGACCAATGAGACCTATCGTCTCAGCTATGACTATGATCTCGGCACCGACCAGCTAAGCCGGGCTGACGAGTTCTACTTTAATATCATCGGTGCCGACTGGAACACCGGCATCACTAAGGTTGATTTCCATATCACCATGCCCGAGGAGTTCAACGGTAAGCCGGGCTTCTCGACCGGTGCTTATGGTATGCGTAGCGGCAGCGATATCGTCGAGTATAGTGTCAAAGGCAAGGAGATTACCGGCCATACCACCGCTCCACTGGCTGCCGAGCAAGCATTAACAATCAGACTGGAGTTGCCACAGGGCTACTTTAAGGAAGATCCTTTCCGGGTCTTCTTAGCTAAGTATGTCTTCGTCATACCGATCGTCGTCAGTGTCATCACGCTGATCGCCTCTATCTTTGTCGTGACTCAGGAGAAGTACAAGATTACTCCGGTTGTTCAGTATACCGCCCCAGGCGGGCTAAATAGTCTCGAGGTCGCCTTCGCCGACAAGGGTGAGATTAAGAGGAAGCATGCCGCCTCGATGGTAGTCTACTTGGCCAATAAGGGTTATCTGACGATTGACATTGATGGTGAGAACTTCACTCTGACTAAGCTAAAAGATTATGATGGTCAGAATGAGTCGGAGCGGATCTTTATGAATGGACTATTTAATAATGATCACCCCGACAAGGTAGCTAAGGCGGAGCTGGAAGGGGAGTTTTATACTACCGTCTATGCCACTATCTCCACTATCAGCCGAGGTCGGCTCAAGACCGAACTCTTCACTAAGAAGAACCCGACTAAGACACTGCTACGTCTCGGCCGAGTAGTCGCTATGGCTATTATCCTGGCTTGTGCTTGCTTTGCCACTACTCTGGAAGACAATCCCGAAAAAGCACTGATGCTACTACTGGGCAGTCTCTCGCTCTTGATCGTACCGATGGCTCTGATGCTTCAGCCAACCGATTGGCAGATTAGTGCCATGATTTCAAAGGGGTTCGGCATCCTGATCTTCTTAGTACCGGTCTTCGCCATCGGTTTGTTCGCCCATAAGCGACCCATCATCGCCGTCACCACCGTAGCGATAACTATCTTGACCATTGGCGCCCGCCTCACCGGTAGCATCAAACCCAGAACTAAAGACGGCTACCGGATCAAGGGCGAGATCATGGGCTTTAAGGAGTTTATCGAGATAGTCGATAAGCCTCGCTTGGAGGCACTCTTAACCGAGACGCCGACTCTTTTCTACGACGTCATACCTTACGCCTACGTCCTGGGCGTACATAAGAAATGGGTCGACAAGTTTGAAGGGATATCTCTCCAGCCGGCCGATTGGTATGACTCGAGCGAGACATTTAGCTACAGCACTATGGCGGACTTCGTCACCGACGGCTTATCTGAGATGTCAGCCAGCATAGCCTCATCACCTGATTCTAATAGCGGCGGCTTCTCCAGTAGCGGCTATTCGGGCGGTAGTTCCGACGGCGGCGGTGGCTTCTCGGGTGGCGGCTCAGGCGGCGGCGGCGGTAGTGACTGGTAATACGATGCCTAGCCCGACGAACTATTTTACCGACGGTAGCGCTGTGCCTAACCCGGGGCAGGGTGGCTTCGCCGTGATCAAAGACGGTCAGCCGTACCTGATCGGCGGGGAGGCAACGGGGTCACCGATTAGCAGCAACCAAACGACCAATATTCGCATGGAGGCGAGGGCAATCATCGCCGCTCTGAGAGATGCCGACGGCAAGCCGTGCCGGATCGTCACCGACAGCCAATTCTGGATCAATGTGGCGACCAAGTGGGCACCGAGTTGGCAGGCAAAGGGTTGGCGCAAGTCCGGTGGAGAGATTAAGAATCTTGATCTGGTCACCGAGCTATACCGGCTCTATCAGGAGTCACGGGCGGAGCTGGTCTGGACTAGGGGGCATGCCGGTACGGAGCTGAATGAGCTGGCTGACCACTGGGCGAATCGAGCCCGCCAGCTCAAACTCACCGACCCGGTACTAGCTCGCTGAATGTCCGACACTTAAGCGATAAGGCATTGACATTTTTGTTCACGCTTGCTAGTATGATAGTGCATCACCCCGTGTTGGATAACATCCTCAGCGGGGCTTTTGTTATGATGGAAGGGGAGGCGTGATGTCTAAAAATTTAGTTGATAATAGAAGAATGGTTTTTATTGACGGCGAAAATTTTCGCCAAAGAGTAGCCGAGCTACTACACGATCAGGGGGTTATCGCAGACAAGAATATCTACTTTTCATTGGATGTACGTGGTCTAATCGAGGACACTTTAGGAATTAATGGAGTCGAGATCAACTACTATGCATCCGAAATCAAAACGTCAAAAGGCTATACTCCATCCCCGAAAATCCGGAAACGGATAGACCGAATTAAAGAAAATTCACGTCGCTGGGTTGCAATGTTAAAGAGTCAGCATATTAATTACATTAAAGCTGGTAATTTGAAAGTAAAAGAAGGTAAAAAATGCAACCACTGCCACAAGGCTCAAGATGTTTTACAAGAGAAAGGCGTCGACGTTCGAATGGCACTGGATATGCTTGAATTATCGTACGAAGTAGAAAATGTAAATGTTATATCTGTCAGCTCCGACACGGATTTATGCCCAAGCTATCATAAAATTAGAAAGCGCAAATGCAAAACAACTTACATCTGCTTTTCAAACAGCGTCAATCGTGCGGTTGCCGCTGCGACGGATGAAACTATCACTATCACACCCCGAAAAGTAATGAGTTATCTTCGGGAGGGTTAAACAATTAACAAATACGTACGACCAAGTTTCTTTAATGGATATAATTAACTTTATCTTTCGTTTGTAGCGGCCATTTCCGGAAGACTGCATGCACTTAAGGCCAGGACTGCATCGTAACTACCAAACGGTAACAGAGGCTGTGTAAATAGAAAGGATTAACTTGTCGGCATAGAGATGGCAAGACGACAATCAATCCATAAGCTCCGATGATTACTATGCTATAATTGCCGACATGAATGATGACTCTGAGCAAACCAACCAAAACCTGCCGACGCCGACCGAAGAAAACCCCGAGACCACTGAGACCTCAACCAATACCAGCGAGCCAAGCTTTGACCTCTTCGCCTGGGCAAATCAACTAGCTCGCCTCAAGAACGACCTGAAGGTTGAGCTCTTCCTGATCAACAAGCACTATACCGTTTATCATCTAGCCGTCGCCAATGCTCTCCAGCCCCAAGTCGCCCCTGTTTTCATCGTTGACCTGCTCAGCGAAATCGAGAAAGGCGCCGGGCTAGGGCTGGAAGTGCGAGCCTACGAGCAGTCCGAAAGTGAGCCCGGAGTCTTGCTCTATTCGACTTGCGGGCAGGTGAGTAATGCCGGGCATATCTTAAATGTCATCGAGCATGAGCGTACTAGCATCGAGACTTTTAACGAGTACGACCACGAGCTCAAGAACATCAAGCTAATAGCAGCTCGCTTTACCCACCCCGAGATCGCACCTTTCTATGTCTGTAAACAGATCGCCGGGTCAGGTAGCCTTAACGAACGGACCGCCTGGGAGATCGGCGAGGATGGCAAACTGCAGCAGTTTAGCGCCGCTAGCGCCTTTAAGATCCCGCTCGACAACCAAGTCCTGATCGCCGGTAATGGCGACGATGATGCCGACCAACGAATCTTCGCCTTCGCCCCGAAGAAATTTGAGGCCATGTTTGGCTATAATTACAAGAAGCAGGCTATCGCCGATAAGAAGGTTGAGCAGATCTTGTCTCGCTATCAGCTCAACTTCCCGGAAGGGCAAGATCTCAATACCATGGTGTCCGGACATCCTAAACTGATCAATAAACTCCAGAATCTGGAGCTCGGCACCAAGACCCAAGAAGAGCTGGTTGATTACGGCGAAGAGATGGGGCTGGATCTGATGACCACCGACGACGGCGCTATCATCATCATGGATAGCCGGGATATCGAGACCTTCGTCGGCTTGCTTAATGACGACTACATGACCAGCGACCTAACCGGGCTAAAGTACGAGATCAAGGGCAAGAAGCTGCTGGAAGATCGCCCGGTAGACGAATAAGCTCTGAAATCATCAATCAAAAAGCCCGCCCAGAAGCAAGGGTGGGCATCGCTTCTGTAGCGGGCTATTTGACCTCTCGACGCACCATTCCGGCTACTGACAACCAGTAAGCGCAACCCACCTCACACTTGGGGCTCGCCGGTCAAGAGGGTTAGATACGTGCCGACTAGCTGTCGCCGAAGCGATAGCTAAAAGTGGAGGGTAGAATACTTCGAGTCTGCACGTAGCCTAACACTAATTAGTGTTATGATAGGGGGTATAATGTGCTAGTCGGGCGTTAGCAGTGGCTATCACCCGATAACGCTGATATATTAGCACGCTTTGTCGTGATTGTCAACTACTTTAGCAGGATAATGGATAACATCAAGCAAATACTCCCTCATGACGACGATTTTCTCCAGCGGACAACCGTCATTGACAAGCCGGCTAAGAAGCTGTGGTACATCGGTAGCATCCCACCGCTCACACCGACCGTCGCCGTCGTCGGTAGTCGCAAGCCGACCGGCTATGGCAGAGCAGTCAACGCCCGGATCACCGGTGAGCTGGCTCGGCACGGAGTGATCATCGTCAGTGGACTAGCCATCGGTCATGACGGGCTGGCTCACCGAGCTTGTCTCGACGCCGGCGGTACGACCGTGGCCGTCTTAGGCAATGGACTGGCTCATATCTACCCGCAGACCAATCGCACCCTGGCTCGGCGCATCGTTCAGGCGGGTGGCACCCTGATCAGTGAGTATCCGCCCGAGGCACCGGTCTTGCCCCACCAGTTCTTGGAGCGCAACCGTTTGATCAGTGCCCTCGCCGATATCGTGGTGGTGATCGAGGCAGGCGAGCGCTCCGGCACGCTCAATACTGCCTCACACGCCTTGACCCAGGGTAAAGAAGTGATGGCGGTGCCCGGTAATATCACCTCGCCACTATCAACCGGCTGCAATAGATTGATCGCCCAGGGTGCCGGCCCGGTGCTCGCGGCACAGGACATCTTAGATCGCCTGCCGCTCGCTAAGACAGAGGACCGACCCGACCGTCAAGCCGAGAGGGCGGATCAGGTTCACTTCGACTCGCCCGACAGTCAGATTATCTACGACCTGATCGTTCAGGGTGAAAGCGATGGCGACCGCCTACTGAGCAAGAGCGGCCTCAGCACCAGTCAGTTTAGCTTTGCCTTAACCATGCTTGAACTAAACGGCTACATCGTAGCCCTAGGCAACAATACCTGGGGCAGGCGCTAGCCGGAAGTCGCTCAAGCTTGACGACCACCCAAGGTAATATTACAGTAAAGTTGTTACCTCAGGGTGAGGTAATCTAGCGCCATGCGCTAGCCAAGCCGAGGGGAAGGAGGGGATGATGAATCCCCGCAAACCTCTTAAACCCGGAGATCTCCTGGTAGACATCCGGGTAAATGGTCGGCTCGTTGAGAAATTAAATCACAACGAGCTAGTTGCGGTATTCGCTCAAACGAGCGGATACCAGCTGATCGAGGGTCTGCGCTACCGCTATGTGCGCTTCGACTGGCACAGCGGAGAGCATAGTCGCAGACATTCTCGATCTAAGCTTGTCCACCTTGAACCACCTAAGGTGGACAGACGAAGGGCAATTCGCATCAACTCCGACGGAGTGATGCTAATTGGGTGGTCGGTCATGGAGACCGGCCAAACGATAAGACTTTCCATCCGAACGGATGGAATGGCAGTCGTCGAGTAATCCCCAAAAAAGCCCTTAAAGCCCCGACCGGATTCGTTCGGTCGGGGTGATTTCTGATTGTGCTATACTTGACCAAATGAAAACAACCAAGATCAAGAACCTGATTATCGTCGAGTCTCCCGCCAAGGCTAAGAAGATCGAGAGCTTCCTCGGCAGCGACTATACCGTCATGGCCAGCATCGGTCATATCCGCTCCATCGCTAAGAAAGCCGCCGGCGGTGTCAAGCCGATTGATACCGAGCACGACTTCGCCACTATTTATGAGATTGACCCCGAGAAGCAAAAAGTGGTCAAAGAGCTGAAAGACGCTGTCAAGCAAGCTGAGACCGTTTGGCTGGCCTCAGATGAAGACCGTGAGGGAGAAGCGATTGCTTGGCACCTCTGCCAGGTGCTGGGGCTTGACCCGGCCAAGACTAACCGCATCACTTACCACGAGATCACTAAGGAGGCTATCACCGAGGCACTGGCTCATCCCCACACAGTGGACATGAACCTGGTCTATGCCCAGCAAGCTCGCCAGATCTTAGATAGACTGGTCGGCTTTGAGCTGAGTCCGGTAGTCTGGCGTAAAGTCCCGGGCGGCAAATCGGCCGGGCGAGTCCAGTCACCGGCAGTCCGCTTGCTGGTCGAGCGGGAGCGAGAGATCGAGCACTATCAGACTACCTCTATTTATAAGACAACCGGTGTGTTTAATGCCGACAGTCAGAGCTTCAAGGCGACTCTCGACACTGACTTTACCGACAAAGATCAGGCCAAGCAATTCCTGGCCGGTCTGCCCGGCAGCACATACACCGTAGCCGACATAGCCAAGACGACCGGCACCAGACGCCCTTTGCCACCCTTCACCACCAGTACCTTACAACAGGATGCCAACAATCGCCTCGGTTACAGTGCTAAGGCGACCATGAGCATCGCCCAGGGGTTATACCAGAGCGGCTATATCACCTACATGCGAACCGACTCAGTCAACTTGAGCAACCAAGCCCTAGCTCAGATGACCGACTATATTAGCAAGACCTATGGCGATAGATACCATCAATTCCGCACCTTTACTACTAAGACTGCCGGGGCCCAGGAAGCACACGAGGCTATCCGCCCGACCGATATAGCCAGAGAGTCCGTACCGGGTGATAGCCGAGCCCAGAAGCTTTATGACCTGATTCGTCGGCGCACTCTGGCTACCCAGATGGCTGACGCTAAGATTGACCGAACGACGATCACCATCGACATTAGCCGACACCAACCCAAGTTTACCGCTAAAGGGGAGGTGCTGGTCTTTGACGGCTTCTTGAAGGTCTACGGTAGCAGCAAGGACGAGATCTTGCCTGACTTAGCTGCCGGTCAAGCTGTAACGGCGAACGAAATCGTTGCCCGGCAGACCTTCAGCCGACCGCCAGCTCGCTACAGCGAAGGCTCGCTGGTTAAGAAGCTGGAAGAGCTGGAGATTGGTCGCCCCTCCACCTATGCCACCATCCTGAGTAACATTCAGCTACGGGGCTACGCTAAGAAGGGTGACAGCGACGGGGTGGAGCGACCGGTTAACGAGCTGGTTCTCCAGGGCGACCAGTTGAGTGAGCGGACTGCCCACGAAAAAACCGGCTCAACCAAGGGCAAGCTGGTGCCAACCGATAGCGGTATCATCCTGTCTGACTTCCTGGTCGACTATTTTAACGACATAGTTGACTACGACTTCACTGCCGGCATCGAGAACGAACTTGACCAGATCGCCGATCATCAGCTGGACAAAGTCAAGATGCTCCGGCAATTCTACAACCCCTTCCACGACAAGATCAAAGATAGCGACAAGATCGAACGCTCCAGCGTGGCCGGTCAGCGACTGGTCGGCACCGACCCGAAGGATGGTCAGCCTATCTATGCTCGGATGGGGGCATACGGTGCTATGCTCCAGAAAGGCGATAGCTCTCAAGAGGACACCAAAGTGACCTTTGCTAATATGCCCGAGGGAGCAAGCATTGCCACCGTCACCCTAGAGCAAGCCATCAAGATGTTTCAGCTACCTCGACAAGTCGGCACGACAACGAACGGACAGGAGATCATTGCTAATATCGGGCGTTTCGGCCCGTACATCAAGGTAGGCAAGCTCTTCGTCAGCATCAAGCCGGAGTCACCCTTTGAAATCAGTGAAACCAAGGCTAGAGAGCTATACCAAGCCAAGCTGGAGGCCGAGGCAGCCAAGCACATCGCCAGCTGGGGCGAGATTGAAGTCCTGAATGGTCGCTATGGACCATATGTCACTGATGGCACTAAGAACGCTAAGATCCCGAAAGATACCGACCCGAAATCTCTGACGGAGGAACGGGCTAGGCGGTTACTAGCCGACGCTCCCGCCCGCCCAGCCAGACGACGAGGCAGAAGGAAAGCGTCGTAAATTACATTTGCCCGTATCACCTTTGAGTTGACACTATTTTCGTTTTGCCCTATGGTCCGGAACAGATCATATGGCCTCCTTATACAACATAAAGCTCCCTGTACGAGCAGTACAGGTGGTCTCCTCAGGCCCCAGCATCCCAGCAGGATGCATAGAGCTGGTGTTGCGTAAGAAGAACTAGGGTAATATGAGCTTGAATTGTATCTGAATAGACTTACGCATCTGCTGGGTGCTGGACAGGCTGGCACCGTATAAACTACCACGTGCACTAGATAGCTTACCGATATATCAACAGCCTTCGTCAACCACACTGTACTACTCGTACCAGGAGCGTTCATCTCTGACTGAAGTTGGCTAAGAAATGAGACTGGAAATTATAGACATATCAACAGCCATCGGAAGCTTAGGTGAGTTACTCTGTCACATATAGTCCTTAACACATAAAGGGCGTCTTTTGTCCTTCATCTACATCGTCATTTCCCGAAGACTGTGCACGCTTGAAGCCAGAGCTGTGTCACGAGCCAGCCAGGCGGGTCTGAGGAAAATGATAATAGAGTGAAGAGTGAGGGCTCTAGCGAACTAGTACAAGCCTAAAACATTCGCCCGCTAAATATGATAAGATAACTGGTGATGATACAGTGGCTGTTTACCTTCTTTACCCAGTGGTACATCTGGATGCCTCTCGTCGGCATTCTCGGCATCTTGACCTGGCGCAACTATCATAGCCTTAACGACCCTGGCGATGCTTACAACTACGTCCTCCTGGCTCTAGAAATCCCTCGAGATAACGACAAGAAAGAGCTCTCTGCCGAGCAGCTCTTCGCTTCCTTGCACGGCATCCTCCGCGACAAGCAGGAGCTCCACCGAGCCACTGGTGTTCAGGAGCATCTCTCGTTTGAGATCGCCAGCGTGGGCGGGCAGATCCGCTTCTACGTCCGCACCCCTAAGCATCTGCAGAACTTCGTCGAAGGGCAAATCTACGCCCAGTATCCGACCGTCCAGATTCAGCCGGCTGAGGAAGATTACGCCGACGGCATCAATGCCCACCGAGCTACAGCAGTTGATGAGCTAGTCTTGACCGACAACGAATTCTTGCCCATCCGGACTTTCCAGGCGTTCGACGTTGACCCGTTAGCCGGTATCACCGCCGCCTTGACTAAGCTGGGTAGCAACGACGAGGAGATCTGGGTGCAGATCCTCGTCCGACCTATACCGGATAGCTGGCAGAAAGATAGCGCTAAGTACGTCGCTCGCTATCGTAGCGGCTTCGGCTCGTCGCTCCGCTCGGGTGCCTTCTACTACGTCCTCCAAGCACTAGAGGCACTCTGGCAGCCACCCGAAGGAAATGACAAAAACACCGAACTGTCTGACCGTGACAAGCTCCGGATTAGCGAGATGGAGAAGAAATCGCAGAAGCTGGGCTACAAGGTCTGCATCAGGCTAGCTTACCTCGGACACGACCAAGACTCGGCTCGCATCCAGATGAATGCCGTGGCGAGCGCCTTTAAGCAGTTTAACTCGACCAGCCTTAATGGCTTTAAGCTGGCTACTCAGCCTCGCTACGATCGGGCGGCGCTCGACCTCTGCGCCAAGCGATCTTTCCCGGATGGCACAGGCTTTATCTTAAATATCGAGGAGCTGGCCAGCGTCTTTCATCTACCGCACATGAATGTCGAGACACCTAGCGTAGTCTGGGCTAATTCTAAGACCGCCGAGCCGCCGACCAATCTGCCGGTACTTGATGGCGACCC